>NZ_JAQNDK010000006.1:215000-515000 GCF_028368935.1 Sorangium aterium | reverse complement strand
CCGATGCAGACCCTTGTCGAGCTCGTCGCGAAGAAGCGCGACGGCGGGCGGCTGTCCGAGGACGAGATCGCGCGGATCATCCGCGCCCACAGCGACGGCGAGCTGGCCGATTACCAGATGGCCGCGCTGCTCATGGCGATCTTCTTCCGCGGCATGGACGACGCCGAGACCGTCGCCCTCACGCGCGCGATGCTCCACTCGGGCGACGTCCTCGACCTGTCCAGCGTGCCCGGACGGAAGGTCGACAAGCACTCGACCGGGGGCGTCGGCGACAAGGTCTCGATCTGCCTCGCCCCCCTCGTCGCCGCCTGCGGCGTCCCCGTCCCGATGGTGTCCGGCCGCGGCCTCGGCCACACAGGCGGCACCCTCGACAAGCTCGAGGCGATCCCGGGGTTCGACGTCGCGCTCGACGTCGACGCGTTCGCGCGCATCGTCCGCGAGGTGGGGGCGTGCATGATCGGGCAGACCGCGCGGATCGCGCCCGCGGACAAGCGCATCTACGCGCTGCGCGACGTGACCGCCACGGTCGAGTCGATCCCGCTCATCGTCGCCAGCATCCTCTCGAAGAAGCTCGCGGAGGGCATCGACGCGCTCGTGCTCGACGTCAAGGTGGGGCGCGGCGCGTTCATGAAGACCCTCGACGACGCCCGCGCCCTCGCGACCGCGCTCGTGCGCGTCGGGACCGCGGCCGGCAAGCGCGTCTCCGCGCTTCTCACCGACATGAGCGCCCCGCTCGGGCGCACCGTCGGCAACGCCATCGAGACCCGCGAGGCGATCGAGGTGCTGCACGGCCGCGGGCCGGGCGACCTCGTCGCGTGCACGCTCGCCCTCGGTGAGGAGATGCTGATCGCCGGCGGCGCGGCGGCGAGCGCGGCCGAGGCGCGGCCGAAGCTCGAGGCCGCCATCGCGAGCGGCGCGGCGGCCGAGGTCTTCGCGCGGATGATCGCGGCGCAGAAGGGCGATCCGGCCGTGGTGCACGACGCCGGCCGGCTGCCCCGCGCCCCCGTCGTGGTCGAGGTCGCCGCGCAGGACGAGGGGTACGTCGCCGCCGTCGATCCGCTGGAGATCGGCCTGTCGGCGGTCGCGCTCGGCGCCGGGCGGACGCGCGCCGACCAGCGCGTGGACCCCGCCGTGGGGATCGAGCTCGCCGCGGTGCGCGGCGATCGCGTGGACCGCGGCGCGCCCCTCGCCCGCATCCACGCGCGCCGGGCGGACGACGCGCGGGCCGCGGCCGATCGCGTCCGCGCCGCCTTCCGGCTCGGCCCGACGCCCGCAGAGGCGCCCGCGCTCGTGCTGGAGCGGATCGAGGCATAGCCGCGCGCGGGCGCTCGCGGACGGTCGCCGGCGGCGCGGGGTCCCACTAAGCTGCCGGCATGCGGACCCCGAGGCGCGACCTCACCACGCTCGGCTACCGGCGGATCATCCAGCTCCTCGTCTACCTGGTCATCATCCCCGGCGTGCTCCTGTCGGGCGTCGGCTTCCTCCTGCTCGTCCTCGGAGAGGCCCAGTACAACCTCATCATGGGGATCATCGTCCTCACGTTCTGCGGGACGCTCGCGACCGGGGTCATCCTCGTGTGGGTCTTCCTCCGGCGCGAGCGCAACCTGTCCGAGCTCCAGGCCGATTTCGTGTCCAAGGTCTCGCACGAGCTGCGCACCCCGCTCACGTCGATCCGGATGTTCACCGAGACCCTCACGCTCCGGCGCGGCGACACGATCAGCGAGGATCGCTGCATCGAGGCGCTCACCAAGGAGAGCGCCCGCCTCCAGCAGCTCATCGATCGGCTGCTCGACTGGGGGCGGATGGAGAGCGGCCGGCGCGTCTACGAGCTCTCGGAGCACCACCTCGGGGAGATCGCCGACGAGGCGATCCACGCCTTCGAGCCGACCCGCGAGAAGCGCAGCGTCGAGCTCGACGTCTCCATCGACGCGAACCTCCCGCCCGTGCTCTGCGATCGCAGCGCGCTCGTCGACGCGATCGTGAACCTCCTCTCGAACGCCTACAAGTACGGCGGCCAGCCGAGGAAGATCAGCGTCTCTGCCCATGTCCTCAAACGGTCGGCGATGCTCACGGTCCGCGACAACGGCAAGGGCATCGCCCGCGCGGAGCACAAGCGGATCTTCGAGAAGTTCTACCGGGTCGACGATCTCCTGGCCCGGCAGCAGGAGGGCTCGGGGCTCGGGCTGTCGATCGTCAAGCATGTCATCCGGGCGCACGGCGGCAAGATCCTCGTCGACAGCGAGCCCGGGAAGGGCAGCACGTTCACCCTCGTGCTCCCGCTCCGGAGCACGCCCAAGGCGAGCGCCGCCGAGCGACGCGCGCAGGTCGCGGCGCCCGCGGTCGCCGCGGCGCACAACGACGCGTCGGATCACCGCGCCGACGCGAGCGCGCCGCCGTAGCGCGGCCGCCGCCGGTCAGGACATGAACATGCTAGAGGACCTCCTCAGCATGACCCGAACCCCTCAGACACCGGCGCGGACCGTCCTGCTCGTGGAGGACGACCCCAGCATCGCGATGGGTCTCGAGATGAACCTGACCGCCGAGGGCTACCGCGTCCTCGTGGCCGAGGACGGCGAGCGCGGGCTCGCGCTCGCCCGCGCCGGCGGGATCGATCTCATCATCATCGACGTCATGCTCCCCCGGCTGAACGGCTTCGAGCTGCTCCGCATGCTCCGGAACGAGCGGCGCACCCTGCCGGTGATCATGCTGTCCGCGCGCGGCGCCGAGATGGACAAGGTGATGGGCCTCGAGCTCGGCGCCGAGGACTACATCACGAAGCCGTTCAGCCTCGCCGAGCTGCTCGCGCGCGTGAAGGCCGTGCTCCGGCGCGACGCGATCGCGCGCGCCGACGGGGCGCAGCTGCGCGCCGGCGACATCGTCATCAACGCGGCGACGCGCGAGGTCCGCCGCGGCGACGCGCTGATCGAGCTCACAGCGACCGAGTTCGACGTGCTGCTCTGCCTCGCCGAGGCGGGCGGCCGGGTCCTGTCGAGGGAGCAGATCCAGGCCAAGGTCTGGGGCCCGACGCACCACGGGACCCCGCGCACGATCGACAATTTCATCCTCCAGCTGCGCAACAAGCTGGAAGAGAACGCGACGACGCCGCGCCACCTGCTGACGGTGCGCGGCGTCGGCTATCGCTTCGTCCCCTGATCGCAGGGCGAGCGCCTCGGGGGCGCGCCCCGTCAGGGCGCCTGACAGAACTTGTTGATGTTGTCGACGAGGGGATCTTCCTGCTTGATCGCCTTCTCGATCGCCGCCTGGGCGGCGTTGCTCTTCTCCGCGTCGTTGGCGTCCGCCGCGGTCGCGAGATCGCGCGCCGCCTTGGCGACGTCCTTCGCCATGGCCTGGTACTCGCCCGAGAACTTCTGCAGCTCCGGCGTGGTCAGCTTCACCTGCGCCGCGTCGGCCGCCACCTTGTCCATCGCGTCGGCCATCGTCTTCAGCTCGCTCGACCCGCCCTGGTCGGTGCCGGCCTTGGTGCCTTTCTCGATGCTCTGAACGCCCTTGTTGATGACCTCGATGAGCGCGTTGCACTCCGAGACCTTGTTCTGGCCGCAGCCGCCAGCGCCGGCGACGAGCCCGAGCGCAGCGACGAGCGCTGCGCGGGTGACCTGGGTGCGCATTCTGCTGTGTCTCCTCATGTGGTGAGCGAGGCCGGTCCGCCCATCCCTAAACGCCTAGGCATGAACCCACATTTTGCGGGTACGTTTCAACATGGAATCGGCGATCGGCGTCCGCGGCCGCCGCGTGGGTCAGGACCGCACCCGCCAGTTCCCCTGGAAAGTTCGGCCGATGTCGTCCGCTGTCGGATCGGTGATGATGAGCTCCGGCCGGCCGCCTTGCGCGAACACGATCGTGTTCTGCCGGAAGACGCGGCCGAAGGCGATCGCCTCGTCCCGGTCCATGCCGTGGACGAGCCACGCCGGCTCGCGCCAGATGCCCTCCGGCTCCGCCTCGGAGCCGACGCACGGCTCCACCCGGTAACAGCCGAGGATCAGGAGATCGCGGAGGACGTGGTGGCGCTGATCGTTGACCCGGCGAGGGATGAGCATCGAGCGCGGGTTGTACGCGGTGAGCACCGCGAACTTGCGGGTCAGGAGCTCGGGGAGCCCGGCCTGATCCTGGACGATCTCGCCGTCCAGCGAGACGCGCAGCGTCCCCGCCGGGGTGGGGAACTCGTAGATGGTCGAGAAATACGACCGGAGGAGCGTCTGATCCATCGTGCAGCGGTGGGTGTGAGGGGGCCGCGGCGCTCGGCGTACCGGGTGCGTCGCCTTGCAGAGGGGCCCGTGGCGTGAGCGCCCGGGCCGCCGGGCGCGACGGCGCAGGGTTACCAGAGACGCGCGGCTCTGGCTACTCGCCGGCGCCGCTCGTCGCCAGACTACCGCCGGACCACGCCAGAGCCCGGCGCGCGCTTCCCCTGACCCGCCCGGTGCGCTAAGCGTTCCGCGCGATCGACCGGCCTGCCCGCGCGCACCGCGCCGGCGGCCCTGACCCCCTGCGCCCGATGCCACGATGATCGAGGTCGAGCACCTCTCCAAGTCCTACGGCCCCCACCAGGCGGTGAGCGACCTCTCGTTCCAGGTGAGCCAGGGGGAGATCGTCGGGTTCCTCGGGCCGAACGGCGCAGGCAAGAGCACCACCCTCCGCATCCTCGCGGGGTTCCTCGGCGCGACGTCCGGCCGGGTGCGGATCGCCGGCCACGACATCGCCGAGGAGCCGATGCGCGCGCGGGCCTCGCTCGGGTACATGCCCGAGACCTCGCCGCTCTACCCGGAGATGCGCGTCTCGGAGTACCTCGCGTTCCGCGCCGAGCTGAAGCTCGTGCCGCGGCGCGCGCGCGGCGAGGCCGTCGCGCGCGCCCTCCGCGACGCGCGCGTCGAGGACGTCGCGAGCGTCCTGATCGGCCACCTCTCGAAGGGCTACCGCCAGCGGGTCGGCCTCGCGGACGCGCTCGTCGGCGACCCGCCGCTGCTCATCCTGGACGAGCCGACGGCGGGCCTCGATCCGAACCAGATCCGCGAGGTGCGCGCGCTGGTGCGCCGGCTCGGCCCGGGCCGCACGGTGCTCCTCTCGACGCACATCCTCTCCGAGGTCGAGGCGACGTGCACGCGGGCGCTCGTGATCGCCCGCGGGAGGCTCGTCGCGGAGGGCTCGATCGACGAGATCCGCGCGATGCGCCGGTCGTCCGGCGCGCGCGTCGTCGTGCGCGGGGCGGCGGACGCGGCGCTCGCGGTGGCGCGCGGCGCGGCGCAGGTCCGCTCGGCCGAGGCGGAGGACGCCGGCGAGGCGGCGCGGCTCACGGTCGAGTTCGACGCCGGCGCCGACGCGGGCGAGGCCGCCGAGCGCCTCGTCGCCGCGCTGGTCGCCGCGGGCTTCGGGGTGCGCGAGCTCGTCCCCTGCGCCCCTTCGCTGGAGCAGGTCTTCTCCGAGCTGACCGCGGCCGACGACGCTGACGCGCGGGGCGCCGCCGGAGAGCCGGCCGAGCCCGGGGCGGAGGGCGGCGAGGCGCCTCGGCCGGCGGCCGGGAACCGGAAGAAGAAGGGCAGCGCGGCTCGACGCGGCGAGGGCGGCGCGGTGAAGGAGCGGCGGTGAGGGGCTTCTGGCCGATCTTCAAGCGAGAGCTCTTCTCGCTCTTCGTGACGCCGCTCGCGTGGGTGCTGATCACCACGTTCCTGCTGGTGCAGGGCGTGCACTTCTTCCTGATCGCGACGCAGTTCGCCGGCGAGGTGGAGCTCTCCGCCGACACGGGCCCGGTGCAGGTCTTCTTCGGGCAGACGATCCTGATCTACCTGCCGCTGCTCTTCGTCTGCCCCCTGCTCACGATGCGCCTCTTCGCGGAGGAGCGCAGGAGCGGCACCATCGAGGCGCTGCTGACGGCGCCGGTCGGCTCCGCCGGCGTGGTGCTGGCGAAGTACGCGGCGGCGCTCGTGACGTACGTCGCGATGTGGGCGCCGACGCTGCTCTACGTCGTCCTCATCGGCAGGACCGGCGAGCTCGACTGGCGGGTCGTGGGGTCGAGCTACCTCGCCGTCTTCGCGATCGGCGCCGGCTACCTCGCGATCGGGACGATGACCAGCGCGCTCACGAAGAGCCAGCTCATGGCCGCGGTGCTCAGCACGATGGCGGTGATGGGCATGTTCATCCTCGGCATCGGCGAGTTCATCTTCCCGGACGGCCCGGCGCACGACCTCTGCGCCTACGTCTCGGTGTGGACGCAGATGAACGACTTCTCCCGCGGGATCGTCGATCTGCGCCGCCTCGTGTTCGACGGGACGGTGGTCGCGCTGCCGCTCTTCGTGACCGTGCGCGCGGTGGACGCGTGGAGGTGGGGCTGATGTCCGGAGAGCGGCGCGCGCAGGCCGGGGCTCCGCCGCCGGGCACCTCGCTCGGCGAGAAGCTCTCGGCGAGCGTCGGGATCATCGCAGCGATGGTGCTCGCGGTGCTCGTCAACTTGCTCGTCGCCCGCCACTACAGGCGCTGGGACTGGACGCAGGGCGGGCTGTACACGCTGAGCGACGCGACCGTCTCGACGCTGCGCTCGATCGAGGAGCCGATCCGCGTCTACGTCCTGCTCTCGGAGGGCGATCCCCTGACGCTCTCGGTGCGGCACCTGCTCGACGCGTACCGGGCCGAGAACCCGCGGATCGAGGTCGAGGTGACCGATCCCGACCGGCGCCCGGCGGAGTTCCTGGCGGTGCAGCAGCGCTACGGCGTCGTCGCGGGCAAGACGGACGACGGGCGCATCGTCACGGACGCGGCGATCATCGTCGCGCGCGGCGATCGGCCCCATTTCCTGACCGCGAGCGACCTGGTCGAGGTCGAGGACGAGGACGACCTGCGGTCGCGCCCGCGGCTCGAGCAGGCGCTGACCGGCGCGATCCGGAGCGTCCTGCGCAGCGAGCGGCCGCTGGTCTGCTTCGCGGCCGGGCACGGCGAGAGGTCGATCGAGGCCGGCGGCGCCGGCGGGCTCGCGGCGCTCAAGGACAGGCTCAACAAGAACAACTACGAGGTCGTGGAGCTCGGCGGCGGCCGCGGCGCGGACGGCCACGACGACGAGGAGGAGGCCGGCGCCGCGCCGTCGGAGCCCGCGCCGGAGGTCGATCTCGACCGGTGCCGGGTGCTCGTCCTCGCCGGGCCGAGCCAGCCGGTGCCGGCCAGCGACGTGGCCCGCTACCGCGCGTTCATCGAGAAGGGCGGCAGCGCGCTGATCGCGCTCGGCCCCGTGCCGGACGAGAGCGATCAGCGGTACGTCGACCTCGGGCTCTCGGGCCTGCTCGCCGTGGCGGGGGTCGAGCTCCGGTCGGACTTCGTGTTCGAGCTCGACCCGAAGCTCCGGTCGACGCAGGGCTTCGGCGAGACCTTCGCGCCGATCGTCAGGCCGCATCCGATCACCGAAGGGCTCATCAAGGCGGCCGATCAGGGGCTCGGCCCGGTGCTCACGGTGGCGAGCTCGCTCGCGCCCACGGCGAGCGGGCCGGTGGCCCCGGCGCCCCTGCTCGTGACGAGCGACCAGGCCTTCGGCATGGTCGATTTCTTCGGCTGGGCCCGGGACCCGTCCGAGCCGAAGCCGCGCGACGGCGATCACCCGGGGCCGCTCACGGTCGCCTGCGCCTCGGAGCTGCCGAAGCCCGCGGGGTCCAGCGCCGCGCACGGGCCGCGCGTCGTGGTGGTCGGCTCACCCGGCGTGCTCTACGGCGCGAACTGGCAGAGCCCCGAGCTCCGCGGGACAGCCGTGTTCGTCGAGAGCGCGCTGTCCTGGCTCGCCGCGAGCCCGCCCATGCTCGACATCCCGGACAAGCCGGCGTCCACGGCGGGCCTCCGGATCAGCGAGGACTCGCTCGCCGGGATCTTCCGCTACGTCATCGTGTACATGCCGCTCGCCGCGGCCCTCCTCGGCCTCGCCGTGTACCTGGCCCGGCGCGGCTCCGAGCGCCGCCCCGGCGACAAGGGGGGCCCCGGCGCGCCGGCCGGACGCGGCGCGGCGGCCGAGGCCGAGCGCGAAGGATCGCCGTGATGCGGCCCCTGCGCCGGCACGCGACGACGTTGCTCCTGGTCGTGCTCGCCGCCGCGGCGGCCGTCGCGCTGCTCGTCCTCGACCGGGGCTCGGTGTCCACCGACGAGGCCGAGCGCCGCAAGAAGCACCTGCTCGAGGCGTGGCGGCCCGACGAGATCACCGAGCTCACCGTGACGATGGCCTCGCCCGGCGCGCCGCAGACCGCGCGGCTCACCCGCGGCGAGGTCGACGACGCCGGCCAGCGCCCCTGGAACGTCGAGATCGACGGGCATCGCTACCCGGCCGACGAGCCCACGGTCGACCAGCTCCTCGGCACGCTGGAGTTCGCGACCGCGGAGCGGCGCGTCTCCGCGGAGGCGAGCGACCCGGCCGCCCTCGGCCTGGCCTCGCCCAGGCTCTCGATCGCGCTCGCGATGGGCCCGCGCCGCGAGCGCCTGCTGCTCGGCGGCGGCGCCCCGACGCCGCCCGGCGCGGTCTACGCCGAGGTCGCGGGCCGAGGTGTCTTCGTCATCACGAAGCAGCTCGCCTCGGCCCTCGATGTACCGCCGGATCGCTTCCGGTCGCGGAGCTTCGTCCCCTACGTCGCCGCGGAGCTCTCGGGCCTCACGCTCGACGGCGACGGCGGATCGCGGCGGTTCTCGCGCGCCCCCTGGGGCGGCGGCCGCGGGGCCGGCTTCCGCTTCGCGGAGGGCTCGCCCGAGGGCAGCGGCGTCCGGGTCAGCGCGCCGGCGCTCGACCTCGTGCTCTCGGCGCTCGGCCGCATGCAGGCCGACGCGTTCCTCTCCGAGGAGGAAGCGAGGCAGGCCGCGGTGTCCGGCGGCCCCCGGGTCACGCTGACGCTGGAGCCGAGCGATCCCGCGGCGAAGCGCGGCGTGATCGACGTGGGCGGCGCCTGCCCGGGCCGGCCCGACCACGTCGTCGCGGTGCGGCGCGAGCCCACGCGCGCGGCCGCCTGCGTGCCCGAGAGCGTTCTCGATCCGCTCACCGAGGAAGCGCCGCGCTTCGTCGATCTCGCGCTCGTCGCCGCGCCGCTCGACGAGGTCGCCGAGGTGAAGCTCGCCGCCGGCGAGCGTTCGCTGGAGCTCGCGCGCGCGGGCAGCGAGTGGCACCTGCGGGCCCCGCAGGACCGTCCTGTCCCGACGGAGACGGGCCGCGCCCTCGTCCAGGCGATCCTCGACGTCCGCGCCACGCACCTCCTGCCCGGGGCGAGCGATGTCGCGGCGCTCGGCCTCGCCTCGCCTCGGGCCACCCTCCGCGTCGTCTCGACGCCGCCGGGCGCGGCAAGCGAGGGCGAGCCGCAGGAGCGGATCGAGACGCTCGAGATCGGCGCCGAGCAGGCCGGTGTGGTGCACGTCCGGCGGCTCGAGGACGGAGCGATCGCCGAGATCCCTGCCCTGGCCGCCGGCGCGCTCCTCCCTTCCGAGGTGTCGCTGCGCTCCATGAAGGTGTTCGATTTCACCCCCGATCAGGTCAGCGCGCTGCGGATCGAGCGCCCCGGACTGGTCCAGCGGCTCCGCCGGACGGACGAGGGCGCCTGGCGGCTCATCGAGCCGAGCGGCGACGGCCTCGAGGCCGACGGCGGGCTGGCGGACGAGCTCGCCGAGCTGCTCGCCGGCCTCCAGGCCGAGCGCTGGATGACCGCGTACGCTGACCAGAGCTACGGGCTCGGCGCGCCCCGGCTCACGGTCGAGGCCGAGCTCGACCCCGCGACGGAGTCCGGCGCTGGAAGCACCGGCGCGGCGACGCGCGCGGCCCGGGTGGAGCTCGGCGCGCGCGCCGGCGCGGGCTCCTTCGCGCGCGCCGGGGACGGCGCTGCGGTGTTCGTCGCGCCGTCGTCGCTGGAGGCCGCGGCCGGTCGCCTGTTGCTCCGCCGCGACGTCTTCCTCGTCCCGCCTCACGAGATCGCGCGGGTGACGCTGGCCCCTCGGGGCGCGAAGCCGGTCGTGCTCGAGCGCTCGGCGGAGGGCTTCACGATCGCGGGAGCGGCCGATCGGGCGCGCGCCACCGCGCTGGCCGCGGGCGTCCGGGACGCGCTCGCCGATCTTCGGGCCGAGGGCGCCGTCGCGCTGGGCGAGCCGGAGCGGCATCATGGCCTCAGCCCGCCCCGCCTCCGGATCTCCGTCGAGCTTTCCAGGCCGCAGGCCGCCCCGGCGGAGGACAGCGACGCGGTCCCGCCGCGGGCGCCCGCGGGGTCGTTCACGATCGCGATCGGCGCGGGCGACGCCTTCCGCGGCACGAACGTCGTCTACGCCCGGCGCGACGGCGTGCGCGCGGTCTACGCCATCGCGCAGTCCCGGGTGCGGCCGCTCCTCGAGGCGGCGGGCATCGCGGGCGACTGAGCGGCCGCGGCCCGATCGAACGGACTATTTCGTTCCGATGGCTCACCTGTGCTAGGCGACGTGCTGGACATGGCGAAGGCGGACATGGCGAAGAGGCAGCGCCCGCTGACGGTCGACATCCCCCGTCCCGGCGATGAGCAGCCGGTCTGGTCACGGGTGGGGGTGATCGCGCTGGTGGGGTTTGTCGTCGGCGTCGCGTGGCCCAAGCTCGCCGGCGTCCGCATCGGCCCGAGCGTGCCCTCCGACGTCAAGGCGACGGCCGAGGCCACGGCGACGCCCGCGTCCCCTCCCCCCGCGGCGGCCGCGCCCGGGACCGCGGAGCCCGAGGCCAAGCCTCCGGAGGCCGCCGCGAAGAACCAGCAGCAGGTCGTGGTCGGCCCCGGCAGGATCACGCGCTGCTCCGACAAGAAGAACAAGAAGGTCGAGGACTGCGGAGAGCTCCAGTTCGATCCGATCGCGCTCCCCCGGCTGAAGGAGCTCGCCCAGTGTCCGGCGGCGCTCGGCGTGGACGGCAAGCTCCCGATCGGCTTCGAGCTCAACTTCGAGAAGAAGGAGGTCCAGGTCGTCAAGGGGAAGAAGACGAGCCTGCCCGCCTCGACGGCCAGCGGCATTCTCCAGTGCGCGGCGCGCGAGTTCTCGAACGTGTCCCTCGAGGAAGTCCCGCACAAGTACCGCCGATACTCCCTGGTTTACACTGCCACCTTCTATCCCCCCGGCGCGCAGGCCGACACCGCGAAGGCAGAGGCCGGCAGCGGCGAACAGGAGCAGGCCGCCGGCACGACCACGAGCGAGACCGCCGCCAGCGGCCTGGCCACGGTGAGCTGGGATACTGCGCTCGTCCGCGGTGCGCCCAAGGAGGGAGATGTGGTGATGCGCCTGGTGCGTGGCACTCGGGTCAAGCTCGTTGGCCGGCAGAACGACTGGTACAAGGTCGAGCACCGCGGCAAGACGGGGTGGATGTACCGCGGCGCCATCGGCATGTAACCGAGGGTAACCGACGGTAACCGAGGGGGGCCGCGAGCGCCGGCCTGCCTGGAAACACGCAGGCGGCTTCAGGCGCGGATCCCAGGGCTGCATCCGAGCGAGGGCGCGTCGGTTCGCGTAGAATGGTCGGGGCCGATGACGCGCAAGTTTTCGCTCCCCCTGCTCCACCTGGGCCGCGCCGATCGCGCCACGGCGCCTGCGTCGACCACGCCCACGGTGGACGCGGTGCGTGAGCGCCTGGGCGGGCGCGCGTCGACCGAGCCCGGCGTGGGCGAGCTGGTCCAGCTGACCACCGCCGCGGGCGAGGCGCTCCCCGGGGTGGTCCTGTACAGGCGTGGCACCACCGTCGATGTGTGGATTGACACCACAACAACCACATCCTCCACCCAGGACGAAGCTCGAAGCTCGGCCCGTGCTCAGGCCGTGGCCGGTCGGGGCGTTGTTCACCGAGCGCGCCCTGCCAACCTCGCGCCGTTGCGCGCCGGGGCGCCGGACTCGCTCCTTGCCGTCGCGGCCGACGCGCGCGTCTTTGCGGCCCTGAGCGAGGGCCAGCGCATCCGGTTTCAGGACGGCGGAGACCTCGCCGAAGGTACGCTGGTGGAGAAGTGCCGCTTCGGCGGCCTGGTGCAGCGCGACGACGGCGCGCTCCTCGGCGTCGGCTTCCGCCGGCTCTGGCCAGCGCAGGCCGATGGTGCCGCGAGGAACTGAACGGAGCTGAACGGAACCGCGCGGGAGTCGAGCAGAACGAAGCGAGGGAGGGTGGCTCCGGGAATGCCTGCGTGAGCAGGGGCCCGTGGCCAACACCGCTGGTTTTCGGCGCTGGATCAGCCGTAGACGCCCGGGTCGGGCTCATGATGCCTGGCAGCAGCCGAGTCGGCGCGCCGCGCCCCCGGCGTGACGCGCCGAGGGCTGCAAAGGCGCCAGGAGGCGCCCGGATTGACGCGCCGCCGCGCGCGTCCGGGACGCCGAACGTGCGGCTTGTACCCCCTCCGCGGACGCGATAGACAGGCCACAACATCGTAGCTCGCGCGACGCGCGACCAGTCGGAGGTACAATGTTGAAGCTCGCTTGCTCGTTCACGGTCGTCCTCGCGCTCGCCATGCTTCCGGGCTGCGGGCCCTCCATCTCGGGTCTGTGCGAGGACAGGTGCGATTGCACCGGAGACTGCAGCCCGGACGACGAAGAGGACTGCGTGGACAACCTCGAAGACGCCGAGCGCGAGGCGGCTTCGCAGGGCTGCGAGGAGCAGTTCGACGAGGCCCTCTCCTGCGTGGATGACGAGTTCGCGTGCCGCAGCGGCGCGGTCGACGTCGATGGGTGCCGCGAACAGGTCGACAACCTGAGCGGCTGCGCCGATCTGGCGACCGGGCTCAAGTTCTGGGCCGCCTTCAATCTTAACTGAGGGTTGACCGCGTGACGGGCGCCGGGCGCCTGTGTGGGCGGAGGCTCGGCTCGGCTCCCGGAGCCCAGCCTCTGACGCCCGCGCGCGCCGAGGGGGCGAGATCGCTTATTCGCCTAGGTGGGTGCGGACCTTCGTGAGCAGCGTATTGCTGTCGAAAGGCTTGATGAGGTAGTCGGTACACCCGTTCGCGAAGCCGATCTTGATGCTCGTCTGATCGCTCCTCGTCGTCATCATGATGATCGGGACGGTCTTCGTCGCATCGAACGCGCGGAGCCACCTGCAGGCCTGGAAGCCGTCCATCGCCGGCATGACGACATCCATCAGGATGAGATCGGGGCGCTCCGCAATCGCCTTCGCGATGGCCTCCTTGCCGTTGCGCGCGATGACAATGTCGTAGTCGTCCACGCCGAGCGTCAGCTGCTGTGACAGCAGCGAAGTCAGCGAGTCGTCGACGACGAGGATCTTCTTCTTTCGAGCGGTCTCGCTGGGCTGGCTACTTGGCGCGGACGGCCGGCTCCGCGGCGCCGAGTCGGAAGCGGAGGCCGTTTCCGGAGAGCTCTTTCGCGAGGAGTCGACACGACGATCGGCCATGAGGGAGCCTCCATGAGGAGGCGCGTTCCCTGGGGCGCCTCCGGAGTGTTCAGGTTGCAACGAGTGATCCCCCCGTCACCTTATCAGGATCGCTACCGCACCGGAACCAAGTTCCACTGTCACCCGATGTGGCCAAACCCGCGAAAGTACTCCTGAACAGACCGCTGCGCCCTGCCCTCTTCCGCAGCGAGCCGACGAGGCCAGCTGGCGAGAGGCGGAGTTACCCGCGAACCCACGACAAGCGGCTGCGCCGTGCAGAACGGCTGCTCACGCTAGCGTGAAGACGGTACGGCGGCGTTTGCTCGCCGGTCCAAGGAAGGAAACAGTAGTGCCCAGGGACGGAATCGAACCGCCCACACGAGGATTTTCAATCCTCTGCTCTACCAACTGAGCTACCTGGGCTTTGCTGCGGGCCCCGCGCTTACGCCGGAAGCGTCGGTCACGGGCGGGCTACGTTACGTGGATGTGGCCGAATGTCAAGGAATTCTTCAGGGCGCGGAGCGATCGAGCAGCCGGAGGGCGGCCGCGAGCCACGAGGCGCGCAGGTAGGCCGCGACGGCGAACGCCGCGAGCTGCACGGCGAGCGCGGCCGCGACGCGCAGGCCCGTGCTGACCCCGGCCAGGTGCATGACCCACGCCCCGCCGGCGAGCGCGACGGCAGCAAGGACGCCCCTGGACGCACAGGCCCAGGCGGCCGCGAGCGGAGCAGCACGCAGCGCGTCGAGCCCTCTGGAGACGGCTGTGTAGAAGCCCCGCTGCTCGCCGACCACAGCGACCCGCGCGACATCGTGGAGCAGGCCGATGGCCGCGACAGGTACCAGCGCGGCCGCGGCGACGGCGATCGCCGCGAGGTCGCGGCCGCGCGGCAGGACCGGGAGCTCCGCGCAGAGCTTCGTCCCGGGGAGCAGGACGAGCGCCGCGGCGGCGACCTGCGCCGCGAGCGCGACGCCCCAGAGCAGCGCGAGCGGGCCCAGGGCGCGCGCCGCGCGGCCTCCCAGGTCCTGCGCGGAGAGCGGTCCCTCCTGGCTCAGCGCGGCGAGGAGCACCGCGAGCGGGAGCAGGCCGAGCGCGGCTGCCAGCAGGGTGCCCAGGCCGAGCTGCGTGGCGAGGGCAGCGGCGACATGCGCCGAGAGGCGTGTGAGCTCGCCGAGCATCAGGCCGCCGGGATCGAAGAGGATCGCGTCGCCGCGCGGGTACTCGCCGACGACCTGGGCCACGAAGACGGACAGCGGCGCCGCGACGAGGACCGAGGCGAGCGCCCTGTAGCCGAAGTACAGCGCGACCGCCGCTGGCCGCTCGTGCGCGGCGGGGCGCCCCACTGCACGCCGCCCGCGCCCTGGATCGGCCACCGCGGCCCCCTCCGAGCCCGGATCGCTCGCGCCCCGCTCCGCCGGCGCGCTCATGGCCCGAGGAGCGTGAGCGCGAGCCCCACGGCGAAGCTCGCGCGCGAGAGCACGCCAGGCGCGAGGAGGTCGGGGCGCGATCGGCGCGCGTTGTTCGCGAGGTCCTCGTCGAGCAGCACCCGGTGGTCGGGGTCGATCACCACGGCGACGAGCGGCGAGGCGCCGGCGTAAGGGATCGCGGCGACGCTGTCGCGCGCGTCCCACCGCGCCCGCTGCACGCTCCCGTCGGCGCCGTGCAGCGCGACATCGACGGGGAGCACGAGCGAGCCGCGGCGCCGCACGACGGCGCGGCCGCGGTAACCCGCCGCGTCGATCCCGGCCTCGCCTGGCGCGAGCGCCGCGCCGTCCGCGGGCCACGCATTGAACGCCCCGACCGCGTAGTCGACCCACGCCCGCTCGAAGAGCCCGGCGCGGAGCGCCTCGGCCGCCTCGTCGCCCACCTCCCGCCGCACCGCGTCGAGCAGCGCCTCGGGGCCGGGGTGCTGGAACCGGTTCTCACGCGCGTAGCGGCCGACGGCCCGCCGCACGAGATCCTCGCCGTACACGCCGGCGAGCGTCGCGAGGAGCACCGCGGGCCTCCCGTACACCAGCCCGAGGTAGTCCGTCCCGTCGACGAAGCCCGCGGCCGGCTGGGCGACGGCGCCGTTGTGGCCCGACCTGAGCGCGTCGGCGCGGTACTGCGTGCGGAGGTCGATCTCGAGCCCGAGCAGCCGCGCCGACGAGCCGTCGCCGTAGCGCGCGCGCAGCGCGTCCGCTTCCGCATAGGTGGTGAGGCCCTCGTCGAGGAACGGGTAACGGTGCTCGTTCGTCGCGACGAGGCCATAGAACCACTGGTGCGCGAGCTCGTGCACCGTGACCGCCTCGACGTAGCGCACGCCCACGACGGGCCAGAGCCAGCTGCCGCCGGTCGTGATGAGCGTTGGATACTCCATGCCGCCCGCCTCCTCGGCGCCCTCCGGCGGGTGCACGATCGTGAGCGTGCGGTACGGGTAGCGTCCGAACGCCGCGCCGAAGCGCTCCAGGCCGAACCGGACGAGGTCGATCTCCAGCGCCGCCTCGCGCTCGCTTCCTTCGGGGAAGAGGCACCGGATCGCGACGCCGTCATCGGTCGTGGCGCGCAGCTCGCGGAAGCGGTCCCACGCGGCGAAGGCGAAGTCGTGCACGTCCTCCTGCACGAACCGGCGGATCGCTCGCCCGTCGGCCCGCCGCTCCTCCACGAGCCGGCCGGTCGCCCCGACCGCGAAGCGCTCCGGGACGTCGACCGTCACGTCGTACGCCCCGAAGTCGGCGTAGAACTCCGAGAGCCGGTGGTAAGGGAAGTGCGCCCAGCTCCCGTCGGGCTCGAGGCGCGCGATCTTCGGGAACCACTGCGCCACCATGTGGAAGGTCCCGTAGTGACCCGTCCTGAGCGCGAGCGACGGGAGGTCCGCGTCCCACGCGAGATCGATGGTGATCGCCTCGCCCGGAGCGACGGCCCGCGGCAGCTCCACCCGGATGTCGGTCTCGTCGTCGCGATCGCCGGGCGTCGTGGGCTTCCCCTGGGGCCAGACGTCCGCGCCCTCCATCTCGCGAACCGCGAAGCGAGTCACCTGGATATGCCCGTAATCATACAGCATTTCGCTGCCGCGAAAGCCGTCGATGGACGAGCGGAGGAACACGGTGCGCTCGTCCTTGAAGGCGTTCAGGTAGAGGTGGACGAACAGCTCGCGCTGCGGCGCGCGCGACGCGTTCCGCCAGACCAGCGTGCCCTCGCCGTGCATCGTGTGCTGCGCCGGATCGAGGCTCGCGCGCAGCGTGTAGCTCGCGACAGGATCGGCGTGCGCCGCGAGCTCGGCCTCCGGTGGAGGCGCGGGCGCCGGAGCTGCCAGCGCTGGCGCGGCGCTGGCGCCGGAGGGAGCGGACGGGGACCGCCGCGCCGGAGCGTCGGGCTCGATCGGCTGGATCGTCGAGAGGAGCGACGCGCCCATGCGGCCGGCGAGCAGCGCGAGGAGGAGACCGACAGCGGCCTGGAGAGCCGTGCGCACCGGTGCAACCTAGCGAGCTTGCGCCGTCGCGGAAAGGCGGGTCTGGGGACGCGGCGGCTCGCCCGGAACGATGAGGCGAAGGCGACGCCGCGACGTCAGGCGAGGCCGGCGCCTAGACGCTGCAGACGATCCCCTCCTGCACGAGCTCGTACAGGAGCCGCAAGGCCTCGAGCGTCTGCATGCCCGACACGTCGAGGATCTCGTCGATCGAGCTGTAGCCGTCGATGCACGAGAGCAGGAAGCCCGCGCGGTGATCGAGGTTCAGCGAGCGGAGCTGATCCGGGGGCACCGCGAGCCGCAGCACGCGCGAGCCGTCTCCGAGGCGCGACTGGTACATCTGCCGGAGCGTCTCGACGCAGCTGTCCGCGTACTGCCGCGCCATCCAGTCCTTCGGGTTCTCCTCGAGCAGGCCCTCCGCGAGGACGAGCGCTCCGCCGAAATCGCCCTGATCGAACCGGTGCTGCATCTGCTCCCGCGGCCCCTGGGCGCTCAGCTGGGGCTCGGTCGCGCGTGAATGAACCCCCTTGTCGGCCTTCGCGACGGCCGCAGGCGCGCGCTCGGTCTCGGATCGGCGCGGAGCGCGCGCCGCGCCCTGCGCCTCGCCCGAGACCCTGTACGAGGTCGAACCGGCGAGCGCCCCCGTCCCGCCGCGGAACGCGGACTCGTCATCCTCCACGAGCAGGCCGTAACGGAGCGTGCCGGGCGGCGGCGTGATCGGCGGCTCGTCCATCGGCGGGCCCGGCTCCTCGAACCCGAGATCGAGGCGGAAATCGATGCCCAGCGGCCCGCCGTCGTCCGGACGAGGGACGCGCCCCTTCGCGGCCGGGGGGACGTGGACGTCCCGCGCGTCGACCGGCGGGCCACCGAAGACGTCGATCTCGCCAAAGCTGCGCGGGTACGGCTGGCTCGGCTCGCGCAGGAGATCGTCGTCGAGCTCCGCCCCGAAGTCGCGCTCGGCGTCGAGCGATCCGAACCCCATCCGCCCGCTGGGCCGCGACGGGACCCCGGGCTCGTCGCACTCCAGGCCGAGCCTCGCCGCCTCTCGGCCGGAAGCGCCGTGTTTGCTCGAGAACGAGGAGCCGGGCGGCGGCTCCCACGGGATCGTCCTGCGCGGCGGCGGGGCGGGCGGGTACCCCTCCGGCGGAAAGGCCTCCGGAGGGCGCTGCCGCTGGGCGGTGATCTCGGAGCTCGAGTGAGAGCGGCGGGTCATCATCTTTGCCACGTAGTCGCTGACCGGGATCGGCGGCGGGAGCGTGATCTTGCCCTCGCCGTCCGGCAGCAGGGGCGTGCCGGCGGGCGGGGTTTCCATGCGCGGTGAGCCATTCTCCTCGCGGGCGAGCGCGGCGAGCGCGAGGAGCTCCTCCGAGGCGACCGGTTGGGTGTCCTCGAGCTCGTCCACCTCGTCGAGCCCCCAGGAGGAGTCCAGGGTCTTGGAGTCAGGCGGCACCGACCGCATCGTCTTCCCTCATCGCGGCCACCCATCACCCCTGTGGCCTGGCTACGACGCCCTTGAACATCCGGTGGGTGCGCGAGAGCGCCTCCATCTGCTCCTTGACCGCGGCGGCGTCGCGCCGGCCGATGGCCTGACGCGAGCGATCCACGATCCCGCGCGCCTTGCCGATGGCGTCGCGGCCGAAGTCGCTGGACGCCACGATCTGCTCGACCTGCGGGAACATCCGCTCGATCTCGGCGATGAGCTTCTCGGCCTCCTGCCGGACGCCCTCGAACTGGTCGCTCGCGCGGCGATCGACGAGGTACTCCTTCGCCGCCTCCATCATCTCGCCGACCTCCTCCTTCGTGAGGCCGCTCGACGCGGTCACCTGGATCGACTGCTGCTGGCCCGTCTCCAGATCCTTCGCGCTCACCGAGACGATGCCGTCGCTGTTGATCTCGAACGTAACCTCGATCTCGACCTGCCCCTTCGGCGCGCGGCGCAGGCCCGTGAGGATGAACTCGCCGAGCAGCTCGTTGTCCGTCGCCTTCTGGTGCTCGCCTTGCATGACGAGGATCTTCACGGCGGTCTGGTTGTCGCGGCTCGTCGTGAAGATCTTCGACCGGCTCGTGGGCACCGTGGTGTTCTGCGGGATGAGCTCCTCGAAGTTCGACCCGAACGTCATGATGCCGAGCGCGTGCGGCGTGACGTCGAGCAGGATCATCTGCTTCGTCTCGTCCACGAGCGCCGCGCCCTGCACCGCCGCGCCGAGCGCGACCACCTCGTCGGGGTGCACCCCCTTGCACGGCTCGCGCTCGAAGAAGTCGCGCACGGCCTCCTGCACCCTCGGCATGCGCGTCATGCCGCCGACGAGCACGACGTCCTCGATCTCGTCGCGATCGAGCCGCGCGTCCTCGAGCGTCTGGCTGCAGATCTCGATGCACCGCTCGACGAGGTCCTCGCACAGCTCCTGCAGCGTGGCCCGCGAGAGCGTCCGCTGGAGGTGCAACGCCTCGTTCCGCGCGCTCGAGATGATGAATGGAAGGTTGATCTCGGTCTCCAGGACGCTGGACAGCTCGCACTTCGCCTTCTCGGCCGCGTCCTTGAGCCGCTGGAGCGCCATCCGGTCCTGCCGCAGGTCGACGTCGTGCTGCTCCTTGAAGCCCTGCACCAGCCAGTCGATGACGCGGGCGTCGAAGTCCTCGCCGCCGAGGAACGTGTCCCCCGCCGTGGCGATCACCTTGAAGACCCCGCCCGCGCCGATCTCGAGCACGGAGATGTCGAACGTGCCGCCGCCGAGGTCGAAGACGGCGATCGTCTTCTCGACGTTCTTGCCGAACCCGTACGCCAGCGCCGCCGCCGTCGGCTCGTTGACGATGCGGATGACGTCGAGCCCCGCGATCTGGCCCGCGTCCTTCGTCGCCTGCCGCTGGTTGTCGTTGAAGTAGGCGGGGACGGTGATCACCGCCTTCGAGACCGGCTCGTTGAGGTAGTCCTCGGCGAACAGCTTCATCTCCTGGAGGACCATCGCGCTGATCTCGGGGACCGAGTACGTCTTGTCGCGCAGCTGGATGCGGACGTCGCCGTGCGGCCCCTCGACGATCTTGTACGAGGCGGTCAGGATCGCGTTCTTCACCTGCGGGGACGACCACTTGCGGCCGATCAGCCGCTTCGCGGCGTAGACCGTGTTCTCGGCGTTGGTGATCGCCTGCCGCTTCGCGATGTGCCCGCAGAGCCGCTTGCCGGCCTCGGTGATCGCGACCATGGACGGCGTCGTCTTGTACCCACCGCGATTCGGGATGACGGTCGGGACGCCCTCCTCGACGATGGCAACGCACGAGTTCGTGGTGCCAAGGTCAATGCCGATGACACGCTCCATCGATGCCGCTGCTCCTCTTGTGATCTTCGGCCCGAACGGCCGCTGAGGCCACGATGCTAGACCGTTTCGCGGAGCCGAGCGGGCCAATCGTGCGCCGTCTCTGCGGAAGGCGCCGCCCCGGGCCTGCCCGAGGCCGGCGCGCCTTCTGTAAGGGCCGGCGCTAGACTTGCTTCCCCTGCTGTTTGGCCTGCTCGCGCGCCTGCGCGACGAGGCCGCGCAGCCTACCATCGTTCCCTGCGAGCTCGGCGGCGCGTTCGAGCTCGCCGGCCGCGCTCTTCGCGAGCCCCGCGGCCGCGTACGACAGCGCGAGCGTGAGCCGGTACTCCACGGAGGCGGGCACGAGCTCCACCGCCCGCCGCGCAAACTCCACCGCCCGCCGCGTGCTCTCCCCGGCCTGGAGCGTCGCATACGCGACCCGCTCGTGCGCGCCGGCGTCGTCCGGGCGGCCGTTGCACACCTTCACATAGCTCAGCGCCGCATCGACCCAGCGGCCGTTCTGTGCCTCGTACTCGGCCTGCTTGAGGTAGCCGTCTGCCAGCGCCACCGCCGCGAGGCGCTCCACCTCGGCCGACGCCCTCTGGAGCTCGGCGTCCTCCGGAGCCAGCGACGCGGCGATCCGGTAGGCGTTGGCCGCGCTCGCGAACTCGCTCCGCTCGAGCGCGGCCCGAGCTACCTCGGAGTACCGCGCGATCTGGCTCCGGAGCGCATCGTTGCGGGCGTTCTCGTAACGCGCCTTGAGCGCCTCGACCGCCCGCATCGACTCCGGCGAACGCACGCCGGAAGGGGTCTTCGGCGGCGCCGCAGGGGCGCCTGCCGCTGCAGTCGGCGCGACGGCCGTTCCAGGCGCAGCGGTCGCCACAGCCGGCGCGGCGGCCGCCCGAGGCGCAGCGGCCGGCGCGGCAGCCGTTCCAGGTCCAACTGGCGCGGCGGCCGCCCGAGGCGCAGCGGTCGCAGCGGCCGGCGCTGGAGCCGCGCCGGACGCAGCGGCCGCCGAGGCAGAGGGCGCCCCCGGCGGATGGCGCCTCAGGCCTCCGGTGAGCTTGCGCGCGAACGTCTCACGCCGGTCCTTGGCGGTGGGAGCAGGCGCGACAGGCGTGGTCGGCGCTGCGCTCCGCGCCGGCGCACCTCCGTTGTCGGGCGAGGCTCCTGCGGGCGGCTGCGCCGGCGACGGCTGAACCGGCGCGGCGGCGCCGGAGGACGCAGCGGACGCGCCCTGCTCTGCGGGCGCGCGCTCGGAGGAATAACGCCCGGGCGACGCGCCCATGTCGCGCGGATCGGCGAACGCGGCGCGCACCGTGGCGTCGACGGCGGTCGTGATCGTGGCGATGTCGCGGGGCGTCTGCTCGATCAGCGCCGCCATCGTCCGGTTCTTGTGGGTCTGCTCGAGGTACGCGTCGTACTCGGCGCGCCGCTGCTTCGACGTCAGCGTGTCGTGCGCCAGCGTGATGCGCGTGAAGATGGCCTCGATCTTCGGCTTGTAGGAGCCGAGCTGCTTCCGGAAATAGGTGTCCGGATGGAACTCCGGCGCGAGCTGGTAGTAGGCGCTCTTGATCTGCTTCTTGTCCGCCTGATCCGCGACGCCGAGCAGCGCGTAATAGCTGAGATCCTCGAGGCGGTAGTAGAGGTCGAGGATGCGCCGCTTCCGGTCGGGGGCGAGCTCGACCGGCTCGTCGAGTTCGGCGGGATCGTAGAGCGGCAGGGACTCCATGTGCTGCAGCGCGTCCCGGCCGAGCGGGGTGGCCTCGGACCCGGACGGCATCGTCTTCTCCGGATCCACCGCGGCCGTGCGCCGCGCGGCGTCCCGCGGCGGAGGCTGTCCGGAGGGCTCCCCGTCCAGGAGGATCGCGCCGAGGTCCCGCAGGCGGCGCAGCGCCTCGACGGTATCACCGTGCGACATTCCCGTGATCAAGGACAGATCCCGATCCGTCAGGACGCCATCGATCCGGGACAGGAGGAACGCCTCCGCGGGTTTCAGCGGGAGCGATTTGAGATCGTACCCGGGCTTCGGCCTTGGAACACGCAACGTCATCGGGTCGAGCAGCGGCCCCCTCCCGCTCGAGTCTAACGACGAACGCGCGCCCGTCGCAATTGCAGACCACGGTGAGCGCGCCCTTCAGCGCGGCTTTTCCCCGGGGCCCTTCAGGGCCTCGGTGATCACCTGGTCCTGGATCGAGATCGCCCGCTCCAGCAGCCCGACCGCCCGCGCGCGGGCCTGCGTCGCCGCCTCGCGGTCCCCCTTCGCCTCGAGCGCCTTCGCGCGGCGCTCCTCGACAACACCCGCGACCTCATAGAGGTGGCCCTGATAATGAGAAGGCGCCGGCGCCAACCGGAGGCCCGCGTCGATGTCGCGCGCCGCGGCGTCGAACTCGCCGGCCTCGCTCCGGAGCTCCGCCAGCCGGGCGTACGTATCCGCCGTCACCTCGGCGACCTCCGGCGGCGCCCCCGGCGGCCTCGGCGCGGCGATGATCCCCTCCAGGGCGCGGAGCGCAGCGGCGCGATCGCCCGCGTCGAGCGCGACGTCGGCGGCATGGTGCGCTGCGCGCGCCCTCGAGAGGAAGGCGAGGAGCGTGGGATCGACGACCTGGGCCGGGGCGCACGCGCACGCCGGATCGCCCGGGCCCCCTGCAGCGCGCGCCCGCTCGTCGCCCGGGGCGCACCCGAGGTGCGCCGCCGCGAGGAGCCCCAGGCAAAGGGCGACCAGGTGCGAGCCCCGCATCAGCGCACCCCCCACGCCGCGTAGCGGTTCTGGCGCAGATCCGACGCGCGCGCGGCGGCGATGCGGTCGATCCGCTCCGTCTGACCGCCCTCCCGAGGAAAGGGCGCGGCCGGATCGAAGAGAGCGGCGGTCGAGCGCGCCTCGATCAGCAGGGGCCGCGCGGCGACCGCCGCGGCCGGAGCAGCGGCCGCGGGCGCGCGCGCGACGGAGGCGCGCTCCTCGCTGCTGTGGCCGAAGATCAGCGCCACGGCCGCCGCAGCCGCGGCGAGGGTCGAGAGCGCCGCCATCGTCACAGGCGCGATGCGCCGGGGGCCGCGCGCGGGCGAGGCGCGGAAGGCCTGGTCGATGAGCGCGCGCCCCCGGAGCTCCGGGAGCGCCGCCGGACGCCACGCGGCCCGGAGCGCAACAGCGAGCTCCGCGAGCTCGTCGCGCGCGTCAGGCGAGCCGAGCGCCCCCTCACCCCCGGAGCCGCCGCCGTGCCCCGGCCGACCGCCGAAAGCGGCGCGGGGCTCGATCGCCTCCCGCAGGCGCTCGGCGGCGCGCAGCTCGGCCTTGGTCGGCGGCGCGCCCTCGTCACCGAGCGCGCGCGCGAGCAGCGCCTCGTGCTCCGCCCTGTCGAGCCCGGCGGGGCGAGCCGCCGCCCTGAGCGCGTCCGCGAGCGGCACCTCGCCGCGATCGAGCGCCTCCGCGAGCTCGCGCGCCGCGCGCAGCTCGTCGTCGGACGCAGGCGCGAAGGGCTCCGCGGCAGGCGCGACGAGCGCGAGCCGCCGGCCGCGATCCGCGCCGACGCGGCGCTCCAGGGGGCCGTCGCCGGCCGGCGGCGAGCGCGGATCCGAGGGCGGCCGCGGCTTCATCGCGCTCCTTCCTTGCGCTCCGCGCGCGGCGCGGCGAGCGCCTTCTTCAGCGCGGTCATGGCGCGGTGCAGGACGACATCGAACGTCGCCACGCTGACGCCGAGCGCGAGGGCCACCTCGTCGCGAGGCCGCTCGTCCAGCACCCGTAGCCGGATGGCCTCGGCGTAACGGGGGTTGAGGCGCCCGAGCGCGTCCTCGACACGCGCCCGCGCGTCGGCGAGATCGCGCTTCTCGCAGAGCTCGGCCTCTCCACGCGCGGTGAGGTCGGTCTCCGCGGCGTCGATCTCGCGCTGAAGATCCTCGGGCTCGAAGAGCGCCTCGCGGCGGCGCGCGCGGAGCATGTCGAGCGCGATCCGCAGCGCGATGACGCGGAGCCAGGGATAGATGCCGCAGCTCTGCCACTGGAACTGGTAGAAGCGCTCGATCACGCGCGCGTACGTCTCGGCCAGAGCGTCCTGCGCGGCCGCGTCGGAGCCGAGGCGGGGCAAAAGCACCGCGCGGTACAGCGCCGGCCCGTACTTGCGGAGCAGCTGCCCGAGCGCGAGGCGATCGCCCTGCGCGGCGCGCTCACACAGCAGGCGCTCCGCCTCGAGATCGGGCCTCGCTGCTGCAACCGCCGTCACAGCGGCGACGATACCCGGACGCAGAACGGAGCGCACCGGTGTCCGCCTCGCGCCCCTCTCGGGCCGGCGCGCCCCGCGGTCGAGGAGCCCCCGCGCGCCGCCGTCGGGCCGCCGCGCGCCCCCGGCGAGGAGGGCGCGCGCACCGGCAGGCGGAACCGCAGGCGAAACCGAGCGCGGGAGGGCCACGGCATTCACCCCTCGACAACGGCCCAAAGCCGTGGACCTTACGGCCAGGAGCCGCCACATTGTGCCGGCCTCCACGCGGAGCGTCCGACGTGAAAGGAGCCCAGGTGACCCTCGATACAGCGTTCAGGTCCCCCCCATACCCCGGCTTCGGGACCGCCCTGTGACGGCGGGGCCGTCCGGCGAACGGAGGCGCTCGCTGCACTGCGCGCGCTGCGGCGCCCTCAACGGTGGGGACTTCAGCCGCTGCATCCGCTGCGGCGCGCCGCTCCTCGCGCCTCCTGCCCACGCCGCGCCGACCAGAGGACGCCTCGACGGGCGAAGCCTGCTCGCGACCAAGATCCTGGGCGGGCTCACGGCGTTCGTGTTCGTCGGCCAGCTGATGGCCGCGCACTCCCGCGATCTCGGCCTCCTCTCGCCGTGGGACGCGTCGAGCTACCTCCGCTTCGGCGCGCTCCTCCTCGTGCCCGGCGCGCCCTTCGAGCCGTTCCGGCTGCTCTCTGCGGTCTTCGTGCACATGGGCGTCCTCCACTTCGGCATGAACATGGTGACGCTCGGCATGCTCGCCCGCGCCGCCGAGCCCGCCGTCGGCTCGGCGCGGTTCGCGATCACCTACGTGCTCACGGGCCTGTGCGGCTTCGGCGCGAGCGCCGCATGGAACGTCTTCGTGCAGCCCGAGGTCGTGTGCACCGCGGGCGCGAGCGGCGCCGTGTTCGGCGTGATGGGCCTCCTGCTCGGCTGGCTGCTCCGCCGCCGCGACCCGCGATGGAAGGACCTCGCGCTCCAGGCCGTGTTTTACATCGTCCTCTTCGGCTTCGTCGTGAACGCATCGAGCACGGGCGTCCGCATCAACAACGCCGCGCACATCGGGGGCCTGGCCAGCGGCGCGCTGCTCGGGCTGGCCTACGCGGGCCCCGCGCGCGGCCGGTACGAGGGCGTGATGAACGCCGGCGCGCTCGCCAGCGTGCTCGCCTGCCTCGCCGCGCTCGTGCTCGCCCAGCGCTCGCCGGTCTGGCGCGCAGCGGAATCGCTCGACGGGAACGCGCGGCAGGAGGCGCCCGGGCCCGCGCTGCACGGGCAGTCCAAGCGGCCTCCCGAGGACGCGCTCGAGGCGCTCGGCCCTCGGCCGGCAGGCTCGCTCGTGCCGGGGGCCCCTGACGCGACGTGACGCTGATTGCGGCGCACGGCTCGAACGTCTAAGCGCCATCCTCGCATTCACGCGGGGACGGGACAATCCGCCCGTTCCCTCCCAGGAGACGTCATGGTCCGAACCTCGTCGCACATCGCCTCGTGCGTGCTTGCCGCGTCTCTCCTCAGCGGCTGCCATGTCACCATCCAGAGCGGCAACACGCCGGCAGAGGCCTCGCCGCCGCCCCCGCCGCCCGCAAAGAAAGCCTCCCGGTCGCGCAAGCCGGCCAAGCCCGACCCGGAGCCGGAGCGGCGCAGGACCCAGAAGTGGCGCCTGCCCACGAACAACGCGCCGCGCATCACCGCCCCGAACGCGTTCGGCAACGGGGAAGGCGGCGCCTTCCGGGGGCTCGCCTACGTGCTCCCCGAGAACACCCAGAAGCTCCCGAGCTTCGACGGGCTCGTGCCGTTCGCTGTGCTGTACACGGACAAGTTCGAGGTGAAGTCACAGGACTTCTCCGGCGGCTTCCCTGGCGCGCTCGCGCAGAACGAGTGGTTCGCGATCCGGTTCGAGGGCGAGTTCAAGGCGCCCCAGGAAGGCGTGTTCCAGCTCAGGCTCACCTCGGACGACGGCGCGATCCTCTACATCGACGACAAGCGCGTGGTCGCGAACGACGGCGTCCACAGCGCGAAGACCGTGGACGGCGAGGCCCGCCTCACGGAGGGGACGCACCGGCTGCGGCTCGACTACTTCCAGGCGCAGCGGGGCCAGGTCGCGCTCTTGCTCCAGATCGGCCAGAAGGACAAGTTCGAGCCGCTCGTCGGGCTCCGCTGACGGAGCGCCGCGCGGGCCGCTCCGCGGGCGATCCGCCCTGGCGGGCACGCGGGGCGCGCGGCGGGCTTTCATGCGCCCGCGCACGCCGCGGCGCCCTCGTCCGCCTTTTCGTGTATCGTCGCCGGCGCCCATGGCGTCGGTGAACCCACTGTCGCGCGAGCTCGTCTTCAAGATCGTCTATTACGGGCCCGGCCTGGGCGGGAAGACGACCACGCTGGAGTACTTGCACGCCACGGCGAAGCCCGAGTACCGCGGCAAGCTCGTCTCCCTCGCGACGCCGGTCGATCGAACGCTCTACTTCGACTTCTTGCCGGTCCGGCTCCCGCAGCTGCGCGGGATGAACGTGAGGCTCCAGCTCTTCACGGTGCCAGGGCAGGTCTACTTCAACGCGACCCGAAAGCTGGTGCTCACGGGCGCGGACGGCATCGTGTTCGTCAGCGATTCGCAGGCCGTGCGCGCCGACGCCAACCTGGAGAGCATGGAGAACCTGCGCGAGAACCTCGCCGAGCAGGGGCGGGCGCTCGATCACCTCCCGCACATTTTCCAGCACAACAAGCGCGATTTGCCTGATTTGCTGCCGCTTTCGGAGCTCGACGCGATGTTGAACCCGTCCCGCGTCTCCTCGCTGGCCACGTCGGCGAAGACGGGGCTCGGCCTCTACGAGGGGCTCGAGGAGATCAGCGCCGCGGTCCTTCGCGCGTTCGAGAGCCGCCTGCCTGACGCGATGGGGAGCGGGCTGGGCGGGTTCGACGCGATCGAGGGCGGGCTCGCCACCGCCCTGCGCGACGCGTCGCCGCCGCCGTCGGCGCCGCTCGACGCGGTGATCTCGAGGCTCGCGCCGCCCAGCAAGCCGTGGTCGACGATGCCGCCGGACTCGACGATCGGCGATCCGAGCGAGGGCGCGGCCGCGCCCGGCGCGACGGCATCGCCTCGCGTCGAGCTCGCGCCGCGCAGCGCCGGCGTCAGGGATCCGGTGAGCCGCGGGCTCCCGTCGTCGCTGCAGCTCGCGGCCCGGAGGCTGGCCGCGCCGGCGGACGCCCCGGCGACCGCGCGCGCGGACGGCCCGTCCGCGGCGACGAAGCACCTCGCCCAGCCGGGCCTCTCGTTCGTCGCGCTCTGGCCGACCGCCGAGCGGGAGGCGATCGCGGAGATCGAGGCGGCGATCGCCGCGGAGGGGTATGCCGTGGCGATCGAGCGCTGCGACGCGCTCGTCGCGGCGATCTTCGACAAAGCGGCGGAGCTCGCGGGATCGAGCGGCACGGCGCGCGACCCCGCGACGGTGCCGGCGCTGCTCGGCCTGGACGGGCGCCGTTACCTCGGCTTTCGCGCCGTGGTCCGCAGAGCGCGCGCTGGCGGCGAGATCACCGAGCGCGACGCGCTCAAGGCCTTCGCGTTCGTCATCGAAGCGCGGCTCGCCGAAAGCGCGATCTGACGCGGTCCGTACGGCGCGCCATCACAGCCGATCGAGCGAGGCGACGCCGGAGTAGCGGCGCATCGACACGCTCATGAGGAGCGCGATCGCCACCATCACCGTGGTCACGCTCGATCCGCCGTACGAGAACAGGGGCAGCGTGACACCGACGACCGGCAGCACGCCCGACGTCATGCCGAGGTTGATGACCGCGTGCCAGAAGATGATCGCGGCGCAGCCGACGCCGAGCACCGCGCCGAAGCGATCCTTCGCCATCGACGCGATGCGGATCCCCCACACGACCAGGAACGCATAGAGGCACACGAGGACCATGCACCCGATGAACCCCCACTCCTCGGCGAAGACGGGGAACGGGAAGTCCGTGAACTGATCCGGCAGGAAGAGGAACTGGTTCTGGGTGCCCCGCAGGTACCCGCTGCCGAACAGGCCGCCGTTGCCGATCGCGACGCGCGAGTGGTGGGCGTGCCAGCCTCGGTGCAGGAGATCTTCCTCGGGGTGGAGGAACACGAGCACGCGCGCGCGCTGGTAGTCGAGCAGCACGTACTCCCAGACGATCGGGATCGCCACCGCGATGGACACGACGAACAGCGCGGCGCTCCTCCACCGCACGCGCGTGACCGCCGCGATCGTCAGGAAGACGAACACGAGGATGAGCGCCGTCCCCAGATCGGGCTGCTTGAGCACGAGGAGCGCAGGGACCGCCGTCAGCGCCGCCGGGATCGCCAGATCGCGGAGGGTGCGGCCCTCGTTGCGCGGATCGTCGTGCAGGAACTTCGCCAGCGCGATGACCAGGAACACCTTCATGAACTCGCTGGGCTGGAACCGGAACGCGCCGAACTCGATCCACCGCGCGGAGCCGCGCACGTCGCGCGCGAGCACGAAGACGAGCGCCAGCGAGAAGACGCCGAACGTGTAGAGCACGTAGCCGAGGCGCTCCAGGTGCCGGTAGTCGAGCGCGATCAGCACGCCGCCGATGATGCCGCCCATGAACAGCCAGTACACCTGGCTGATGTAGAGCTCCGCGCGCGCGCCGGAGTAGACGCTCGTCGCGCTGTAGAGGTTGACCACGCCGAGCACCGCGATGGACACCGCGGCGATGAACAGCGGCCAGTCGAAATGATCGCGATCGCGCGAAGAGAGAGAGTCACCCCGGATCATGGCGTGCGCCCCGACGCGGCGGGCGCGCGGCCCGCGCTGCTCTTGCCCGCTCGCGGCCCCTCGTTCGGGCCGCCGCGACGCTCCTTCGCGAGCTCCTGGTACGCGCGGACGACCTCGAAGGCGACCGGCGCCGCGTGCTTGCCGCCCGTGCCGCCGTGCTCGACGAGCACGACGACGGCGACCTCGGGCGAGCGCGTCGGCGCGTAGCCGGCGAACCAGGCGTGCTCGCGGTTGAAGTACCAGACCCGCTCGGCCTCGACGCCGCGGGTGAGCCGGTGCGAGACCTGCGCGGTCCCCGTCTTGCCCGCCATCTCCACGCCCGCGACGCGCGCCTTGAACGCCGTGCCGCCCTCCTCGTTCACGCCGGCGACCATCGCCCGGTGCACGAGGGAGAGGTTCTCCGGCCGGATGTCGATCTGGCGGCGCACGCGCGGCGTGAACTCCTGGACGACCGTGCCGGCGCTCGTCTCGACGGCCCGCACGATCTGCGGCTGGTACAGCGTGCCGCCGTTCGCGAGCGCCGCGTACGCGAGCGCGAGCTGGAGCACCGTGACCGTCGTCGCGCCCTGCCCGATCGCCGCGTTCAGGCCGAAACCGAGGCGGAACTGGCCCTTGTTCCGGAGCGTCATCCACGCCCGGGTGGGCATCCTGCCCCCCGCCTCGGCGTTGATGCCGAGCCCCGTCCGCGCGCCGAGCCCGTAGCGCTGGCCCATCTCCGCGATGACGTCCATGCCGACGCCGTACTCCGCCGCCAGCCGGTAGAAGTAGACGTTGCACGACTCCGCGATCGCCTGCTGCATCGCGACCGGCCCGTGCACGTGCGTGCACCGGAAGGTGCGCTTGCCGAACGTCAGCGCGCCCCGGCACCGCGAGGACTGGCGGGGATCGATGAGCCCCTTCTCGAGCGCCGCCAGCGCGGTGAACGGCTTGAACGTCGAGCCGGGCGGGTACGCCCCGGACAGCGTCTTGTCGAGCGCGGGCTTCAGCGGATCGGAGTAGAGCCGCCGGAACGCGTCGCGGATGACCTGCTTCCCCGAGCCGCCGGAGAGCGCGTTCGGGTTGTAGCCGGGCTTCGAGTACAGCCCGAGGATGCGCCCGGTGCGCACGTCGATGACCGCGACGCCGCCGGCGAGCTCGCCGCGCATCGCCTTGTCGATCGCCTTCTGGATGTCGGCGTCGAGCGTCAGCCGGAGATCGCGGCCGGGGATCGGGTCCACCCGCCGCGGCTCCTCGATGATCCCGTCGCCGCCCGCCCTGCGCCGCCCCTTGGCGTCGACGAGCACCTTCTCCCAGCCGCGCGTGCCGCGCAGGTAGCTCTCCCAGGCGCGCTCGATCCCGGTCACGCCGATGCGATCGCCCTCGATGTAGCCGACGCTGCGGAGCGACGCGAGCCGCTCGGCGTCCACCTCGGCCATGTAGCCGAGGACGTGCGAGCCGACCTCCTCGTACGGGTAGTAGCGCACCGGGACAGGCACCACGTCGACCCCCGGCAGCTCGGCGTCGTGCGTCGCCAAGGTCGCCACGGCGTCGCGCGAGATGTCCTCCTTGAGCAGGATCTGCTGGTTCTTGCGCGGGCCCTCGTCGGCGCGGATCGAGGTGATCAGCGCCTCGAGCCTCGCGCGCTCCTCGATCCCGACGCCGAGGTACTCGACGAGCTTCGGCCAGATCGTCTCCATGTCGAGGCGCCGCGGGACGACGTAGACGTTGTACGACGGCCGGCTCGCCGCGAGCACCTTGCCGTTCTTGTCCCGGATGATCCCGCGCGTCGTCGCGAGCGTCACGCGCCGGACGATGTTCTCGCGAGCGATGGCCTTGTTCTCGTCGACCTCGAGGACCTGCAGGTAGAACAGGCGCCCGAGGAGCACCATGAAGCCGACGACCATGCCGAGCGCGATCCACCGGAAGCGCCGGCGGAACTCGCTCACGTCGGAGCGCTGGACGAGCAGGCTCACCGCGGGCTCTCCCCTGGCCGCGGGACGTTGATCGTCGCCTGGTGCACGCGCTCGGCCAGCCGGAAGACGAACGGCGCGAACAGCGCCGTCGAGACAGCGTGCGGCGCGACGAGCCGGGCGAGCGCGCGGGTGCGCGCCGCGTCGCCCCCGAAGATGGCGGTGAGGATCACGATGAGCACCCCCTCGACGAGGCCGAAGACGAAGGCCAGCGCGATCTTCGTGAGGAGCGTCTGCGCGGCGAGCCGCACGCCGGCCGCCCGCGACACGACGAAGGTCGCGACGGTGATGAAGGTGAACAGCCCGACCGGCGCGCCGGTGAAGAGATCGAGCAGGTACCCGAGCAGGAACGCGAGCGCGGCGCCCCGCGCGATCGAGTACTCGTGCACCCCCATGAACACGACGAGCGGGAGGAGAAGGCTCGGCGTGGAGCCCGGGATGTTCAGCTTGCCGATGAGCCGGAACAGGTTCGACTGAAGGATCAGCAGGGCGGCCCCCATCGCCAGGAACGCGGAGTTTCTCATCGCGTCACCTCCGCTGCGCCTGGGGGGGCGTCTCCTCCGGCGGCGTCGTCGTCACGATGAGCACCTCCTCCAGCCGCGAGAAATCGACCGCGGGCGCGACGTACACCTGCTGGTAAATGCCGAAGTCGCGGCGGACGACCTGCGTCACGGTCCCGACCGGGATCCCCTTCGGGAAGCGCCGGCCGACGCCGCTCGTCACGAGGAGATCGCCGACCTCGATCTCGTCGGTGCGCTGCACGTACTCGACGCTGCAGGAGTACTTGCTCTCGTCGCCCGTGCCGCGGACGAAGCCGCGCGCACCGGTGCGCTCGACCACCACGTCGACGCCGCTGCCCCCGTCGACGACGAGCCGCACGTCGACCGTGTCGCCGGCGCTCTTCAGCGTGGTGCCGACCACGCCGTCCGCGGAGAGGACCGGCAAGTTGGAGACGATGTCCCGCGCCTCGCGATCGAGCGTGACGCGAACGACCCGGAAGAAATCGTTGGTGCTCTTGCCGACGACCTGGGCGCTCACCACGTCGGTCCGGAGGCTCTGGCGCAGGTCGAGCAGCCTGCGCAGGCGGCGGTTCTCTTCCTCGAGCGCCTCGAGCTTCCGCACCCGCTCTCGTAGGCGGGCGACCTGCGAGGCCTGCCTGGCGTTGTCTTCCTTGACGTCGACCAGGTAGATGTAGTCGCCCCAGAGGTTCGAGATCCCACGCGCCAGCGTCGCGGCCGCGTACTGGATCGGCGCCGCGATGCTGATGATGATCCGGTCGGCGCCCGTGTTCTGCTTGGGGTCGCGCATGCTGGCGCGCAGGAACCAGAACGGCACCGCGAGCGCCAACAGCACGATCACGAAGTCGCGGTAGCGTTTGAGGTTCACCGTGGCTCCCGGACCCAGGTAGTACGAGGCGCCCCGCGAGGCCACCCCTCTCGACGCCGCGCGCGGCGCCCACCCCGGCGCGGGGCGGCTCGCCGCGCGCCGCAAACACCCCCGCCGGCGTGCTCACGGGCGGGACACGAAGACGACCCTCAGCTGATCGTGACCTCTTTCAAGAGCTCGAGGTGATCCAGCGCCTTGCCGCTGCCGAGCACCACGGCGCTGATCGGGTCGTCGCACACCATCACGGGCAACCCCGTCTCCTCGCGGAGGAGCACGTCGAGGTTCTTGAGGAGCGAGCCGCCGCCGGTGAGCACGATGCCCTTGTCGACGATGTCGGCCGCCAGCTCGGGCGGCGTGCGCTCCAGCGCGATGAGCACGGCGTCCACGATGGCGTTCGTCGGCTCGCTCAGCGAGTCGCGGATCTCGTCGGAGTTGACGACGACCGTCTTGGGGATGCCCGCGACCATGTCGCGCCCCTTGACCTCCATCGTGAGCTGCTGCTCGAGCGGGTACGCGTTGCCGATCGTGATCTTGATGCGCTCCGCGGTCTGCTCGCCGATGGCCATGTTGTACTTGCGCTTCATGTAGGCCATGATCGACTCGTCCATCTTGTCGCCGCCGACGCGCACGCTCTGCGAATAGACGATGCCGGCGAGGGAGATCACGGCGACCTCGGTCGTGCCGCCGCCGATGTCGACGACCATGTTGCCGCTCGGCTCGGTGATCGGCAGCCCGGCGCCGATCGCCGCCGCCATCGGCTCCTCGATGAGGTAGACCTCGCGCGCGCCAGCGCCCTCGGCGCTCTCCTTCACCGCCCGCTTCTCGACCTCGGTGATGCCGAAGGGGACGCAGATGATGATGCGCGGCTTGACGAGCGTGCGGCGGTTGTGCGCGCGCGCGATGAAATACCGGAGCATCGCCTCGGTGATCTCGAAGTCGGCGATGACGCCGTCGCGCAGAGGCCGCACCGCCTGGATGTTGCCTGGGGTGCGACCGAGCATCTCCTTCGCCTCGCGGCCGACGGCGAGCACCTTCTTGCCGCCGCGAGCATCGCGCTGGACGGCGACCACCGAGGGCTCGCATGACACGATGCCCTTGCCCTTCACGTAGATGAGCGTGGTTGCGGTGCCGAGATCGATCGCGAGATCGTTCGAGAACAGGCCGTAGAGCCAGTCGAAGATCATCGCTTCGCCCTAGAAAGGAAAGAGGTTAAGCCGAGCACCACGGAGGACGCAGCAACCCGACCCGGGGCCCGCTTGCGTGGGCCCCGGCGGCAGCGGCCAGCGGTGCAGCGTGGCCTAGCCCTTCGAGATCTTGCCTTCTTTGTGCTCGGTGTGCTTGCGCTCGGTCGGGCAGAACTTCTTGATGACGAACTTGTCCGTCATCGTCCGCTTGTTCTTCGTCGTGTGGTAGTTCGCGCGGCCGCAGTTGCCGCACGTCAGCTTGATGATGTCGCGCATCGGAGGTCTCCGAAGACAGGGCCGACCTGTTTCCACAGGCGGCCCTGGTTGAACCTAGGCACGGGCAGCACGGGAAGCGCTAGCACCGCAACCGGCGGGGGGCACCAGAGGACGTGTGCCGGATCAGCGACGCCCGACCGCCCGTCTGGAGGGCGCTACCCTACGAGAAACGATGCAGTTGTCAACCGGGAGCGCTCATTCGTCGTCCCAGTCGTCACCGGTGCGGCCGCGATCCCAGTTCTTGTTGTTGCTGCGCTTGCCAGCACCACCAGCGCCGCCACCGCCACCACCGCCGGGAGGACCATCCCCGTCGTGACTGCCGCGCCGCCGGCGATCATCGAAGGTCTTGCGCGCAGGCGGCGGAGGAGCTCCGCCACCACCACCGGCGAAGCCGCCGCCGCCGCCGCCGAAGCCACCGCCGCCGCCGCCGAAGCCGCCGCCACCACCGCCGAAGCCGCCGCCACCACCGCCGAAGCCGCCCGGGCGGTCCTCGCGCGCCGGCCGCTCACCCTTCGGGTGTGCGAGGTTGACGACGAGCCGTCGACCACGCACGTCCACGCCGCGCAGGGCATCGATCGCGCCGCGCGCTGCCTCGGCGCTCGCCATCGTCACGAAGCCGAAGCCGCGCTTGCGACCGTCAGGATCCATCGGGAGGTGGACCCGCACCACGGGACCGGCGCCCGTCGCGCCGATGAGCCCCTCGACTTCCTCGACGCTCGCGTCGTAGGGGAGATTGCCGACGTAGAGGGTGCGATCGGGCGCTGCAGCCGGCCCGCCGCCGCCCATACCGCCACCGCCGCCAGGGCCACCTGGGCCAGCGCCGGGACCACCGCCGGGGCCCATCGGGCGCCCCTCGCGCCGCGGCGGCTCGGCCTGGAAGGGGCGGACCGAGATGGACTTGCCGCCCTGAAATGAACCGTCGAGCGACTCGCGCGCGGCGTTGGCTTCGCCGGTCGTCGAGAGTGTGACGAAGCCGAACCCGCGCGGACGACCCGTCGCGCGATCTTTCGGAAGACTGACCTCGACGACGTTGCCGCCGGTGGCCTCGAAGAGCTGCCGCAAAACGTCTTCGGTGATGGAGTCGGGCAAGCCCGCCACGAACAACTTACGCGAATCTTCAGCCATTGTAGAAAAACCTGGGGTTGGCCCCTGCGTTCCCTCTTATTTTGGTCCACTCGCTCCGTGATCGATGTCGATGATGCGGAGCCTTTCGCGAGCGCGCCTCGATCGCCCCTCCGTCGGCGGAAGGAGCGACCGAGCTCAATCGAGCGAAGGTCGGCGGGCCGACCCTCTGGTGCAAACTCCACCCCACGATATCTGGCGCCCCAGGCGCGTCAAGGGACCCGCCACGGGCGGGCGAGCCAAATGAAGGCCCGGAAGGAGCCGTCCCGGGCCCCCCGCGCGCCTTGGGGGCCTTACGCCCCTCACCCGAGCGCCGGTCCGGAAGACTGAGGGCGCCCCAGGCGACCAGGGGCTCCTCAGCGCGCGCACTCCGTCACAGGCGGGCGTGGCCAGGCCGGCGCTCGGGACGCCCAGCGGTCGGCAGGGCCGAGCGGTCCAGCGCCAACCAGCGTATGAGCGCATCGCGCGGCGCGGATCTGTCCGAGACCCGAAACGACCGGTCCACGGCGCCCAGGTGCGGGCTCACCTTTCGGCCCGGGCGCGGGAGGCCCGAGGCGCCTCGGGCTCATCGTCCTCGTCGGACGGGTCGTCGTCGGCGACGCGCGGCGAGCCGTCCAGCGGGTCCGCGCCGGCGCTCGACGGCTCGCCGCGCGCCGCCATGCGCAGGAAATAGAGCCCCACCGCGAACAGACCGAAGCAGGCCCACTGCGCCGGAGTGAGACCGCCATAGCGCGGATCGCCGCCGACGACCGTGCCCTCTCGCTCGCGCAGGAAATCCAGCGCGAACCGCACCGGAGCGTACGCGGTGCACATGATCCCCGTGTAGAAGCCGAGCGGACGATGGGGGTTCCGGCGCCAGAGCACCGCGAACGCGATCGCGAGCGGGATCGCGAGCACACACTCATACAGGCCGAGATCGAACCGGCCGACGTGTCCCGTCCCGAGCGGGTATTGGACCGCGAACCATGCGTCGGAAATGCGGCCCGGATGATCGTGGACCGACGCGCAGCCTGCGCGCCCGAAGACCCACGCGAGCGGAAACGCGCTGTTGACGACCTCGCAGTAGGGCAGGATCCGCTCGCGGCGATAGAAGCGCCACGAGAACGCGCCGATCAGCGCGCCGGTGAAGCCGCCGAAGCTCGACAGGCCGTCCCAGAGCGCGAAGAGATAGAGAGGATCCCGGGCGACGCGCTGCGGGTGATAGAAGATCGCGTCGAGGACGTGCCCGCCGATGAACCCGGCCGCCACGACCCAGAAGATGAACTCGCTCATCTTCTTCTCGTCGAGGCGCCGCTCGCGGGCGTGCCGCGTGGCGACCATGGCGCCGATGTAGACGCCGAGCGCCACCAGCGTGCCGAACGGCTTGATCGACGGCGGCTTCGCCGGATCGATGAGCTGCCCCACGAGCGGGATGTGCTCCAGGAACGCGAGCGGGATCTCGGGGAGCTCGATGTAAGGGATCAGAGGGCCTGACACGCCGCTCCCCTAGCGCAGCGACGGGGCGAAAGCCATCCGCCGTCGATGACGTCGGAGCGACAAGGCCGCGCCACGCGCCGCGGACGGCTCGCTGGGCGCGGCGGGAGCGCCTGGGACGCAGCGAGGCCGCCTTCGCTCGATCGGCGATCGCGCCGTCGCGCCATCGCGCCGTTGCGCCACCGCGCTCGGGCGAAGTCCGCCGCGACGTCGCGCCGGTGTCGTCAAGAGTTCGCCTATCGCCGGGGACAGGCGTAAATCTGCCGCATGAGCCGCTCCCCCGTGCGCGTCGCCACGCTGACGCTCAGTGACACCCGCACCCTCGACGATGACGAGGGCGGACAGCTCCTCGGCGAGCTCCTGAAGCGCGCCGGCTTCTCCGTGACATCCCACGCCGTCGTCCGCGAGGAGCCCGAGCTGCTGCGAGCCGCGATCGTTCAGATCGCGGACGCCGGCTCGGCCGACGCGGTCGTCACCACAGGCGGGACCGGGATCGCCCCGCGCGACCGGACCCTCGAGGCGCTCGCGCCGCTCTTCGAGAAGACGCTCGACGGCTTCGGCGAGGCGTTCCGGCGCCTGAGCTGGGACGCCATCGGGCCGAACGCAATCCTGTCGCGCGCCGCGGCGGGCGTCGCGCGAGGGCTCGTGGTGATCGCGCTGCCCGGCAGCCCGAAGGCGGTGGAGCTCGCCGTCACGCAGATCATCGGCCCCGTCCTCGCGCACGCGGTCACGCTGGCGTCCGGCAAGGGCGGGCACCACCACCGATCCCCGCAGCCCGCGCAGGGCGAGGAGCAGCGCGGATGATCCGCTTCGAAGAGGCGCTCGATCGGCTGCTCGCGACCGCGGTCCCGGTCGGCCCCGAGCGGGTGCCGCTCGACGACGCGGCAGGGCGCGTGCTTGCCGAGGACATCGCGGCCGCCGACGCGATGCCCGCCTTCGACTACAGCGCGATGGACGGCTACGCCATCGCCTCGGCCGACCTCGCGGGCAGCGGGCCCTTCAGGCTGCCCGTCCGCGGCGAGAGCGCGGCCGGCCGCCCGCTGCCGGCGCTCCAGCCGGGCACGGCGTGTCGGATCTTCACCGGCGCGCGGCTGCCGCCCGGCGCCGACGCGATCGCGCCGCAAGAGGATGCCGTGCGCAGCGGCGACGAGATCACCCTGCAGGAAGCGCCGCGGGCGGGTGCCTGGGTGCGCCGCCGTGGCGCGGACCTCGCGGAGGGCGCCGTCCCGCTGCGCCGAGGAGCGCGGCTCACGCCGGGGAAGGTCGCGCTCGCGGCCGCTCTCGATCGCCCGAGCGTCCTCGTCGCGCGCCGCCCCGTGGTCACGGTGATGTGCTCCGGCGACGAGCTGCGCGCGCCCGGCTCGCCAGGCCCCGCCGGCACGATCCCGGAGTCGAACAGCTACTTCATCGCCGCGACCGCGCGCGCGGCGGGCGCTGCGGTCCGCGTCTCGCCGTTCGTCCCCGACGACGCGGCGCGCGCCGCCGAGGCGGTGTCGACGGCGCTGCGCGGGTCCGATCTCGTGGTGACCGTCGGCGGCGTGAGCGTCGGCGACCACGACATCGTCCGCCCCGCGCTCGAGGCAGCCGGCGTGTCGCTCGATTTCTGGCGCGTCGCCATCAAGCCGGGCAAGCCGCTCGCGGTGGGGCGCGCCGAGCTCTCGCGGTGCGGCGTCGTCCACGTGCTCGGGCTGCCAGGCAATCCGGCCTCGGCCTCGCTCACGTTCGTCCTCTTCGGCGTGCCGCTGCTCCGCGCGCTCCAGGGCGACGCGGCGCCGCGGCCGCCCCGGGTGATCGTCCGCGCGGACAGCGCGCTCAGGCGCCAGACCGGTCGCGCCGAGTTCCTCCGCACCCGCCTCGACGTCTCGAGCGGCGAGCTCGTCGCCCGCATCGCCGCGAACCAGGCGTCGGGCGCCGTCACGAGCTTCGCCGAGGCCGACGCGCTCGTCCTCGTGCCGGCCGATCGGGAGCGCATCGACGCGGGCGATCGCCTCGAGGCCATCCGCCTCGCGGAGATCTGAGCGCACGCCGCGCCATGCCGCGCTGCGCGCACCATGGCCGCGCAGCGGGGGGCATGGCCGCGGCAGCGGAGGGCATTGCCGCGCAGCGGGGGGCATTGCCTGCAATGCGCCGCATTGCCACGCGACCGCCGAAATTACGTCACGAACCCGCGCTCCATCACGCTGCGCTCGCACGGAGGGCTCGCCTTGACCCTCGCGCGGGGGCGCCGGAAGATGGCGGAGCCATGCTCATCCTCGGGATCAACGCCTATCACGGCGATGCGTCGGCCGCCCTGCTCGTCGACGGCCAGCTCGTCGCGGCGGCGGAGGAGGAGCGGTTCAGCAGGATCAAGCACTGCGCGGGCTTCCCGCGGCTCGCGGTCGAGTACTGCCTCGGCGCCGCCGGCGCGCGGGTCGAGGACATCGATCACATCGCGATCAGCCGCGACACGAGGGCGCACCTCGGCGACAAGCTCCTCTACGCGCTGACGCGGCGCTCGCCGGCAGGGCTCCTCAAGGGCTCGCTCGGCGCGAGCGACCCGAAGGTGCACCTCGGCGCCGCGCTCGGCGTCGATCCGAAGCGCATCCGCGCCGCGTCGCACAGCGTCGAGCACCACCGCGCGCACCTCGCCTCCGCGTTCTTCCCCTCGGGCTTCGACGAGGCGGCGGTCCTGTCCGTCGACGCCTTCGGCGACTTCGTCAGCACGATGTGGGCGCGCGGCCGCGGCAACAAGCTGGAGATCCTCCGGCGCGTCGGCTTCCCCCACTCGCTCGGGCTGTTCTACTCGGGCCTGACGCAGTACCTCGGCTTCCCGAAGTTCGGCGACGAGTACAAGGTCATGGGGCTGGCGGCTTACGGCCAGCCGGATCTGCTCGACAAGCTCCGGCAGGTGGTGCGCGTCAAGGACGGGGCGTTCGAGCTCGGGCTCGAGTACTTCCAGCACCACACGAAGGGCATCGCGATGACCTGGGAGGGCGAACCGCGCTACGGCCCCATCCACTCCGAGCGCCTGATCGACCTGCTCGGCCCCGCCCGCAGCCCGAAGAGCCGGATGGAAGATCGCTTCATGGCGGTCGCCGCCTCGACCCAGGCGGCGTTCGAGGAGGTGTACTTCGAGCTGCTCGCGACGGCGAAGCACCTCACCGGCTCGACGCGCCTCGCCCTCGCGGGCGGCTGCGCCTACAACAGCGTGGCCGCCGGGAAAATCCGGCCGAAGGGGCTGTTCGACGATGTCTTCATCCAGCCCGCGGCCGGCGACGCGGGCACGTCGTTCGGCGCGGCGCTCTACGTCCACCACCACAAGCTCGACAACCCGCGCGGCTTCCACCAGACGCACAGCTACTTCGGCCCGGCCTTCTCGCAGGAGACCATCGACGAGCTGCTCCGGAAGGAGCAGGTCGCGTTCGAGACCCTCCCCGACGAGGACCTGATCCCCCGCGTCGCCAGGGCGCTCAGCGAGGGCAAGGTGGTCGGCTGGTTCCAGGGGCGGATGGAGTACGGCCCGCGCGCGCTCGGCAACCGCAGCATCCTCTGCGACCCGCGGCGGGTGGACATCAAGGACGTGATGAACGAGCGGATCAAGCGCCGCGAGCTGTTCCGCCCCTTCGCGCCGGCGCTCCCCCTCGAGCGCGTCGGCGACTACTTCGAGCAGACCTCGCCGGATCCGTTCATGGTCAAGGTCTACAAGATCAAGCCCGAGCGCCGCGCGGAGATCCCCGCCGTGACCCACGTCGACGGCACGGGGCGCCTCCAGACGGTGACCGCCCAGGAGAACCCGCGCTACCACGCGCTCATCAGCGAGTTCGGCCGGCAGACCGGCACGCCCGTCCTCCTGAACACCTCGTTCAACGCGAGCGAGCCGATCGTTTGCACCCCAAAGGAAGCGCTCGACTGCTTCCTCCGGACCAAGATGGACGTGCTCGTCCTCGAGCGGGCCTACCTCGAGCGCGCGCCGGCCCTCTAGGCAGACCCGCGCGCGCTCCGGCGCGCTCCGGACAGGCCGCGAAAAGCGGGCCGGAAGCGGCCGAGAAAGCTCGGCCGAAAGTTCGTGGTTGACGTGGAGCGAGGGGACGGCAAATGGGCGTCCCCGGCATGTGGAAGAACGGGACGCCGGGCGCCCTGCCCCACCTCGACGGAGCGCCGGAGCAACCGGTGCCGACGAGCGGGGGTGCTTGGACGCCTTGCCTCGAGCATGATGCCGGCCCGCCGCGCGGCGTGCGCGCGGACCTGGTACCCCATGGGCCCACGGCGCTGCATGCGCTCACGGCCCCTCCTGCGTAAGGGTCCGCGCCGCGGCGGCCCAGGCGGTCAAAGAGGATGGATGCGAATCGGATGAAGCTCGTACTCGAAGACGGGACGACCATGACGGGCCGGTGCTTCGGCGCCCCGCGCGCGGTGAGCGGCGAGGTCGTCTTCAACACCGGCATGACGGGGTACGTCGAGACGCTCACGGATCCCTCGTACAGAGGCCAGATCCTGACGATCACGTACCCGCTCGTGGGCAGCTACGGCGTGCCCGCGCCGCGGAGAGCGGGCAGCGTCGACGGGCCTTACGAGGCCGACCGCATCCAGGTGCAGGGCCTCGTGGTCCAGAGCTACGTGGAGCGGTACAGCCACCACGCCGCGGTCCGCTCGCTCGGCGCCTGGCTCGCCAGCGAGGGCATCCCGGCGATCACGGGGATCGACACGCGCACGCTGACGCGGCGGCTCCGGGAGGTCGGGACGATGAAGGGCTGGCTGTTCCCGGCCGAGATGGACCTCGAGCGGGTGAAGCGCTCGGCCGAGGCCGTGGACATGCGCGAGGAGGTGTTCCGCCTCGTTTCGCCCCGCGAGCCCATCACGTACGAGGGCGGCCCCCTGAAGGTGCTCCTCATCGACGCGGGCGCGAAGGACAACATCGTCCGCTCGCTCCTGCGGCGCGGGGTCACCGTCATCCGCGCCCCCTACCACGCGCCCATCGCCGAGCTCGCCGAGAGCGCCGACGGCATCCTCATCGGCAACGGCCCCGGCGACCCCAAGGACCTCGGCCAGCTGGTCACCGCGCTGCGCGGCCTGCTCGGCACCTACACGAAGCCGATCTTCGGCATCTGCCTCGGCAACCAGATCCTCGCGCTGGCCGCCGGCGGCGACACCTTCAAGCTGCCGTACGGCCACCGCGGCGTGAACCAGCCGGTGCAGGACCTCCTGAGCCGCCGCTGTTACGTCACGAGCCAGAACCACGGGTACGCGGTGAAGCACGAGTCGCTGCCCGCCGAGTGGGAGCCCTGGTTCGTCAACATCAACGACGGCACCAACGAGGGCATCCGCTCGCGGCTCCGCCCCTTCTTCAGCGTCCAGTTCCACCCCGAGGCGACGCCCGGGCCCGAGGACGCAAGCTACCTGTTCGACGACTTCCTCCGCCTCTGCGGCGCGATGAAGGGGTCCTCCGATTCGCGACTCAAGACCGCGGGGGCCGCTGCCGTGGACCTCCGCTCTACCCCCACCGCAGGAAGGAGCTGAGCATGTACGGCGCCTATCTCCCCAAGAAACCCCGGCGCGTCCTCGTGCTCGGCTCCGGCGCGCTCCAGATCGGCCAGGCCGGCGAGTTCGACTACTCGGGATCGCAGGCGATCAAGGCCCTCAAGGAAGAGGGGATCGCCACCGTCCTCGTGAACCCCAACATCGCCACCATCCAGACGAGCGAGGGGCTCGCCGACCGCATCCATCTCTGCGCGGTCACCCCGGAGTTCGTCGAGCGGATCATCGTCAAGGAGGAGGTCGACGCGATCGCCCTCTCCTTCGGCGGGCAGACCGCGCTCAACTGCGGGCTCGAGCTCCACGACTCCGGTATCCTCGACAAGTACGGCGTGCGGGTGCTCGGCACGCCGATCAAGGCGATCCGCGACACCGAGGACCGGCGGCTCTTCATCGAGCGCCTCGACGAGATCGGCGTGAAGACGGCCCGCAGCCGCGCTTGCCGCTCGCCGGCCGAGGCCATGGAGGCGGCGCGCGAGATCGGGTTCCCCGTGATGCTCCGCGGCGGCTACGCGCTCGGCGGCAAGGGCAGCGGCATCGTCGAGAGCGAGCGCGACCTCGAGGACGCCGTGCGCCGCGGCTTCGCCGGCGGCGTGCCCCAGGTGCTCGTCGAGGAGTGCCTCCGGGGCTGGAAGGAGATCGAGTACGAGGTCGTCCGGGACGGGCGCGACAACTGCATCACCGTCTGCAACATGGAGAACCTCGACCCGATGGGGATCCATACAGGGGAGTCGATCGTCGTCGCCCCGTCGCAGACGCTGAACGACGAGGAGTACCAGCTCCTCCGCTCGGTCGCGCTGAAGACGATCCGCCACCTCGGCATCGTGGGCGAGTGCAACATCCAGTACGCGCTCGACCCGCACAGCGCCGATTACCGGGTCATCGAGGTGAACGCGCGCCTCTCCCGGTCGAGCGCCCTCGCCAGCAAGGCGACGGGTTACCCGCTCGCCTACGTCGCCGCGAAGATCGCCGTCGGCTACACCATGCCGGAGATCGCCAACGCGATCACCCGCAGGACGACCGCGTTCTTCGAGCCGGCGCTCGACTACCTCGTCTGCAAGGTCCCGCGCTGGGATCTCGGCAAGTTCCGCGGCGCGTCGATGCGGATCGGCAGCGAGATGAAGAGCGTCGGCGAGGTCATGGCCATCGGCAGGACGTTCCCCGAGGTCATCCAGAAGGCGCTCCGCATGCTCGACATCGGGGTGAAGGGGCTCGACCCCGACGCGTTCACCTTCCAGGACCTCCGCGACGAGCTGAAGAACGCGACGCCGCTCCGGATCTTCGCCGTGGCCCGCGCGCTCCAGGAGGGGATGGCGGTCGACGAGATCCACGATCTCACCAAGATCGACCGGTGGTTCTTGAACCAGATCGACCCGATCGTGCGGATGCACCGGGACCTGAAGGCGCTCAAGGTCGCCGTCCCCGCGCAGGCCGACAAGGCCGCGGCCGCGCAGGAGCCGGCGCTCGAGGAGGCGACCCTCCGGGAGGCGAAGCAGCTCGGCTTCAGCGACCGGATGATCGGCACGCTGACGGGCGCGCCGCGGGGCTCGATCCGGGAGGCCAGGAAGCGGCACGGCGTCGTGCCGCACCTCGCCCAGATCGACACGCTCGCGGCCGAGTTCCCCGCCGAGACGAACTACCTCTATTCGAGCTACCACGCGTCGGCCACCGACGTCGCGCCGTCCTGGCGGAAGAAGATCATGGTGCTCGGCTCCGGCGCCTACCGCATCGGATCGAGCGTCGAGTTCGACTGGTGCTGCGTCAACGCGATCCGCGCGGCCTCGGAGCTCGGCTACGAGACCATGATGCTGAACTACAACCCGGAGACGGTCAGCACCGACTACGACACGTGCGACAAGCTGGTCTTCGACGAGATCAGCTTCGAGACGGTGCTCGACATCTACGAGCGGGAGCAGCCCTACGGCATCGTGGTCAGCATGGGCGGGCAGGTCCCGAACAACCTGGCGCTCCGGCTGCACGAGGCGGGGGCGCGCATCCTCGGCACGAGCCCGGGGAGCATCGACACCGCCGAGGACCGGAAGAAGTTCAGCGATCTGCTCGACCGGCTGGAGATCGACCAGCCGCGCTGGGCGCACGTCGTCGACGCGGGCCAGGCAGGCGAGATCGTGAACAAGCTCGGCGGCTTCCCCGTCCTCGTGCGGCCGAGCTACGTGCTGAGCGGCGCGGCCATGAGCGTGGCGCACGAGCCCAACGAGCTCGATCGCATCCTCGCCCGCGCGAAGGCCGTCTCCCCCGCCTACCCCGTGGTCGTGTCCAAGTTCGAGACCCACGCCCGCGAGGTGGAGATCGACGCGGTCGCCGATCGCGGTGAGATCATCCTCTGGGCGATCAGCGAGCACATCGAGAACGCCGGCGTCCACAGCGGCGACGCGACGCTCGTCCTGCCCCCCCAGTCGCTCTACATCGCGACGATCCGCAGGATCAAGCAGATCGCCCAGCAGGTGGCGCGCTCGCTCTCGATCACCGGGCCGTTCAACATGCAGTTCTTGGCCAAGCACAACACGGTCAAGGTGATCGAGTGCAACCTGCGCGCGTCGCGGAGCTTCCCCTTCGTGTCGAAGGTCACGGGGAACAACTTCGTCCGGGAGGCGATGCGCAGGATGCTCGGCGTGTCGCAGCCGGTCGAGAACCGCGGGCTCGACCTCGATTACGTCGGGGTGAAGGCGCCGATGTTCTCGTTCTCGCGCCTCGTGGGGGCCGATCCGATGCTCGGCGTGGAGATGGCGAGCACCGGCGAGGTCGGCTGCTTCGGCGACGACATGCACGAGGCGCTCCTGCACTCGCTGCTCGCGACCGGCTTCAGGTTCCCCAAGAAGGGCGTGCTGCTCTCGCTCGGGCCCCTCGAGGACAAGTACTGGTTCGCCGACGAGGCCCGCGTCATCGCCGAGCACCTGAAGCTCCCCATCTTCGCGACGCCGGGCACGGCCGAGGCGCTCCGGGCGCTCGGGCTCGAGTGCACGAGCCTCGCGAAGCAGCCCGACGAGGGAGAGACGGCGATGAGCGCCATCGAGCAGGGGAAGGTGGATCTCGTGATCAACATCCCCCGCGAGTACGACCAGCTCGGCCGTCCGGACGGCTACCTGATCCGGCGGCGCGCGGTCGACGCGAACATCCCGCTCCTCACGGACCTCCAGCTCGCGCGGGCGGTCATCGGGGCGATGCGCGCGAAGAGGATCGAGGATCTGCGGACGCTGTCCTACGACGAGTACCTCGCGCGGAGCCCGGTCGCGCTGAGGTGACCTGAGGCGCCGACGCGGCGAGGAGAGGCTCCGGGTGGCTCGGGACGTCGTGCCGAGCTGCCCGGCCCCGCGGCGGACACCGCCGCACGGGGCCGGCCGCCTTCGTGAGAACAGGACAAACGCCGGCCCTCTCCGCGCTGCGTGACGGACACCCCCGCATGGGGTCTGTCACGTTCCTGACAGCGCAACGAACACCGGTCCCCTCCGTACCCCGCGACAAAACACCCCTGCACGGGGCCGGCTGCCTTCCTGAGAGCAGCGCCGGGCTCACGACCCCTGACGGCGGGCTCGCCCTCAGTCGTTCGTGACGATGAACCAGCCGTTCACAAAGCCGTTGCCGGTCGTCGAGGTCGATCCCTGGATCGGGCTGGTCCCCTCGTTGCGGAGGCACATGCCGACATTCCATTCGCCCTCTGTCAGCACCGTCGTGGCAGAGACCGAGTAGGTTGTGCGGGTCGGCGTGAAATAGTGGCTCGTAAAGATGCCTCCGAAGAAGTTGACCAGCTCGCCGCCGCTGCGGCGCTGGTAGCAGAGGCCGAGCGGAGCGACGAACGCAGCGCTGGACGACCGCAACCCGAGCGGCGCAGAGGCCGATCCGGTCACGCGCTGGCTGCCGGTGATGGTCACCGACCCCGGGGGGCCGACGAAGACATACGCGGAGCTGCCACCATCAAAAAGGGGAGCCATGTTGCCCGCAATCGCGATCGTGGCGACCACCCCCGTCGGCCCCTGGGGCCCTGTCGCGCCCGTGGGCCCCGTCGGCCCCTCGGGTCCCATCGGGCCATCGAGTCCCATCGGGCCCTCAGGGCCCATCGGTCCCTCGGGCCCCATCGGTCCCTCAGGCCCCATCGGGCCCTCAGGGCCCATCGGTCCCTCGGGCCCCATCGGCCCCTGGGGCCCTGTCGCGCCCGTGGGCCCCGTCGGTCCCTCGGGCCCCATCGGTCCCCTCTCGCCGGGCAGGCCAGCCGGCCCCGCCGGCCCCTCGGGCCCTGTCGCGCCCGCGGGTCCCGTCGATCCCTGGGGCCCCGTCGGCCCCTCGGGCCCTTTCGGCCCCTGGGGCCCTGTCGGCCCCGCCGGCCCCTCGGGCCCTGTCGGCCCCGTCGGTCCCCTCGGCCCCGCGATGCCGCTCGAGTCGCCCACCCAGTTGCCGCTCTCGTCGATGACGACCCGGCCGCCGATCTTCACCAGCTTCGGCGTGATCTCACCAACGGCGTTGTTCGCGACCATCGCATACGGGACGCTCCCTATCGAAGCGCGAGGCTCCATCTCCCGATCGTCCCCGACCGCGATTCCGATGTAGCGGACCGAGCCGTCAAAGACCTTTTCGGCCTGCTCCTCGGTGAAGTCGAGCACCGTGGAGAAATAGCCTTCATCGAACGAGAGCGCGATCGCCTCGCTCCAGAGCGGCTCGTCGTCGTCCTCGGCGGCGTAGATGGCGAACGTCACCGAGAGGACGTCATTGACCGGCTCGCCGTTGGCCGTGAAGAGCCGCCCCTGATGCGAGATCTGCATCGGCACGGCGGCGGCCGCGCCGCGCGCGAGGCCGACGGAGGCGGCGAGAAAAACACCCATCGCGAGGACACGCCGTCCCATCCCGTTCATGGCAAGCTCCCGTTCGCCCCGACCAGACCGCCCTGCACGCGGTAACTCGGCGAGGTCGCCTTTCCCTGCATCTGCGTCGGCTGACCGAGCGTGAAGACCATGCGATAGCTCGGACTCCTCACGACCTTCCCCGCGCTGACCATCTCGCCCGCAGCGATGCCCCGCTCCCCGACCTCGGGCCGCCCACCTGCGCCACCCCCGCCCGCCGAAGCCACAGGATCGCCTGCACCAGCCCCGCCAGCACCCCCGAGCCCCTCACCCCCCGACCCGGCCCCAGGCACGGACACGTCGGGACTGCCACAGCTACAGCCCGGAAACACGGCGAGCGATGCAACAGTCAGGCCTAGCCACACCGGGAATTGCAGTCGCACCATCAACGTGTTCCCCTCTGCTTCCGGGGCTTACGATCCGGACCAAGAGGGTACGCGCCCCGCCACCAAGGTTCAATCTATTCCCGAGCCATCGTGAGACATCGCCGCTTTACGTCGGGGTCGACAGGAGCCGCCACGAGCTCGAAAGCGCGCCGACACGATCACGCCGCGATCCCAAGGAGATGTCCGAGGCGAGGTGACCGCCGAGAATCCTGGCCCGGCCGGAGGAATGCCCTTGTCTCGCGCTCTCCTGCCCTCCGCGCGAGCGCCGCGGGGGGCAGCTCCCGCCGAGCGCTGCCCCCGCGCGCCGAGCCGACGAGCCCGCCTTCGCCCGCGCCCAGAGCGCCCCGAGGGGCGTCCGCGAAAGGAAGATGTTTTTCCGAACCATGATCTTGCTGAGCACGCTGATCCCCGTCGCGCTCGCCGAGGTTGTGAACTCGCGCTGGACTCAGGGCCTCACCGGCGCCCTGCTCACCGTGATGGGCGGCATCTACCTGGTCGGCGCGCTGCGCCAAGGGCCGAGCTAGCCCGCCCCGGCGGCCCCCGACGCTCTACAGCGCTTTCCGCCTACCTCTGCACCACGCCGAGCAGAGCGGCGGTCACCCGCACAGGAGACGGGCCCAGATCGGCGTTTTCGGCGCGCAAGCGCACTCCGGTGCGCTGAGCACCGAAAACGCCGAGGTGGGCCCGTATCCGAAGCGGGTGACCGCTGCTCTAGAGATCGTCGCACACGGGGACCGCCTCGTCGGGCCCCTCGCCCACGACGCCCGGCTGGCCCTCCGCCCCGCCGCCGCTGTGCAGCTCCTCCGAGATCGCCCCGGGGTTGAACGTCATGAACCACCGGAGCGACCACCAGAGCAGGTTGAACCAGGCCGGCACAGGCAGCCTGCGCGTCGCCCCGACCTCGGCGAGCCCCGCCGCCGCGAAGACGACCGGCAAGATGGTGCCCAGATCCGCGCGGTAATCCATCGCCTCGCGTACATCGGCGTTGATCCCGGCAAAGGCGTGCGCGACCGCGCGGGCGACGCGCGTCGGGCCAGGGTGGCCCTCGGGCCGCGGCGCGCCGATCGGGTGGCCGTCGTCGTCGCGCGCCCCGTCGACCAGGCCGGCGAGCAGGGCGCGGAGCCGCTCCGGCTCGAGCTCGCCCTCGGAGCGCTCGACGATCACCGAGCCCGTCATCGGACGGATCGAGACGACCTCGCACGCAGGATCGGCGGCGAGCTTCTCCGCGATCCGCTCGCACACGCGGCGATGGCCGGCCAGCGCCGGCGCGCGCAGGCGGACGCGCCGCCCCAGGGCGTGGACGACGAGGACCGGCGGCGACGTCATGACGACGGCTCGCCGTGGAGCCCCGAGGCGCCGTTGCTCTTGTGCGCAGCCCGCTGGCCGTGCGCCCCGCCCGCGGCCTTCTGGCGCACCCGCTCGGTGACCTCGGCGAAGAGATCCTCGACGTGCTCCCGCTGGCGCTCGATCAAGCCGAGGCCCAGCCTGCCCAGGTGGAGCCCGAGCGCCGCGATCTCGACGACCACCGGCCGGAGGTGCTGCTTCTTGCCCATCAGGAGGACGGCAGTGCCAACCCCCAGGGCGAACGACGGTGGATGGAACTTCATGATGCCATGTCTCCCTTGCGCAGCCCGGCGACGCGCGTGGCGCGCACGCCTTGCTTGGGTCTCTCGGCCGCCCCCGCCCCCTCGCCTGTGCCCTCGTCCGTTGCCTCTCCTGCTTTCGCTTCCGCTGCTTTCGCTTCGGCTTCTGCTGACGCGTTCGATGCCGATGCCGATGCCGATTCCGCGCGCCTGCCGTTGACGAACACGATCTCGCGGCCAGCGCTCGCGGAGCGCCCCAGAGGACCGCGGAGCAGCGCGGGCAGCGCGCCGACGGCCACGGCGAGCGCGAGCTCCCCGGCGCGGAGGCGCTGCGCCCCGAGCAGGCGGCCGAGGGACCGGGAGCCGAGCGCGAGCGCCTGGAGCGCGGACGTGGCGGCGAGCGCGCGGGCCACGTGCGGGCTGTCCCGGCGGAGCGCGGCCCCGGGCGCGAGATCCCCGGCGCCGGCGCGGCAGGCCAGCATGTGGAGCAGCTGCGCGGTCACCAGCGCCGTGAACGCCCTCGTCCCAGCGGTGGCCCGGCCGCCGAGCGCATACGCCGACAGCGACGCGCCGGACATCGCGGCCGCGTCCACGCCCAGCGCGCGGAGATCGGCCGCGCCGAGCAGCCGCGCCGCAGGGTCGCGCGGGGGGCGCCGCATGACGCCGGGCTCGGCGGGCTCGAGCGCGAGCGCGAGCGCCGGCGCCACGTCGGTGAGCAGGTTGATCCAGAGCAGCTGCAGCGGCGTCAGCGGCGAGGCGCCGCAGAGGGCGCCGACAAGCATCGCGAGGACCTCGCTCGCGTTCGTCGCGACGAAGTAGGCGATCGCCCGGCGGACGTTGTCGTGGAGCCGCCGCCCCTCGCAGACCGCCGCGGTGAGGCTCGGCAGATCGTCCTCGGCGAGGACCACGTCGGCCACGGCCCGCGCGATGTCCGTGCCGCGCTTGCCCATGGCCACGCCGACGTCGGCCGCCTTGAGCGCGGGTCCGTCGTTCACGCCGTCGCCCGTCATCGCCACGATCGCGCCGCCCTGCTGGAGCGCCCGCACGATCTCGAGCTTGGCCTCCGGGGTGACCCGGCTGTGCACGGCGTCCTGCGGGATGCCGAGCTCGGCGCCGATCGCGCGCGCGGTCCGCTCCTGGTCGCCCGTGAGCATCAGGGTGCGGATGCCGGCGCCAGAGAGGGCCTCGAGCGCCTCTCGCACGCCGGGGCGAGGCGGGTCGCGGAGGCCGACGAGGCCGGCGAACTCGAGCGGAGCGTCGTTGTCCGGCCGGCCGTTCTGCCGCCACGCGAGCGCGAGCACGCGCAGCCCCCGCGAGGCCATCGCGTCGTTGTGCCGGAGCGCCTCGCCGCGCTCGTCGCCGGCCGCCTCGCCCCGCGGCGGCGCGTCGCAGCGCGCGACGACCTGCTCGGGCGCGCCCTTCACGAGCTCGATGTGCCCGAGCTCCGGGTGGTCGTGGACCGTCACCATGAACGCGCGCTCGGCCGAGCGTCGCGCCTCGCTCACGCGCCGGGCCGCGAGGCGCCGCGCCGACACGGGGTAGCCGGCGGCGAGCGCGAACTCCACGAGGGCGCGCTCGGTGCCGCTGCCCTGGACGACCTTGCCCGCCTCGCTCAGCTCGACGTCGGCGTTCAGCGCGGCGATGCGCGCGAGCGCGTGCACGCGCGGGGCGGCGGCGTCGACCTCGCGCCCGTCCTCGCCGATCAGCGCGATCCGGCGCCCAGGCCCCTCGCCGTCGCCCCGGCGGGCGCCGCGCTCCACCCGCAGCGCGCCCTCGCCGGGGAGGAAGATCTCGGCCACCTGCATCCGGTTCTCGGTGAGCGTGCCGGTCTTGTCGGCGCAGACGACGCTCACCGCGCCGAGCGTCTCGGCCGCGGCGAGGCGGCGGATCACGATGCCGGAGCCGCGCAGGCGGCGGCTCGCGAGCGCGAGCGCCGTGGTGCCCACGGTGGGGAACCCCTCGGGGATGGCGGCGACGCCGAGCGCGACGGCGCTCCGCAAGAGCGCGTGGAGCGGCCTCCGGCGCGCGAGGCCGACGACCATCACCGCCGACGAGCTCGCGAGCGCGAACGTCGCGAGGCGCTGGCCGATCCAGGCGAGCTCCTGCTCGAGCGGCGGGGTGCGATCGGACTCGCGGGAGAGCGCGCGCTGGATGTCGCCGAGCGCGGTCCACCGGCCCGTCGCGACGACCACCGCCGCCCCCTCGCCCGAGGCGATCGTGGTGCCCGCGTACACCATGCTGCGGCGCTCGGCGAGCGGCGCGACGCCGCCGACCCTCGCGGCGCGCTTCTCGGCGGGCTCGCTCTCGCCGGTCAGCGTGCTCTCGTCGGCGGCGAGGCCGTGCGCGTCGACGACGCGCGCGTCCGCCGCGACCGGCTCGCCTGCGCGCAGCGCGAGCACGTCGCCCGGCACGAGCTCCGCGGCGGCGAGCCGCTGCTCGCGCCCGTCGCGCACGACGCGCGCCCACCCGACGCGGAGCTCGCCCCACGCGTGCAGGAGCTCCTCGGCGCGCGACTCGGTGTACGTGCCGATCGCGGCGTTCGCGCCGACGACGAGGAGGACGGCGCCGGCGTCGATCAGGTCGCCGAGCGCGAGCGACAGGCCCGCCGCGCCGAGGAGCATCGCCGTGGGCACCGTGAAGATCTGCCCGGCGAGGATCTCGATCGACGAGCGGGTCGCGACGCCGGCGAGCTCGTTCGGGCCGACCGCGCGGAGGCGGCGGCGCGCCTCGGCGGCGGGGAGCCCCTCGCGCGGATCGACGCCGAGCGCGCGGGCGACCTCGCCCGCGTCCTCCGCGTGGGCGCGGAGCGCCACGTCGACGCGGCGGGCGCGCTCGCCTCCGCCCTGCCCGGCCAGCGCGCTCTCCCCCTGCCCGGCCGGCGCGCTCTCCCCCTGCCCGGCCGGCGCGCTCTCCCCCTGCCCGGCCGGCGCGCCCTCACCCTGCCCGGTCGGCGCGCCCTCACCCTGCCCGGCCGGCGCGCCCTCGCTCCCCCAGGCCCGCGCCTGCCACGCGCGGCGGTCGCCCTCGCCCGCCGCGCTCTCGCGGGGGCGCGCCCAGCCACGCGCCGCGTGCACGAGCGCGCCCACGCCTTCGGCCAGGGCCCGCGCGGCGCGGCGCGCGGACGGCGGCGGCGGGGCGCCGGGCACGGCGTGGGCGCCGAGCACGAGCGCAGCCTCGTCCGCCGCGTCCTGCCCCACGCGCACGAGCACCCGCCCGGTGCGCGCGCTCGCCCGCGCGGACACGACGCCAGGGATCGCCGCGAGGTCGCGCTCGATGCGCGCGGCGCGCGCAGCGTCTCCGAAGAGGCCGGCCACCTCCGCGCGCACCCGCGCGATCCCTGCGCGCCCGTGCAGATCGCGCGCAGGCGTGCGATCTGCACGGGCGCGCCGGCGCGCGCCGCCGCCGCGGCCCCCGCGCCTGCCACGAAGATCGATCCAGCCCGTACCCCGACGCTCCATGATCCTCCGCGCTGAGGCGAAGGCCTTTTCAAAGGTCGAGCCAGCGCCTGTGTGCGAGCGAGCCACATCAAGCCGCCGGGCCGGCGCGGCGGCGCGCCGGCGCCCTCGTCGCCGTCACGCCCGCGTCGCCACGGAGGCCAGGAGGCTCTGCAGCGAGCCCGGATCGATCGGCTTGATGAAGTGCATATCGAAGCCGGCCTCGCGGACCCGGCGCTGGTCCCGCTCCTGGCCATAACCCGTCAGCGCGATCATCAGCGACGGGGCGACGTCCGCGCTCTCCTCCAAGGCTTTCAACGCCCGCGCCACGCCGCAGCCATCCATCCCGCCGGGGAGGCCGATGTCGCACAGGATGACCTCCGGCCGGAACGAGCGGGCCGCTTCCACCCCCGCGACCCCGGACAGGGCCACCTCGACCTGATGGCCGTTCATCGTGAGGAGCACCTGCAGCATCTCGGCGGCGTCCTCGTTGTCCTCGATGATCAGGACGCGCAGCGACCTCACGGCGCCGGCCGGCCTCGAGTCGGGGCGCGGCGGCGGCGCGGCGCGCTCCGGGGGCGCCTCGGGCCCGCGCGCGAGCGGCAGGCGGAGGGCGATCTCCGTCCCGTGGCCGACGCCCGCGCTCTCGGCCGACGCCGCGCCGCCGTGGAGTTCGACAAGACCCTTCACGAGCGCCAGCCCCAGCCCGAGCCCGCCCCGGTTGCGGTCCAGGCTGCGCTCGGCCTGGCTGAACGGCTCGAACATGCGCGCCAGCGTCGCCGGCTCCACGCCGATGCCGGTATCGCGGACGCGGATCGCGGCGGAGCCGTCCGACGTCGCCGAGAGCGCGACCGTCACCCGACCGCCGGCGTCGGTGAACTTGTTGGCGTTGTGCAGCACGTTGCTGACCGCCTGCGACAGGCGCGTGGGATCGCCGGAGACCCAGAGCGGCCCGGCCTGGAGCTCCAGCTGGAGCTGCAGGCCGCTCGCCTCCAGCGTGCTGCGGTAGTCCTCGGCGGTCTGCCGGACCAGCCGGGACAGGTCGCAGCGCTCCTTCCTCAGCTGGATCCTCCCGCGCGCCACGCGCGACACGTCGAGCAGGTCGTCCACCAGCCGGGCCATGTGCGCCACCTGCCGCTCGATCACGCCGCACGCCCGCCGGAGCGATGGCCGCTCCATCCCGGTGCTCCGCAGGATCTCCACCGCATTGCGGATGGGCCCGAGCGGATTGCGCAGCTCGTGCGCCAGCATCGCCAGGAACGCATCTTTGTTCTGGTCCGCTTCCCTCAGCGTCGCCTCCCAGGCGTCGCCGGCCCGCTTCCGCTCGGTGATGTCGTGGGCGATGGAGACCAGGAGCCGTCGGCCCGCCGCGTCCTTCCCCAGCGGCGCCGCGCTGAAGACCCACGTGCGCCTGGCGCCGCTCGCCGTGATGATGGTGAGCTCGTTCTCGTCCGAGGCCGCCTTCAGATCGAACAGGGACGCCACCCTGGCGCGGACGGCGGCCCCCGTCGCCCCGTACGCCCTGTCGTACCACGCCGTCACGGTGGGGATCTGCTCGTGGGTGTACCCGCTGAGGTCCGTCCACGCGCGGTTGACGCAGACGACCTGCCCGTCCTCGGCGTGGATCATGATGGGGAACGGGGTCTCCATGATGGCGCGGCGCAGCCCCTCCTCCCGCTCCTGCAGCTGGAGCTCCGCCTCCTTGCGCTCGGTGATGTCGATGATCGAGCCGACGTAGCCGAGGAACTCGCCGCCCGGGCCGAGCCGCGGAGCGGCCGAGTCGATGCACCAGCGGTACACGCCGTCGCGGCGGCGCACGCGGAAATCCATCCTGTAGGCGTCGCGCCGCTCGTGGGCTCGCTGGAACGCCTCATCGGCCACCGACCGGTCCTCGGGGTGCACCGCCTCGAGCCAGCCGGTGCCCAGGGCGGCCGCCTCGGTCTGGCCCGAGAAGTCCAGCCAGCCCCGGCTCGCGTACGTGCAGCCGCCGTCGATGCCCGTCATCCAGCTCATGACGGGCGCGTGATCGGCCATGTTGCGGAAGCACGCCTCGCTGTCGCGCAGGGCCTCCTCGGCGCGCCGCCTGGCGGTGCTCTCGCGCCCGGTCTCCAGGACGAGCCGCCGGCGCTCCACCCCTTCGACGAGCCGCAGGCGGCTCTCGACGAGGATCTCCCGGCCGTCGCGGGTCGTGCGCAGGAGCTCGCCCTCCCAGAGGCCGTCGCGCAGGAGCGCCGCCTCGATCTGCGCGAGCGGCGCCGGCGGGGCAGTGCGGAGGAGCTCGTGGCTCGACCGCCCGACGGCATCGCGCGCCGGGAAGCCGTAGAGCTGCTCGGCCCCCGCGCCGAAGTACACGATGGCGCTCGCTCCGCCGAGCTCCCACGCGAGGGCCGCCTCCCCGATCCGATCCAGGAGGGCCGCCTTCAGCTGCAGGTCGCCCGCGGTCTGCCCCGTGTCGCCGTGGCCGTCCTCCGGCGAGGCCCCGCATGGGGCCGGCGAGGGGGCGGAATGAAGGGGGCTCACCCCCTGGTCAGCCGAGCTGCAACGACACTCCAGCCGCACCGTCAGCAGGCGTCTCCGTCGAGCGCGTCGGCCCGATGCCCAGACGAGATGTCCCCGATGAACACGCTGAGCATTTGTCCGCCTCGAGCGCGTGCTGCAAGCGACGCGGACGTGAATCGTCACGCGAGATCGCCGGAATACCGGGCGATCCGAGCGTGCCTGGCGAGCAGGCGGCGCCGGTCGATCGCCGATCGCTAGCTGCGGCCGAACCGCTCCACGAACCGCCGGTGCGCCTCGAGATCCGGGCCCTCGCCGCCGACGAGCTCCTTCTCGCGGTAGCCCGTCGCCACCGACAGCACGTCGATCCGCCGCCCCTCGGCCCTGAACCGCACCCGCCACGACGTCACGGCGAGGCGCATCGCGTCCCCGTCGACGCGGATCCGGCGGTAGGGGTGCGGCTGCGGGCCGAGCGCCAGCACCCGGTCCACGCGCTCGCGCAGCGCGAAGCCGTGCGCCTCCTCGATCCACGCGGCCTGCTCGGCGGCGCGCGCGCACCACGCCACCTCGAAGCCGGGCTCGGGGTCGACCGGCGCCCCGGCGCCCGGCTCCTCCGCGAGCGGCGTGAGCCAGCCGGTGCGCGCGTGCGGGTGGGCGTCCGCGTACGGCACGTAGGGCTTGAGATCGAGCACCGGCGTGCCGTCGATCATGTCCACGCCGCCGACGCGCAGGGTGAGCCCGTCCACCGCGAGCAGCCTCACCGCGCTGAGGCCGATGGGGTTCGGGCGGTGCGGCGAGCGCGTCGACAGCACGCCGCGCCGCTTGCCGGCGCTCCTCGGCGGCAGCACCTTCGGGCGCCAGCCCTCGTTGAGGTGGAACCAGAAGACCACCCAGAGGTAGTCCCACCCCTCGATGTCCGAGAGCGCGTGCTCCAGCCCGAGGCCCGGCACGAGCTCGATGGTCCCCTCGGCGCTGCCCGCCGCGTGGGGCTGCCGCGGCGCGCTCACCTTGTCGGAGAACGGCGTGCGCACCACGCCGATGGGCGTGAACGTGACGGGCTTCAGCACGGCGCCCCGGAAGGATCGGGCACCTCGACGATCAGGACCGCCGGCCCCTCGAGCTCCACCCGGCCGCGCTCGAGCGGCGGCCGCCGCGCCGCGCCGCCGAACCGCGGCTCCTCGCTGAACGCGAGCGCCCGCGCCTCCGGGCGGCCGAGGTCGAGCGAGAGCGCGCCCCGGAGCGCGCAGAGCGCGATCACGGCGACGCCGCCGCCGCGGCGCTCGACGCAGATCGCGCCCGGCGAGAGCGCGTCGGCCGAGAAGGCGCCGCGCGCGCGGCTCCGCAGCGCGGGGTGCGCGGCGCGGAGGCGGAGGAGCTCGCGGTACCACGCGAGCACGCCGGCGTGCTCGGGCCGCCGCCGCTCGGCGTGATCGAGCTTCGAGCGCTGGAACGTCCGCGGGTCCTGCGGATCCGGCACCTCCTCGCCGGCGAACGCGGCGAAGTACTGGAACTCGCGCCGGCGGCCCTCGGTCACGAGCCGGCCGAGCTCGGCCTCATGATCGGTGAAGTACTGGAACGGCGTCCGCGCGTTCCACTCCTGGCCCATGAACAGCAGCGGCGTGTACGGCGTGAGCAGGAGCAGCGCCGACATCGTCCGGAAGGCCGCCGGGCTCACCTTGTCCCCGAGCCGATCGCCGACGGCGCGGTTGCCGATCTGATCGTGGTTCTGGATGCAGTGGACGAAGCGCGGCGGCGGCACCGGATCCGCGGGCGTGCCCCGCGGCTTGCCCGCGTGCTTCGAGATCTGCCCCTCGTAGAGCCACCCCTTGCGGATCGTCGCCGCGATGTCCTCCGCGGTGCCCGTGTGATCCTCGAAGTATCCGTCGCGATCCCCGGCGAACAGGACGCGCAGCTCGTGGTGGAAGTCGTCGGACCACACAGCGTCGAGGCCGTACCCGCCCTGCGCGACGGGCGTCACGAGGCGCGCGTCGTTGTGGCTGTCCTCGGCGATCAAAAGGACGCGCCGCCCCTCGCCGGCCGCCCGCGCGCGCTCGCCGATCTCCCGGAGGATGTGCGGCTCGGAGTCGTCGACGATCGCGTGGGTCGCGTCGAGGCGGAGGCCGTCGATGTGGAAGTCGCGGATCCACATCTCGACGTTCTCGAGGACGAGCGCGCGGACCTGCTCGGCGCCCGCGCCGTCGTAGTTCACCGCGTCGCCCCAGGGCGTCTTGTGCCGATCGGTGAAGTAGCGCCCCGCGTAGGCGCGGAGGTAGTTCCCGTCGGGGCCGAAGTGGTTGTAGACGCAGTCGAGGATCACGCCGAGCCCCGCGGCGTGGGCCGCGTCGACCAGGCGGCGCAGGCCCGCCGGGCCGCCGTAGGCCGCGTGCGGCGCGAAGAGGTCGACCCCGTCGTACCCCCACCCGCGCTCGCCCGGGAAGCTCGCGACCGGCATGAGCTCGATCGCCGTGATCCCGAGCTCCCGGAGCTCGGCGAGCCCCCCGATGAGCGCGTCGAACGTGCCCTCCGGGGTCGCCGCGCCGACGTGGACCTCGTAGAGGACGAGATCCTCGAGCGCGACGCCACGCCACCCCGCGTCCGTCCACGCGAACGAGGGGTCGTCGACCGCCGACGGGCCGTGGACCCCGAGCGGCTGCGCGCGGGAGTACGGGTCCGGGAACGGCCCCTCGCCGTCGATCCGCACCTTGTAGAGCGCGCCGGCCCCGAGGCCCGGCGCCGTCGCCTCGAAGGTGCCGTCGCCGGTCGGGGCCGCCGGCAGCGCGCCCGTGACCTCCTGGCCGTCGGCCCCGTAGGTGACGATCTCGATCCGATCGTGGTCGGGCGCCCAGACGCGGAAGCGGACCGCTCCGCCCTCGATCCACGCGCCCATCGTGCGCATCGCCTTCATGTCACTGGCCTCGCTGCGCCGCCCGCAGGAGCAGGGCGACGGGAAAATCGGAGAGCACCCGGTCGAGCGGGAGCGCCGCGCCGCCGCCCGGCTCGGGCGGCGCGTCCGAGCCGCGCGGCGCGTCCGAGCCGCGCGGCGGAGGGGCGGAGGGCGACGCCTCGAGCTCGGCGCCGGTGAAGAGATCGGTGTAGAGGCCGGGCTCCACGTCGACCGAGGTGCCCGCCCACGCCGCGCCGATCGGCGGGGAGCAGGCGCCGCCGAGCAGCCGCGCGCTGAACCGAGGCGCGACCACGACGATCGAGCGCCCGTCCGGCGCGCGGCGCGCGAAGGAGACGACGTGGGCCTCGCGCTCGCCCATCACGGCGCGCGGCGCGTAGTCCCCGTCGGCCCCGAAGAGCTCCGGGTGGCGCCGGCGCAGCTCGAGCGCGACGTGCGTGACGAACAGCTTGACGCGGCCGTCGCGCGCCTCGGCGCAGAGCTCGCGCGCGAGCGCGCGGCCCCCGCCGCTCGATCGCCAGCGCGCGCGGATCTCCGCGAGCGCCCGCTCGCGCTCGGCGTAGTCGACCGGGCGGCGGTTGTCCGGGTCGACGAGGCTGAAGTCCCACACCTCGTTGCCCTGGTAGATGTCGGGCACGCCCGGCGAGGTGAGCTTGAGCAGCGTCTGCGAGACCGAGCCCCACATGCCGTGGTACGCGACCACGCGCGCGAGCGGCAGGAGCGCGCCCAGGACCTCCGCGGACGAGAGCGCCTTGCGGACGAACGCCTCGACGGCCGCGTCGTACTCGGGCTGCGCGTCGATCCAGGACGTGTTGACCTTCGCCTCCTTCGTGGCCTTGCGCATGTAGTCCACGAGGCGGTCGGCGTACGCCGAGAGCGCGTCGCCCTCGGGCGCGCGCGGGCCGCTGGCGTCGCCGAGCAGCGCCTCGATCGGCAGGCTGCCGAGGAGGGTCTGGTAGAAGAGGTACTCCTCGTTGCTGTCCGGCGCGAGGCGGCCCTCAATCTCGGCCTTGAGGGGCGCGGCGGCGGCGGCGGCGCGGTGGAGCGCCTCCTCCCAGGCCGACGGCAGCTCCGAGAGCACGCTGATGCGCGCCCGCACGTCCTCGCTCCGCTTCGTGTCGTGCGTCGACGTCGCGAGCATCGAGTACGGCCACGCCCTGTGCCGCTGCACGTTGCCGCGGTGGAACGCGAGGACGCTCGATCCGTAGCGCTCGGGCTCGCCCCCGACCTCGTTCAGCGACACGAGCCGGTTGTAGATGTAGAACGACGTGTCCTCGAGCCCCTTGGCCATCACCGGCCCGGTGAGCTGCTGGAACTTCATCACGAAGTCGCAGAAGAGTTGCCGGTCCTCCTCGCGGAAGAGATCCGTGCCGTCGAGCATGAGGACCGAGCGCACGAACGTGAAGATGGAGCCTTCCATCGTCGGGTTCTGCCGGCGCGCGAGGGCGACGGCGCGGCCGATGGCGACGCGGTCGTGATCGGAGATCGCCGGCGTCCGATCGTTGATGTAGGTGCGGTAGACCGGGAAGCACGCGATGACCTCGCGCAGGGCCTCGTTGAGCGAGCCCAGGGTGAAGTCGCGGAAGCGGCGGTCGCGCTCGGTGAGCCGGTTCAGGGCGTGCGTGAGCACGTTCAGCTCGCTCGCCAGGGCCGTCCGGAGGATCACTTTCTTCTTCTCGTAGACGAGCGCCTCGAACGGTATGTGCTCGCCGATGAACCGCTCGTAGATCGTGGTCATCTGCCCCTCGCTCGAGGCGTCGACGAAGAGCTCGCCCACCAGCGCGGTGAAGTCGTAGCCGCTCGTCCCGTGGACGGGCCAGGCCTCGGGCAGCGTCTCGCCGCGCGCGAGGATCTTCTCGACGACGACGTAGAGCGGCCGCGCGTCCAGCGCGCCGCGCGCGGCGCGCTCCGAGAGGGCCGCGCGGAGGGCCGGCTCCAGCCGGGCGAAGCGGGCCTCGGGGCGGCGGCGCGGGTCGTGCCGCTGCTCCGGCTCGCCCGCAGCCTCGGCGAGGAAGCGGCGCCGGCAGCGCTCGATCACGTGGCCCTGCTGGAGATCCTCGAAGTAGCCGATCGGGTCCCAGAGGCCGTCGGGGTGGTCGATGCGCAGCCCCGTGACCTGGCCCCGCTCGCAGAGCTCGAAGACGAGGCGGTGCGCCTCGGCGAACACAGGCCGGTGCTCCATCCGGATCGCGGCGAGGTCGTTGATGTCGAAGAACCGGCGGTAGTTGATCTCCTCGGCGGCGGTGCGCCAAAAGCTGAGGCGGTAGGCCTGCTCCTCGAGCAGCGCCTCGATCGGGTCGAAGCTCCGCGGATCGCCCGCCTTGCCGTTGATGCGCAGGACGCCCTCGGCCACCGCCGCCGCGATGTCGGGCGAGTCCGCGACGAGCGACGCGAGCCGCCGCCTGAGGATCTCCTTCTCCCGACGCCGCTCGATCACCTTGGCCCGCTGCGTCTCCGTCCGCGGCGGCATGTTGCGGAGCCCGGTGAGGATGCTCTGCAGCTCGAGGAGCGCGTCGTGCTCCTCGCCGAGCGCGGCGACGAGCCCGGGCACGAGCGGCCCGATGATCATGCCGTACGTCCGCGGGTTCACCGGGAAGACATGATCGAAGTACCGGAGCACGAACGCGCCGCTGTCGAACTCGATCGTGAGCTCGCCGCGCTCGAGCACGCGCCCGAAGTGGTCGCCGAGCACGGGGAGCAGCACCTTGTGCTTGAGCTCCGTCTTGAGCGGCGCCCAGTCGATGTCGAAGAACGGCGCGTAGAGCGAGCTCGGGCCGTTCTGGAGGACGTCGTTCCACCAGGCGTTCTCGGAGGTGCCGATGCCCATGTGGTTGGGCACGAAGTCGAGCAGCAGGCCCATGCCGTGCGCCGCGAGCTCGCCGGTGAGCCGGTCGAGGTCGGCGCGCTCGCCGATCGCGGGGTTGAGCGCGTTGTGGTCGACGAGGTCGTAGCCGTGCATGCTCTCGGGGCGCGCCTTGAAGAACGGCGACGAGTAGAGATCGCTGACGCCGAGGGCGTCGAGGTAGGCGACGACGCGCCGCGCCTGCTCGAAGGTAAAGTCCTTGTTGAGCTGCACGCGGTAGGTGGCGCGCGGCAGGCGAGGCGCCACGCCCTCGCACGCCGCGTCGACGAGCCGCGCTGCCATCGCCTGCAGGTTGGCGCTGTCCACGTGGCCGCTCGTCTGCTGTTCGTCCGACGTTCCGGTCATCCCTCGGTTGCCTCCGGCGGCAGAATCTACTGCGAACGAAGCGACAGGCACCCGCGGATCTGCGCAGCTCGCGCGGCTCCTGCGGCTCCGGCTTGCGGCACGAAGGAAAGGCCTGATGCGCCTACGGGGAACGCAGCAGCGCTGGCATCAGGCATAGAAAGGTGACGGGCTCAGCTGCTGTCGGGCGCGCGCCAGGCTCAGCCGTCGTCGAAGGAGCCGCCGTCAGCGCGCTGCGCCTCCCGCGGGAACGCTCGACCCCTCATCGCCACCGTTCTCCTTTGCTGTTCCACCCCTCCGCGCATGGCCGCACCGATACACGAATAACAAGCGCCGTTCAGGCGGCCGACTGCATGTTTCCGGAGCCGCCCCCGCGAACATCACGGCGAGCGCGTTCCTGCTGCGGCGTTCGTTTGCACCGCCCGCCCGCCCGCGCGCGCTCGTCGCGCGTCCCCTGGAGCCCGCCGTCGAGATGGCTCGACCGGCGCATGCTCGGCGGCGCGCGGCCGGAGGCGCGCGCTCGGGAAACGATATGTTGCCAAATGCCCGTACTCGCGGGCGCAGTGAGACAACAACTGTTTCCGTCATGAAGAATCAGGAGAGGATTGATGACCAGCTCTTGGAGATTCGTCGCGCACTCTGAGGCGCGGCGCAGGGCGCTCGGGTTCGCGAAACAGGCAGCGTCCGCAGACTGCTCGGTCCTCATCGTCGGGCCGACCGGAGCGGGGAAAGACATCCTCGCGCGCGACATCCATCAGCACAGCAAGCGTTCGAAGCACCGACTCATCACCGTCAACTGCGCGGCCCTCACGCAAACGCTGTTCGAGAGCGAGCTGTTCGGCCACGTGCGCGGCGCGTACACGGGGGCGACCGTATCGAAGCGCGGCGTGGTGGAGCTCGCGTCCGGAGGCAGCCTGTTCCTCGACGAGATCGGCGAGCTGCCGGCGGAGGCGCAGGCGAAGCTCCTCCGCTTCCTCGCGGACGGCTCGTTCTGGCCCGTGGGCGGCAGCGAGGAGAAGAGCGTCGACGTCCGCGTCCTCGCCGCCACGAACCGGGACCTCGCCGCCGGTCTCGACAAGACGTTTCGAGCCGACCTGTTCTTCCGGCTCAGCGTGCTCACCATCGTCGTGCCCCCGCCCAGCCGGGAGGACCTGCGCAGCCTCTCGAGGGTCCTCGCCCTGGAGCTCGGGGAGCGCTACCGCACGCTCCTGCCCGCGCGCGAGGTGAGCGCCGTCGGCGAGCTCGCGAGCAACGGAGTGTACAGGGGCAACGTCCGCGAGCTCCGCAACGCCGTCGAGCGGTACTTCCTCGTGCGAGACCCGGAGCGGACCGTCGAGCAAAACTGGCGGGCCGCGTGCGCGCTCGACCTCCTGGCCCAGCAGGGCGCGCCCCCCCACGACGACCCAGCGGCGATATCCCAGGTGCACCCACAAGAGGTCGAGAAGCTCTACGACCTCCTTTTCCTGACGTGGGCCAGCGAGACCAGGAACGCGCGCGAGCTGTCGCGGCGAATCGATCGCTCGCTACCGTACGTTTACAGCCGCCTCGCGAAGCTCGGTATCAAGCCGAAGGATCTCCAGAACACCGAGATCCTCGAGCGCGCGTCGGCGAAGATCCGCGCGGCGCTCGCCCCCTATCGCTCCGCATTTCTCCAGCTTCTTAAAGAAACTTAACAAATAGATCACCCCATCCTTGGGGCGCCGCCGGAACCGTCGCGCCGTTCGATGGAACGACCCTTGCGAAACGGCTGAGACGGAACCCGGGAGGGCGGTGGACGTCCCGACCGAGAAGGATGGAGGAGCGCATGCTGACTCTGGGCCTCGCAGGAGGCTTGGATCCCGTCTACGACTGCCGCTACGACTCGCCGCAATTCTTCACGTACGACGCGGCGGCCGTGCTGGTCGAGGACGGGCAGGTGGTGGCCGCCATCGAGGAAGAGCGGCTGAACCGCGTCCGGCGGACGAACAAGTTCCCGTTCGACGCGCTGCGCGCCTGCCTGAGACAGCGAGGCGTCGCGCTCTCGGACGTGGACCGGATCGCCTATTATTCAGGCGAGGAGACGGCCAACCTGCTCGTCGGGCGCCTGCGCGCGGCGTTCCCGGAGCTCGCCGGCGTGCCGGACGCGCGCGGGCTGCTGCACGCGGCCATCCAGCGGGAGATGAGGTGCGCGATCGATCCGGCGCGGCTCGTCTTCGTGCCGCACATGATGACGCACGCGGTGAGCGCCATCGCGGTGTCGGGCTTCGATCAGGCGCTCGTTTACGTCATCGACAACGAGGGCGGGGTTTTCGCCGGGACGTCGGCGAGCGGGAGCCGGTCGTGCCTCACGTCGCTCGCGGCGTTCTCACCGCAGAAGTCGCTCGGCGAGCTGTGCCATCGCACGATCCGCGCGCTCGGATACAGCCCGTTCGAGGAGGCCGAGGCGATGGAGCTCGCCCCGCAAGGCGACCCCGCCGCGCTCCGCGGCGCGATGCGCGAGGTGTACAGGCTGCTGCCGGACGGCGACTACGATCTCGCCTTCCAGAACCTCGCGGCGGTGCTCTCGAAGGCGCCGGGTAGGCTGCGCGGCGATCCGGTGGAGCAGGCGCACAAGGACGTGATCGCCGCGCTGGAAGAGGCGATCTCCGAGATCGTGCTCCACGTGCTGCGCCACCACCGCACGAAGAGCGGGCTCCGGCGGCTGTGCCTGGCCGGCGGCGGGGCGCAGATCTGCGCCGTCAACTCGCGCGTCCTCGCGAGCGGCCTGTTCGACGAGGTGTTCGTGCAGCCCGCGGCGCACGACGCGGGCTGCGCCCTCGGGGCCGCGCTCTTCGCGAGCGACGCGCCGCCGCGCCGCGCCCCGCTCGACAACGTGGCCTGGGGGACGGACATCGGGAACGCGGACGCGGTGATCCCGGCGCTCAGGCGCTGGGGCGCGCTCGTGACGGCGGAGCGCCCGGCCGATCCGGCCCGCGAGGCCGCGGAGCTGATCGCCGGGGGCGCCGCCGTGGGCTGGGCGAACGGCCGCTCGGAGATGGGGCTCGTTGCGCTCGGGCGCCGCGCGATCGTCGCCGATCCGAGGGACGAGCGGCGGCGGGAGGCGCTGAACGAGCTGAAGCGGCGCGCGCCGCACCGGCCGCTGTCGGTCGCGATGCTCGCCGAGGACGCGGCCGAGTGCCTGATGCTGCCGGGCCCGGCCGAGCAGCTCCGCTGGAAGAGCTTCGCCCTCCGCGTGAGGCGCGAGCGCCGCGCGCCGCTCGCCGCCGCGGTGCACGCGGACGGCACGGTCCGCGCGCAGGTGGTGCTGAAGGAGGCGGATCCCCGGCTGTTCGCGCTGCTCTGCGCGTTCAAGGAGATCTCCGGGGTCGGGGCGCTGCTCGCGACGTCGCTCGATCACGGGGCGGAGCCGCCCGCCGAGACGGTCGACGACGTTGTCGCGCTGCTCCTGACGAGCCGCCTCGAGGCCGCCTTCGTGGACGACGTGCTCGTCCGCGGGAAGGGCCCGTCGCTGGAGGCCAGGCTCGGCATGGTCGTGGAGATCCCGCGCTCGACCCAGGTATGCCGCACGCGCGGGTGGCTCGACGGCGCGCGCATCGGCGACGCCTGGGAGCTGCGGACGAGCTACGACCGCGGGATCCGCCGGAAGATCTCGCGCCCCGCGTACGAGGCGCTGGTGAAGGCCGACGGGAGCCGGCCGCTGTCGTCGCTGCTCGACGGCGCGGGGGCCGACGTCGCGGGCGAGCTCTGGGCCCTCTGGACGGAGCGGCTCGTCCGGCTCGCGCCGGCCGAGCGCGGGTGAAGAGCGAACCAGACGCGCAGGAAGGGCGCGCGCCGGCCTCACGGCCGTGCAGCGAGCGCGCCGGCCGGGCGCACAGGGAAGAGACGACGCAGGCCGGAGCGGCCGCGGGGCTCGGGACACGACGGGTGCAAGGAGAAGAGCGCTGTGAGCTCGGATGACATGACGATGAGCGCTGGACGCAAGGCGCGCCCGAGGATCGACCTCGATCGGCAGACGCAGCTCGCGGCAGAAGCGCTGAAGAAGGCGCTCGCGGAGCGGGATCTGCCGGCCTTCTACCGGGTGTTCCGGTCGACGGATCTGCCCTTTTTGGGGCGCATCTACGAGGGAGACGCAGCAGGCCTGTTCCGCGCGTGCGCGCACGTGCTGCACCGGCTCGGGGGGATCTCCCCTGCTGTCGCGCTCGCTGTGGAGAACCACTTCTACGTGACCTCCGCGATAGCCACCTTCCCCATCGCGGACGACGCGCGGCTCGACGCGCGGCGGCGCGCGCTGCTCTCGGAGGTCGTCGAGGGGCGCCGGCTCGTCGCCAACACGAACTCGCGGGTCCACGCGGACCGCGTGAACGCGGTGGGGACGCGGGCGCGGAAGGTGCCCGGAGGACACGTGGTGAGCGGCGCCGCGTCGTACACGTCCCTCGCGACCGAGGGAGATCTCCTGATCTTCACGACGGCGCTTGAGGAGGGCTTCCCCGCGGTCTTCATGACGCGGCCGCGGGGCAACCCGGCCGTCGAGATAGGCCCGTACCTGTTCCCGGACGCGATGCTCGACTCCGATACACGCCGGATCGTGTTCCACGATCTCTTCGTGCCGGACGAGGACCTCCTGCTCGGCGGCCCCGGGCCGGAGGTGGTGCAGCTCCTCCTGTTCGAGATGGTGTGGCACCAGGTGCTGATTCCATCGCTGTACCTCGGCGCCGCGGCGCAGGCGATCGACGAGTCGCGCCGGTTCCTCCGCACAGTGCGCGGCCGGGACGGGGCGCCGCTCGCCGAGCTGGACGGCATGGTCGTGGATATCGGCCGCCTCGTGATCCGCTACCGCGCCGCGTGCGCGGCGGTCCGCGAGGCGGGCGAGGCGATGGGCACGATCGCCTCCGCGAGGGACCGCGCCGAGCGGCTGCCGCGGCTCTACGAGCTGGCCGGGGCCGCGAAGTACACGGGGACGAGGTGCGCTGAGGAGACCGTCTCGGCGGCGCGCGGCATCGTCGGCGCGCGCGCGTACGCGGGGGACGGCGCCCTGGAGCGCCTGTGCAAGGAGGTCGTCTTCGGCCCGCTCGGGCCGGAGGTGAACGCCGTCATCGAGCGCGCCCACGGGCGACGAGCGCTCGGAGAGGGCGAGTTCGACGGCGCGGCGTCGTCGCCGTGGCTCGATGGCGCGATGAGCGCGAGCGGCAAGGAGGAGACATGCTGACGCTGGGCCTTTCCGGCGGGTTGAGCTTCGCCCACGAGGAGATGTACGACATCCCGAAGAGCTTCACGCACGACGGCGCGGCGGTGCTCGTCGACGGCGGGGAGGTCATCGCGGGGATCGAGGAGGAGCGGCTCAACCGCATCAAGCACTCCAACAAGTTCCCCATCGAGGCGATCCGCTTCTGCCTCGCCCGGGGCGGCGTCGACATCGACCGTGTGGACCGGATCGCGTTCTACGCGAGCGAGGAGTACTGCAATGCGCTCCTCGGGCGGGTGCGGCTCCTGACCGGCGGCGCGCTGCCGCGGATCGACGCGCGCACGCTGCTCGCGGCGAAGCTCGGCCAGGGCCTGGGGCGCCCGATCGACCGCGACAAGATCGTGTTCGTGCCGCACCACCAGGCGCACGCGGCGAGCACGTACCTGCTGTCGGGGTACGACGACAGCCTGATCGTGGCGATCGACGGGTCGGGAGACTTCCTGTCCGGGCTCGTGGCCGTGGGCTCGGGCGACAGGATCGACGTGCTGAAGACGATCCCGGAGTCGAAGTCGCTCGGGAACTTCTATGTCTCCGTCATCGCGCTCCTCGGATACGGGGTGTTCGACGAGTACAAGGTGATGGGGCTCGCGCCCTACGGCGATCCGGCGAGGTACCGCGCGCTGATGAGCTCGCTTTACACGCTCTTGCCGGACGGAGACTACGAGATCCACCGCGACCGCGTGGGCGCGCTGGCGCAGGCGATCGAGGTGCGCAGGAAGGGCGGGCCCTTCACCCAGCAGCACCGCGACGTCGCGGCGTCGCTGCAGGAGGCGCTGGAGGCGCTCGCGCTGCACGTGATCCGCCACGAGCGCGAGGCCACGGGCAAGACGCGGCTCTGCCTGGCCGGCGGGGTCGCGCACAACTGCACGATGAACGGGAAGATCCTCTATTCGGGGATGTTCGAGCGCGTCTTCGTGCAGCCGGCAGCGCACGACGCGGGCTGCGCGCTCGGGGCGGCGCTGCACACGACCCTCGCCGCGGGAGCGCTGAAGTCGCGGCGGCGGATCGAGCACGTGTTCTGGGGCCGCGACGTGGGCGGCGAGGCCGAGATCGAGCGCGAGCTCTCGGCGTGGTCCCGCTTCCTCCGGCACGAGCGCGCCGAGGATCTGCCGGGGCGCGTCGCCGAGGTGATCGCCGCCGGGGCCGCCGTCGGCTGGGCGCAGGGAGGATCGGAGTTCGGGCCGCGGGCGCTCGGGCACAGGAGCATCCTGGCCGACCCGAGGCCGGCCGCGAACAAGGACCTCGTGAACGCGATGGTCAAGAAGCGCGAGGCGTACCGGCCGTTCGCGCCGGCCGTCCTCGCGGAGGACGCGCGCGAGTTCTTCGAGCTCCCGCCCGGTGAGGACGAGTTCCCGTTCATGATCTTCGTGCTGAAGGTCCGAGAGGACAAGCGGAGCGTCCTCGGGGCGACGACGCACGTGGACGGCACGGCCCGCGTCCAGACGGTGGCGCGCGGCTCGAACCCGCATTTCTGGGGCGTCCTCAAGGCGTTCAAGGACAGGACGGGCGTGCCGGTGCTGCTCAACACCTCGTTCAACAACAACGTGGAGCCGATCGTCGACTCCGCGCACGACGTGGTGACGAGCTTTCTGACCACCGGGCTCAATTACCTCGCGATCGGCGGCTTCTTCGTCGAGAAGCGCGCGTGGACGTGGGAGGACGTGGCGGCGCTCGCTGTCGACATCCCGAGGCACGTCCGCGTGGACCAGATCCGCCGCTTCGTGGCGATGGATCGCGCGGCCACGGCCTTCGAGCTGCGGAACACGTACGACGCCGGCGTGCGGGTGAGCGTGTCGGCCGACCTGGGCGAGGCGCTGATGCGCGCGGACGGGGCGCGCTCCCTGGCCGAGCTGCTCGCGGACGCCGGCGTGGACGAGCCCGCGCGCGCGCAGAAGGCGGCCCAGGAGCTCGAGGGCCTCTGGGCGGAGCGGTTCGTCTCCCTGCGCCCGCGAGGAGCCTAGAGCGAGAGCGCCTGTCCGTCGTCTCGTGATGAGCCATTGGCGCGAGCGGCCTCGTCCGCTCGCGCGTCGCCTGTCCGCTGTCTTGAGGGTGGTGAAGCTTGCATGCTTAAACAAGAGCAACTCCTGGCGCGGGCGGCCACGCTCGTCAGCATGCTCCGTGGGACGCCGGTCGTGAAGCTCGAGCACGAGCGGCTCGATCTCTCCGTGAAGCTCGAGTACTGCAACGCGGTCGGGAGCATCAAGGACCGCCCCGCGCTCTGGATCCTGAAGACGGCGATCGAGCGCGGCGAGGTCGACCCGCAGACGACGGTCGTGGAGTCGTCGTCAGGCAACTTCGCGATCGCGCTCGCCGCGTACGCTCAGCTCCTCGGCCTCGACTACATCCCCGTGATCGATCCCCACATCTCCGCGGTGAACGAGCACGTGCTCCGCTCGCTCTGCGCGAGGGTCGTGAAGGTGGAGGAGCGCGACGACACCGGGGGATTCCTGAAGACGCGGCTCGCCCGGGTGCAGTCGCTCTGCGCCGCGCTGCCCAGCTCTTACTGGCCCAACCAGTACAAGAACCCTGACGGGATGATGGCCCATTTCCACACGACGGGGCGGGAGATCTGCGAGGCGTTCACGGCCCTCGATTTCGTGTTCGTCGCCGTGAGCTCGGCGGGGACGATCGCGGGGCTCTCGCGGCGCCTGAAGGAGCACTTCCCGGGCGTGAAGATCGTCGCGGTGGACGCCGAGGGCTCGGTGATCTTCGGCGGCCCGCCGCGGCCGCGGCGCATCCCGGGGATCGGCGCGGGGGTCGTTCCGGATCTGCTCCGCGAGGCGCTGATCGACGATGTGGTGATCGTGCCCGAGGTCGAGTCGATCGCCGCGTGCCGGACCCTGCTCGACCGCCACAAGCTGCTCGTCGGCGGCTCGACGGGGACGGTCTACGCCGCGATCCAGCGCTATTTCAGCAAGGCGACCGGCCTCGTGAGGCCGAAGGTCCTGTTCCTCTGCGCGGACCGCGGCGTGCCTTATCTGGACACTGTTTACAACCCTGCTTGGGCGTCGCGTTACGCCGAGGGATGAGCGATGCGCTTTGGTGTGGTATCTGGCAATGTCATCCGCCGCCTCATCGAGGAGAGCCCCGAGGAGTGCGTCAAGGCGGTCGAGGACGTGTACCTCGCAGGCCACCGGGGAGAGGTGGTCTGTCCCAACAGCTATTTCCTCCGCTTCCCCGACCGGCCGGACGCGCGGATCATCGCGCTTCCAGCCCACCTCGGCGGTGGTGATCCCGTGTCGGGGATCAAGTGGATAGCCAGCTATCCGGCGAACATCCGGCAAGGCATCCCCCGGGCGTCGGCGGTGATCGTCCTCAACCGGGCGGACAACGGCTATCCGTTCGCGTGCCTCGAGGGCTCGATCATCTCGGCGGCGCGCACCGCGGCGTCGGCGGTCTCGGCCGCGGCGGCGCTCTCCGGGGGGCGGCGCGCGGGCACGCTCGGCATCGTCGGGACGGGGCTCATCGCGCGGTACGTTGTGTCCTTCCTGTCGCGCCTCGGCTGGGAGATCCCGGAGGTGCTCCTGTTCGACACGAACCCCGCGGAGCCGGAGCGGTTCCGCGAGGTCGCCTTCGCGCCGGAGCGGCGCCGCGAGGTCCATGTGGCGAAGGACCTGGAGTCGGTGGTGCGGCGGAGCGATCTCCTCGTCTTCACGACCTCGGCCGCCACGCCGCACGTCCACGATCCGGGCTGGTTCTCGCACGCTCCGGTGGTGCTGCACCTGTCCCTGCGCGACCTGTCGCCGCGCGTCGTCCTCTCCTCGTTCAACGTGGTGGACAGCGTAGAGCACGTGATGAGCGCCGGGACGTCGCTGCACCTCGCAGAGCAGGAGTCCGGCGGGCGCGAGTTCGTGACGGGGACGCTCGCCCAGGTGCTCCTCGGGCAGCGCACGGCGCCGCGGACGAAGCCGATCGTGTTCTCGCCGTTCGGCATGGGGACGCTCGACCTCGCCGTGGCGAGGTGGGCTTACGCGCGCGCCGAGGCGGCAGGCGACGTGGTGTGGATCGACCACTTCTTCGACATGACGCGCTGACGCCAGGCGGGCTTCGCAGAGGGCGACAGGGCGCTGGAGAGCTTCGATGAACGGTGATGTGTTGTTGGGCGATCTGGATCGCTGCGAGACCCTCGTGGATCTCCTCCGGCTGCGCGCGGAGGCCCAGGGCGACGCCCTCGCCTTCCGGTTCCTGACCACCGGAGACGTGGACGGCGGCTCCGAGGAGTGGACGTATCGGGATCTCCACCTCCGCGCGATGGGCATCGCCGCGTCGCTGCAGGCGGCGGGGGCCGCCGCGGACCGCGCGCTGCTCCTCTACGCGCCCGGGCTCGACTTCATCGCGGCGTTCATGGGCTGCGTCTACGCCGGGGTCGTCGCCGTCCCGACGTACCCGCCGAACCCGGCGCAGCTGGATCGCACCCTGCCGCGCCTCCGCGCGATCGCCCGCGACGCCGGCGCGAGGTTCGTGCTGACGACCGGGCTGATCGCCTCGCTCTCGGAGGCCCTGCGAGCGCAGGCGCCCGAGCTCTCGGAGCTCCGCTGGATCGCGACGGACGCGCTCGAGCCCGGGGCGGCCTCGGCGTGGCGCGCGCCGGACATCTCGGGGGAGACGCTCGCGTTCCTCCAGTACACGTCGGGCTCCACAGGGCACCCCAAGGGGGTGATGGTGAGCCACGCGAACGTGATCGCCAACGAGCGCGCCATCCGCGCCGGCTTCGAGCACGACGCGGGCTCGTCGGGCGTGGGGTGGCTGCCGCTCTTCCACGACATGGGGCTCATCGGGAACGTGCTGCAGCCGATCTTCGTCGGCTTTCCCTGCACGCACATGTCGCCGCTCGCCTTCCTGGAGAGGCCGCTCCGGTGGCTCAAGGCGATCTCCCATTTCCGCGCCACGACGAGCGGCGGGCCGAACTTCGCGTACGACCTCTGCGCGCGCAAGGCGACCCGCGAGGATCTGGCGGCGCTCGACCTGCGCTCGTGGACGGTGGCGTTCAACGGCGCGGAGCCGATCCGCGCCGAGACGCTGGACCGGTTCGCGGCGGCGTTCGCGCCCTGCGGCTTCCGCCGGGAGGCGTTCTACCCGTGCTACGGGCTCGCGGAGGCGACGCTGTTCGCCTCCGGGGGCCTCCGCGACGCGCAGCCCGCCAGCGTGAGCGTCGACGCCGGCGCGCTCGCGCGAGGGGTCTCGCTCCCGGTGGAGCCGGCCGCCGCGGGGGCGCGGCGGCTCGTGTCGTCCGGGGCGCCCCGGGCGCGCGTCGCCGTCGTGTCGCCGGAGCGCGGAGAGCGCGTCGCGGACGGGCAGATCGGCGAGATCTGGATCGCCGGCCCGAGCGTCGCGGGGGGGTACTGGGGCCGCGCCGAGGAGACGGCGCGCGCGTTCGGCGCGCGGCTCCAGGGCGACGGCGAGGCGTCGTACCTGCGGACGGGGGATCTCGGCTTCCTCTCGGGAGGCGAGCTGTTCGTCACCGGGCGCATCAAGGACCTCATCGTCATCCGGGGGCGAAACCTGTACCCCGACGACATCGAGCGGACCGTGGAGGCCGCGCACCCGCGCGTTCGCCCGGGCTGCTGCGCGGCGTTCTCGATCGAGGTCGGCGGTGAAGAGCGGCTCGGCGTCGCGGCCGAGCTCGACGGCCGCGGCGGCGACCCGCCGCCGGACGTCGTGGAGGCGCTGCGATCGGCGGTCGCAAGGGAGCACGACGTGCAGCCGCACGCGGTGCTGCTGCTCCGCCCCCGGACCCTGCCGAAGACGTCGAGCGGCAAGGTCCAGCGGCACGCGTGCGCCCAGGGCTTCCGCGAGGGGACGCTCGAGACGCTCGCGGTGTCCGTGGCGCAGCAGGCTCCGGCGCCGGCGCCCGCGGGAGCCGAGGGCGCGCGCGCGGCGGCCGATACGGCGCGGGTGCTGCGCCTCGCGCTGCGCGCGGTGCCCGCCCCGGGGAGGGTGGGCCTGCTCGTCGAGGTGGTGCGCGAGGAGCTCGCCCGGCTCGCGCGGGTGGACCTCGGGAGCGTCACCCCGACCTCGAAGCTGATGGCGCTGGGGCTCGACTCGCTCGCGAGCGTCGAGCTCCAGGCGCGCTTCGAGGAGCTGCTCGGCGCCGCGGTGCCGCCGCAGCTGCTCTGGCAGGCGACGACGGTCGAGGAGCTCTCGGCGGCGCTCTCGGCGGCGGTCGACGCGCCGGCCGCCGGGCCGGCCCCCGCGCCCGCCGCGGCGGACGGCGAGCCGGCGGAGCTCTCGTCGCACCAGCTCCGCCTGTGGTTCTTCTGCCGGTTCGCTCCGGAGAGCCCGCTCTACCACGTGGTGTTCGGCGCGGATCGTCGGGGCGCTCGACGAGGCGCGGCTCGAGGAGAGCCTCGCGGCCGTCGTCCGCCGGCACCCGGCGCTGCGCACGGTGTTCCGCGAGATCGCCGGGGAGCCCCGGCAGATCGTGCTGCCGGAGGTGGCGGTGCCCCTCGCCCGCGTGCGGGTCGACGCCGCGCGCGCCGAGGAGCGCGAGGAGCGCCTGCGCGAGCTCGCCGCGGCGTGGGGCCAGGCGCCGTTCGCGCTCGAGGAGGGGCCGCTCCTCCGGGTGTGCCTGGTCTCGCTCGGCGAGCGCCACCACGTGCTCCTCTTCGCGCAGCACCACCTCGTGACCGACGGCCGGTCGATCGAGGTGCTCGTGCGCGATCTCGCCGCGAGCTACGCCGCGCGCGGCGCCGGCCGCGCGGACGCGCCGCCGCACGCGTACGGGTACGCCGACTACGCGCGCGCGCAGCGGGCCGCGCTCGCGCGCATGGACGCGGCGCGGGCCTACTGGAAGGCGAAGCTCGAGGGGCTGCCACGGCTCGAGCTGGGCGCCGAGCGCAGGCGGGCGGCGGCGTCGCCTTTCGCGGGCGGGACGGTCCGCTTCGCGCTCTCGGCGCCGCACGTCGAGGCGGCGCTCGCCGTGGCCCGCGCAGAAAACGCGACGCTCTTCGTCGCGCTGGCCTCCGTCTACGCGGCGCTGCTCCACCGCTCGACCGGGCAGGAGGACCTCGGGATCGGCGTCGTCGTCGCCAACCGGAGCCGCCCCGAGCACCAGGGGATCGTCGGCTTCTTCGCGAACACGGTCGTCCTGCGCGTGGATCTCGGCGGAAGGCCGACGTACCGCGAGCTCGTCCGCCGCGTGCGCCGGGCGATGGCGGAGGCGATGGAGCACGCCGAGCTGCCGTTCGACGAGGTCGCGCGCGCCGCGGCCCCGGCAGCGGGGCGGGACGGGGAGCGGGACGCGCTGATCCAGGCGAGCTTCGTGCTGGAGAGCGCCTCGGAGCCGCCGGCGGAGGTCGAGGGGGCGCTGTGGCGGCCCGTGCTCTGGGCCCCCGACGGGGCCGTGGAGGGCACGGCGAAGTTCGATCTGGGGCTGAGCGTGGCGCGCCTCCACGGCGAGCTCGCCGCCGCGCTGGAGTTCCGCGCGGATCGCTTCGCGCGCGACGAGATCGAGCGCATGACGGGCCACCTCGGGGAGCTCCTTCGCTCGGCCGGGGCAGAGCCGGACCGCCCGATCGACGAGCTCCGGCTGCTCCCGCCCGAGGAGGAGCGCTACCTGATCGCGGGCTGCAACGACACGGCGGCGGCCTTCCCGCGGGACGCCTGCTTCCACGATCTCTTCAGGGAGCAGGCCTCCCGGACGCCGGCGCGGATCGCCGTCGCGTGCGGCGATCAGCGGCTCTCGTACGCGGAGCTCGACAGCGCCACCGACCGCGTGGCGCGGGCGCTCTCGGCGCGCGGCGTCGGGCCCGATCGCCTGGTCGCCCTGCTGACGCGGCGCGACCTCGACTTCATGCTGCTCGCGCTCGGCGCCTTCAAGGCGGCCGGCGCGTACGTGCCGCTCGATCCCGCGCACCCGGCGCGGCGCAACGCCGACATCCTGGCGCGCGCGGGCGGCCCTCCCCTCCTCGCCGGCGCCGCGATCCCGGGCGCGCTGCTGGACGAGATCGCCGCGGCGGGCGCCGGGGCGCTCGAGGTGCTCCCGGCCGGCGCGCTGCTCGCCGGCGCCGCGGCGGAGCGCGGGGCGCTTCCGGCCGCGCGCGCGGAGCACCTCGCCTACGTCATCTTCACGTCCGGATCGACCGGCGCGCCCAAGGGCGCGATGGTCGAGCACCGGGGGATGCTCAACCACCTCTTCGCGAAGGTGCGCTCCCTCGGGATCGGGCCCGAGGACGTCGTCGCGCAGACAGCGCCCATCACCTTCGACATCTCGGTGTGGCAGCTGCTCTCCCCGCTGCTCGCGGGCGGGACGTGCCGCCTCGTGCCGGACGAGATCGCGACGGACCCCGCGCGGCTGCTCGACGCCGTGGGGGAGCTCGGCATCACCGTCCTGGAGGTCGTGCCGTCGCTCCTGCGCGGGGCGCTCGACGAGCTCGAGGCGCGCCCGGCGTGGCGGCCGCGCCTCGACGGCCTGCGGTGGCTCGTGCTCACGGGCGAGGCGCTCCCCCCCGATCTCGCGCGCAGGTGGCTCGCGCTCTACCCGCGGATCCCGCTGATGAACGCCTACGGCCCGACGGAGTGCTCGGACGACGTCGCCCAGCACGTCATCGCCGAGCCCCCGGCGGAGGACGCGGCGTACGTGCCGATCGGCAGCGCGATCCAGAACACGCAGCTCTACGTGCTGGATCGACGGCGGCAGCCCGTGCCGCTCGGCGTCGCCGGCGAGCTGTACGTGGGCGGCGACGGGGTCGGCCGGGGGTACCTCCTCGACCCGGAGCGCACGGAGGCAGCGTTCCTTCCGGATCCGTTCTCCACAGCGGCGGGGGCGCGCCTCTACCGGACGGGCGATCTGGTGCGTCGGCTGCCCGGCGGCGAGCTCGTGTTCCTGGGGCGCATCGACCACCAGATCAAGCTCCGCGGCTTCCGCATCGAGCTCGGCGAGATCGAGGCGGTCATCGCGCGGTGCGGCGGGATCCGCGATGTCGTCGTCGTCGCGCGCGAGGACGCGCCGGGGGATCCGCGGCTCGTCGCCTACGTGGTCCCCGAAGCGCCGTCCTTCGAGCCGGGTGCCCTCAAGGACCAGCTCTCGTCGCGCCTGCCGGGCTACATGATCCCGGCCGCGTTCGTCGCGCTCGACGCCCTCCCGCTGAGCGCGAATGGCAAGGTGGACCGCAAGGCGCTGCCCGCGCCCGCGTGGAATGCCCCGGGCGAGCTCGCGGCGCAGACGGCGCCGCGCACCGGCCTGGAGCAGGCGATCGGCGAGGTGTGGCGCGCCGTCCTCGGCCTCGATCGGGTCGGCGTCCACGACGACTTCTTCGCGATGGGCGGGCACTCCCTCTCGGCCACGCGCGCGGCGGCCCGCCTGCGCGACGTGCTCGGCGTCGACGTCGGCGTCCGGTCGCTCTTCGAGGCGCCGACCATCGCCCGGCTCGCCGCGCACATCGAGCGGTCGACCCGCGGGGAGGCGCGCCGGGCGCAGGCGCCCCTCGCGCCGGCGGCGCGCTTCGGCGAGGAGGCGCCGCTGTCCTTCGCGCAGCAACGGCTGTGGTTCCTGGATCAGCTCGAGCCCGAGAGCGCCACGTACAACGTGCCCGCGGCGCTCAACCTGCGCGGCGCGCTCGACCTCACGGCGCTCGCGCGCGCGATCGCCGAGGTCGTGCGGCGGCACGAGGTGCTGCGCGCGACGATCCACGCGGTCGACGGCCGCCCCGTCCAGCGCTTCCAGGGCGCTCCGGACGCGTGGCCCCTCCCCCTCGTCGACCTCTCGGAGGTCCCCGCGCGCGATCGGGAAACGACTTTACAAAGCGACGCATCGCGAGAAGCAGCGAGGCCGTTCGACCTGGAGAAGGGGCCCCTCCTGCGCGCGACGCTCTTCCGGCTCGCGCCCGACGAGCACGTGCTGGTCGTCACCCTCCACCACATCGCCTCGGACGGGTGGTCGCTCGGCGTGCTCGCGCACGAGCTCACGGCGGCCTACGCGGCGTTCGCGAGAGGTGCGGCGCCGGCGCTCCGCCCGCTTCCGGTCCAGTACGCCGACTACGCCGCGTGGCAGCGGCAGGAGCTCACGCCGGAGGTGCTGGAGGCAGAGCGGGAGATCTGGCGCCGGCGGCTCGACGGCGCGCCGCCGCTCGACCTCCCGACGGACCGCCCCCGCCCCGCGGCGCGCTCGTCGCGCGGGCGCACGCATCGGTTCGCGCTGCCGCAGGAGCTCGCCGCGGCCCTCCGGCGCCGGAGCCAGGAGCTCGGGGCCACGCTGTTCATGACGCTCCTCGCCGCCTTCGAGGCGCTGCTCCACCGGTACAGCGGCCAGCAGGACTTCTGCGTCGGCACGCCGGTGGCCGGCCGCGGTCGGACCGAGCTCGAGCCGCTCATCGGGCTGTTCGTCAACACCCTTGTCCTGCGCGCGCGGCTCGACGGCGACCCGACCTTCGCGGAGCTCGTCGGCCGCGTGAAGGCGGACGCGCTCGAGGCGTACGCCCACCAGGATCTGCCGTTCGAGGCCGTCGTCGACGCGCTCGCCGTGGAGCGGGATCTCAGCCGGAACCCGCTGTTCCAGGTGATGTTCGCGCTCCAGAACGTGCCACCGCCCGCGCTCGCGCTGCCGGGCGTCGAGGCGTCGCCGGTCCCGCTCGACGTGGAGCGGGCGCGGTTCGATCTCACGCTCTTCCTCACCGAGTCGGGCGACGCGATCGAGGGCGCCCTCGAGTTCGATCTCGACCTGTTCGACCCCGAGACCGCCGCGCGGCTCGCGGGGCACTACGAGACGATCCTCCGCGCCGTGGCCGCGGCCCCGGAGGCGCGGGTCGCCGAGCTCCCGCTCCTCACGGCGGGCGAGCGGCGCGAGCTCCTCATCGCGTGGAACGCGACGAGCGCGCCGCCGCCGCCCGCCGCGTGCCTGCACGAGCTCTTCGACGCGCAGGCCGAGCGGTCGCCCGGGGCCGTGGCCGTGGCGTCCGAGGCCGGCGAGCTCACGTACCGCGAGCTCCGCCGCCGCGCCGACGCGCTCGCCCGGCGGCTGCGCGCGCTCGGCGTGCGGCCGGAGACGCGCGTGGGCCTGTGCGTGCGGCGGACGCTCGACATGGTCGTGGCCCTCTGGGCCATCTTCAAGGCCGGCGGCGTCCACGTGCCGCTCGACCCGGGCTACCCGCGGCAGCGGCTGCAGGTGATCCTGGAGGACGCTGCGGCGCACCTGCTCGTGACCGAGAGCGCGCTGTCGGGGCTCGTGCCGGCAGGGTCGGCCGAGGTGCTCCTGCTCGACGAGATCGTCGCGGGCGCGGAGGACGCGCAGGGCGGGGCGGGCGACGCGCTGCCGGCGGGGCGGCCGGACCAGGCGGCGTACCTCATCTACACCTCCGGCTCGACGGGCCGGCCCAAGGCCGTCGTGATCGAACACCGCCAGGCCGTCGCGCTCGCGTGGTGGGCCAGGCGGACGTTCTCGGATCACGAGCTCGCGGGCGTGCTCGCGTCCACGTCCACGTGCTTCGATCTCTCGGTCTTCGAGCTCGTCGTCCCGCTCTGCTGGGGCGGCAAGATCGTCCTCGCCGACGACGCGCTCGCGCTGCCCGCGCACCGGCGCCGCGACGAGGTCACGCTCGTCAACACGGTGCCCTCCGCCGCGGCGGCGCTCCTCGCGGTGTCGGGCATCCCCGGGTCGGTGCGGACCGTGTGCCTCGCCGGCGAGCCGCTCCGCGCTTCGCTCGCGCGCGACGTGCTCGCGCTGCCGCACGTCGAGTGGCTCCTGAACCTCTACGGCCCCAGCGAGACCACGACGTACTCGACAGGCGCGACAGTGACCGCCGCGGCGCGCCCGACGATCGGCAGGCCCATCGACCACACCCAGGTCTACGTGCTCGACGCGCGGCTGCAGCCGGTGCCCGTCGGCGTCGCCGGGGAGCTCTACATCGCCGGCGCGGGCGTCGCGCGCGGCTACCTGGGGCGCGACGAGCTGACGGCCGAGCGGTTCGTCCCCTGCCCGCTCGAGGAGGCCCACGGCGCGCGGATGTACCGCACCGGCGACCGCGCGCGCTGGCTCGCGAGCGGAGAGCTCGAGTACCTCGGGCGGCTCGATCATCAGGTGAAGATCCGCGGCTTCCGCGTCGAGCCGGCGGAGACCGAGGCCGCGCTCGCGGCGCACCCGGACGTGCGCGAGGCGCTCGTGCTCGCGCGGGACGACGGCCCCTCGGGCCGCTGGCTCGTCGCCTACCTCCTCGTCCGGCGGCCAGTGGACGCGCAGGCGCTGCGGGCGCTCGTCGCCGAGCGGCTGCCGGAGCCGTTCGTCCCGTCCGCCTTCGTCGAGCTCGACGCCTGGCCGCTCAACGCCAACGGCAAGGTGGACAGGAAGGCGCTCCCGGCGCCCAGTCGACCGGAGATCGCGCCGGAGATCGCGGGCGAGGCGCGGCGCGCGCCGGCGACGCCGACCGAGCAGGCCCTCGCGGGCGTCTGGGGCGAGGTGCTCGGCCGCGGCGGCATCGGGACGACCGACGACTTCTTCGCGCTCGGAGGGCACTCCCTCCTCGCGGTCCAGGTGATCGCGCGCGCGCGACGGCTGTTCGGCGTCGATCTGCCGCTGCGCGCCGCGTTCGACGCGCCGACGGTCGCCGCCCTCGCCGAGCGCATCGATCGGGCGAGGCTGGACGGGCGCCGCGGCGCGCCCGAGCCGCTCCGCCCGGCGCCCCGCGGCGGCGACGCGCCGCTGTCCCACGCCCAGCAGCGCCTCTGGTTCATCGAGGCGCTCCAGCCGGGCACGGCGGTCTACAACATGCCGATCGGGGTGCTGCTCCGCGGGCCGCTCGACCGCGCCGCCCTGGAGCGGAGCCTCGATCGGGTGGTCGCGCGCCACGAGGCGCTGCGCACCCGGATCGAGGCGCGCGACGGCCAGCCGTTCCAGGTCGTGCTCCCCGAGGCGCGCCTCGAGCTGCGGCTCGTCGACCTGTCCGCCGTCCCCCGGCACGAGCGGGACCGGGCGGCGCAGCGCGCCGCGGAGGAGGAGGCGCGGCGGCCGTTCGATCTCGCCTCGAGCCTGCCGATCCGCGCGGCGCTGATCCGCCTCTCCGACGAGGCGCACGTGCTGCTCGTCACGGCGCACCACATCGCCTGCGACGGCGGCTCGATCCCCGTCCTGTTCCGCGACCTGTCCGCCTTCTACGAGGCCGCGCGGGCTGGCCACGCGCCGGATCTGCCGCCCCTCCAGGTGCAGTACGCCGACGTCGCGATCTGGCAGCGCGCCCAGGCCGACGCATGGCGGGGGCAGCTCGAGTACTGGAAGCGGCAGCTGTCCGACCTGGAGCCGCTCGAGCTCCCCACCGACAGGCCGCGCGGCAGCGCCCTCTCTCACCGCGGCGACACCGTCCCGGTGAGCCTGCCCGCGCCGCTCGTCGAGGCCCTCCGCGCGCTCGGCAGGCGCGAGGGCGCGACGATGTTCATGGTGCTCCTCGCCGGCTTCGTCGCCCTCCTGCACCGCTACACGGGCCGCGCCGGCGTGGCCGTCGGCTCGCCGGTCTCCGGCCGCACGCAGGTCGAGATGGAGCCGCTCGTCGGCTTCTTCGTGAACCTGCTCGTCCTGCGCGTCCGCGTCGACGACGACCCCACGTTCGTCGAGCTCGTGCGGCGGGTCCGGCAGGCGACGCTCGAGGCCCAGGAGAACCAGGACGTCCCGTTCGAGCAGGTCGTCGACGCCCTTCAGGTCAAGCGCGACCTCGGCCGCACCCCGCTCTTCCAGGCGGCCTTCGCGTTCCAGGGCGCGCCGGAGCGCCCGCGGAGGCTCGGCGACCTCGACGCCTCGCCGTTCGAGGTCGACACGGCGACAGCGAAGTTCGACCTCCTGCTCGCGCTCGAGGAGGACGACAAGGCCGTCTCCGGCGGCATCGAGTTCAGCGCCGACCTGTTCGACAGGGCCACGATCGAGCGCTGGCGGGGCCACCTCGAGGCCCTGCTCGCGGCGAGCGCCGCGCAGCCCGAGCTGCGCGTCGGCGACCTGCCGCTGCTCGGGCGCGACGAGCGCGACCTCGTGGTGCACGCGTTCAGCGGGGGCCGATCGGCGCAGCCCGCCCCGGAGGCCGCGTGCGCGCACCGCCTGTTCGAGGCGCAGGCCAGGGAGGCGCCCGGGCGGGCCGCGCTCCTCTTCGAGGGGGCGACGGTGAGCTACGGCGAGCTCGACCGCCGGGCCAACCAGCTCGCGCACCACCTCCGCGCCCGCGGCGTGCGGCGCGGCGCGCTGGTCGGCGTGTGCCTGCCGCGCTCGCCCAACATGATCGTCGCGCTCCTCGCGGTGCTGAAGGCCGGCGGCGCGTACGTGCCGCTCGACCCGACCTACCCGCGCGATCGGCTCGCCTTCATGATCGAGGACGCGCGCCCCGCGCTGCTCATCGCCGAGCCGGAGCTCCTCGCCGCGCTGCCCGCGGCGCTGCCGCCTGTCGTGCGGCTCGGGGAGAGCGAGCCCGCCTTCCCGCACGAGCGGGCCGACGCCCCCGACGCCGGGTCGCTCCCCGAGGACCTCGCGTACGTCATCTACACCTCCGGCTCGACAGGGCGCCCGAAGGGGGTGCTCATCGAGCACCGCTCGCTCTCCGCGTTCGCCGTTGCGCAGCGCAAGCTGCTCGGCGTCGAGCCGGGGACCCGCGTCCTCCAGTTCACCCGGCTGAGCTTCGACGTCTCCGTGATGGAGATCTTCGTGCCGCTCTCCGCGGGCGGCGTCGTGTGCCTCGCGCGCGCCGAGGCGCTGATGCCCGGGCCCGGGCTCGTCGACCTCCTGCGCGAGCAGCGGATCCAGGTGGCGTCGCTGACCCCCTCGGCGCTCATGGCGGTCGGCTTCGACACGCTCCCGGACCTGCGCGTGCTGTGCGTTGCCGGCGAGGTGTGCCCCGCGGAGCTGCCGCGGCGGTGGGCGCGCGGCCGGCGGTTCGTCAACGGATACGGCCCCACCGAGGCGACGGTGCTCGCGACCGCGGCCGAGTACGCGCCCGACGTCGCGCGGCCCACGATCGGCCGCCCGCTGCCGAACACGCAGACGTACGTGCTCGACCCGCGGGGCCAGCCGGCGCCCGTCGGCATCCCCGGCGAGCTCCACATCGGCGGGATCGGCCTCGCGCGGGGCTACCTGAACCGCGACGACCTCACCGCGGCGCGCTTCGTGCGCGCGGCGTTCCCCGAGGCGCAGGGCGCGCGGCTCTACCGCACGGGCGATCTCGTGCGGTGGCTGCCGAGCGGCGAGATCGACTTCCTCGGCCGGCTCGACGAGCAGGTCAAGATCCGGGGCTTCCGGATCGAGCTCGGCGAGATCGAGGCGGTGCTCGCGTCGCACCCCGACGTGACCGAGGCGGCGGTGGTCACCCGGGAGCACGCCCCGGGCGACGTGCGGCTCGCGGCCTTCTTCATCCCGCGCGGCGGGCGCGCCGCGGCGAGCGAGGCGCTGCGCGGGTACCTGTCCGATCGGCTGCCCGACTACATGGTCCCGCCGGTCATCGCGCCGGTCGAGCGGTGGCCGCAGACCCCGAGCGGCAAGATCGATCGCCGGGCGCTCGCCGCCTCCGTGCCCGCGGCGCTCGCGGCGCTCGCGGGCGGAGCGCGCGTCCCGCCGAGGACCGGGCTCGAGCTCGAGCTCTGCGCGCTGTTCGAGGAGCTCCTCGGCGAGGGCGGCGTCGGCGTGACCGACGACTTCTTCTCGCTCGGCGGGCACTCGCTGCTCGCGGTGCGGCTCATGGCCGAGATCCGCGGGCGCTTCGGCCGCGATCTGCCGCTCACCAGCCTGTTCCGCGCGCCGACCGTGGAGGGCCTCGCGGCGCTCCTGCGCGAGGATCGGGGAGCGCCGCGGGGCCGCGCCTCCGTCGTGGTCCCGCTCCACGAAGGGGGCGCCCGCGCGCCGCTCTTCTTCGTTCACCCCATCGGCGGCAACGTCCTCTGCTACGCGGATCTCGCGCGCGAGCTCGGGCGGGATCGGCCCTTCTACGGCATCCAGGCGTTCGGGCTGGAGACCCCCCCGCGTCCGCTCGCCAGCGTCGGTGAGATGGCCGAGGCGTACTGCGAGGAGCTCCGCCGCGTCCAGCCCGAGGGGCCGTACCTGCTCGGCGGCTGGTCGATGGGCGGCGTGGTGGCGTTCGAGATGGCGCGCGTCCTCGAGCGCGGCGGGCGCAGCGTGGCCGCCGTCGTCCTCGTGGACGCGTACCTCCCCCCGTTCGACGAGCCCGGCGACGACCTCCCGCCGATCGCTCAGTTCGCCGCGGATCTCGCGCGGATCGCGGGCGCGCCGGCCGCCGCGGCGCTCGCCGGGCCGGACGGCGGCGCGGCCGACGCCGCGTGGCTGCTAGCGCGCGCGCAGGAGCTCGGCGCGCTGCCCCGCGGGACGACGCTCGGCGAGCTGGATGCCCTGCTCGACGCCTTCCAGCGGAACGCGGCGCTGCTCGCGCGCTACACCCCCGGCGAGGTCTCGGCCCGCGTGGAGCTCTTCCGCGCCGAGGCCTCGCCGCGCAGGGATCCGCGCCCCGCGTGGGCGAAGTGGGCCCCCGGCCTGCGGAGCCACGTCGCGGCCGGCGACCACTACACGCTGCTCCGCAGACCGCACGTCGGCGCGCTCGCCGAGCGCATCCGGGCCGCGCTGCTCGAGGCGGACCCCGGCGCCCCGCGCGAAGGCGCCGGAGCCGCCCGGCCGCCGGGGTGATCGGCGCTCGCGCCGCCGCGCTTCGCCGCCCTGCCGCGCTCGTTGCCAGGCAAGGGCCTTTGACTGTCTCGTCTCGAATCCATCAACCGAATCCAAGAGGATCATCATGCCCAACATCGCAGTGCTCACCAACGACCTTCAGTACGAGTTCATCGACAAGATGCCGGGAGGTCGCGAGCTCCTCTCCAGGGTGGCGCCGCAGTTCAACATGTTCCTCGGCGCCATCCGCGCCCTGGGGCACGTCGTCGTCCACCTCCAGCTCATCAACGATCCGGCCGATCCGCAGATCCAGCGCCGCTTCCGCGGGAAGGACATCCCGGCGATCAAGGGCACGCCCAACGCCGAGCTGATCAAGGACTTCGTCCATCCGTCCGACATCGTGATGGTCAAGCACCGCGACAGCGGGTTCTACGAGACGCCCCTCGACGACAAGCTGAAGGAGCTCGGCGTCAAGACGATCCTCGTCACGGGCATCCAGACCCAGATCTGCGTGCAGACCACGGCGGCGGACGGCTTCTTCCGCGGGTACAAGGTGTGGGTCCCCGAGGATGGCGTGTTCTCCCTCAAGGAGGAGGACAAGAAGCGCTCCCTCGAGTGGATGGCGTCGTACTGCGCGGCGATCGCCCCCGGCGCGGAGATCATCAAGCGCCTGCGCCAGAGCGACGACCTGCCGAGCCGGGAAGAGCTGCTCGGCTGACACGGCACGACGAGGCCGCGGAGCCGGGCGGCCTCGTCTCTTTCTCGACCCTCACCGCAGCTCTGCGGTGCCAACGCTGGAGCCTCACATGACGAAAGAACACGCGAAAGAGAACGAAGAGGTCGTCCTCGACCACGGGACGGGCGCCCGCCTGAGCCGAGAGCTCGTCGAGCGGATCGCCGCGACGCTCGGCGACACGTACATCGGCGCGATGGAGGACAGCGCGATCCTGGAGGTGCCCACCGGCCGGATCGCCGTCACCACGGACTCGTTCGTGGTCACGCCGCTGTTCTTCGGCAACGGCGATATCGGCAAGGTCGCCGTCTGCGGCACCGTCAACGATCTCGCGGTCAGCGGCGCGAGGCCCCTCTACCTGACCCTGGGCCTCATCATCGAGGCGGGCTTCCCGATCCCCTTGCTCGTCCGAGCCCTCGAGTCGGCGCGCGACGCGGCGAAGGAGGCCGGCGTGAAGATCGTCGCCGGCGACACCAAGGTCGTCGGCAAGGGCGAGGCAGACCGGCTCTTCATGAACACGGCCGGCGTGGGCGTCTTCGAGCGCCCGCCGCTCGTGAGCCGCGCCGTGCGGCCGGGGCACAAGATCATCGTGAGCGGGTATCTCGGCAACCACTCCATCCACCTGCTCTCGGTCCGCGAGGGGCTCGGCTTCGAGAAGCGGGTGCAGAGCGACTGCGCGCCGCTCAACGGGCTCATCGACGCGGTCCTCAAGGGCGTGCCCCAGGGCGCCGTGGCGGCCATCCGCGACGTGACGCGCGGCGGCCTGTGCGCCGTCCTCCACGAGTTCGCCCGCGCGTCGGGCGCCGAGCTCTCCTTCGCGCGCGCGGCGCTGCCCGTGCTGCCGGAGGCGGTCATGGCGGCCGACATGCTCGGCATCAACCTCATCCACCTCGCCAACGAGGGGTGCCTCTGCCTGTTCGTCGAGGCGGACAAGGCGGGCGACGTGCTCGGGATCCTCCGCGCGCACCCCTACGGCCGCAACGCGGCGGTCATCGGGGAGGTCAAGGCCGCGACGGAGCCCGTCGTGTCCATGACCGAGCCCGATGGGACTCAAACCCTGCTCGAGGAGCTTTATGGAGCCGAACTCCCCCGACTCTGCTGACGCGCGGCCGGTGATCGTGACCCGCCGATTCCGGGTCTCGGGCATCGTCCAGGGCGTCGGCTTCCGGCCCTTCGTGCACCGGCTCGCCCGCGCCGTCGGGGCGCGCGGCTGGGTCCTCAACGACTCCCGCGGCGTGCTGCTCGAGCTGCAGGCCGGCGACGAGGCGATCCAGGCGTTCCTGCGCGCGCTCGTCGAGTCGCCGCCGCCGCTCGCCCGGATCACGGGCGTCCGTGAGGAAGCGCTCGCCGAGCCCGCCCCCCGGTACGACGACTTCCAGATCCGCGGCAGCGTGGATCTGCGCAGCACCGACACGCTCATCCCGCCCGACTCGGACGTCTGCGCCGAGTGCCTGCGGGAGCTCAGGGACCCTTCGAACCGCCGCCACCGCTACCCGTTCATCAACTGCACGCATTGCGGGCCGCGCTACTCGATCATCTGCGACATGCCGTACGACCGGCCGCAGACAACGATGAAGAGCTTCCCGATGTGCCCCGCGTGCGCGCACGAGTACGAGGACATCGAGGATCGGCGCTACCACGCGCAGCCGAACGCGTGCCCCGCGTGCGGCCCCCGGCTCACGCTCACCGATCGGCTCGGCGCGCCGATCGAGGCGGAGGACGCGGTGCGCTTCGCCATCGAGCGGCTCCGCGAGGGCGCGCTCTTCGCTGTGAAGAGCCTCGGCGGCTTCCACCTCGTCGCGGACGCGCGCAACGAGGCGGCGGTGCGGGAGCTGCGCCGGCGCAAGCGCCGCGACGCCAAGCCGTTCGCGATCATGGTGGCCGACGCCGAGGCGGCGAGCCGCCATGTCTCGCTCAGCGACCCGGAGCGGGCGCTGCTCGAGAGCCGGCAGCGCCCCATCGTGCTCCTGCGCAGGCGGCCAGGCGCCCTGTCCGAGGCGATCGCCCCGAGGAACCCGAGCTTCGGCGTCATGCTGCCCTCGACGCCGCTGCACTACCTCCTGCTCGAGGACCCGGCGCTCGACGTCCTCGTCATGACGAGCGGGAACCTCTCCGGACACCCCATCGCGTTCGACAACGACACGGCGCTCTCGCAGCTGCGCGACATCGCGGATTACTTCGTCCTGCACGACCGCGATATCCGGACACGCGTCGACGACTCCGTCGTTCGGCTCACGGAGGCGGAGGGGCTCGACGCGCCGCTCGTCTCGTTCATCCGCCGCTCGCGCGGCTATGCGCCGTATCCGATCCACCTCCCGCAGAACGTCGGTGCGGTCGTCGCCCTGGGCGGCGAGCTGAAGACCACCGTCGCCGTCGGCAAGGACAACCAGGTCTTCATCAGCCAGCACATCGGCGATCTCAAGAACGACGCGACGTTCGGCGCGCACATCGACTGTTCGTCGCACGTCCAGCGGCTCCTGTCCGTGCAGACGGACACGGTCGCTTGCGATATGCACCCGGCGTTCCGCTCCACGCGGGCGGCGAAACGCCAGGCTGGCGCGGAGGTCGCGACGGTGCAGCACCACCACGCCCACATGGCCGCCTGCATGGCCGAGAACGGGCTGAACGAGCGGGTGATCGGCGTCATCTTCGACGGCTCCGGCTACGGCCTCGACGACAGCATCTGGGGCGGCGAGTTCCTGGTCGGCGACTACCGTGAATTCGTGCGCGCCGGCCACCTCCGGCCGATGTACCTCCTCGGCGGCGACAAGGCGGTCAAGGAGCCCATCCGCGTCGCGATCTCGCTGCTCGTGGAGACGTTCGGGGACGAGCTCGGCGGGATCCGCGTCCCGGCGCTCATGGACGTCGCGGAGGAGCGCCGCGACGTCTTCGTGAAGATGGCCCAGCGGAGGCTGAACGCGACGGCCACGACGAGCATGGGCCGGCTGTTCGACGGCGTGTCCTCGCTCCTCCGCATCTGCCACGAGGTCGAGTACGAGGCGCAGGCCGCCATCGAGATGGAGGCGCTGCTCGACAGGGACTTCCGGACCGCGCCGCCGCTCCAGTACGGGATAGACGAGCGGGACGGCCGCCTCGTGGTCGACTACCGCCCTCTCGTCCGGGATCTCCTGCGCGCGCTCGACGAGCCGGACGCCACGCCCGCGCACCTCAGCCGCCGGTTCCACTCGACGATCGTGGACGTGATCGCCGCGGTGTGCCTGCGCCTGGCCGATACGTTCGACGTGCGCCGCGTGGTCATGAGCGGCGGAGTCTTCATGAACGAGTTCGTCCTGATCAACGCGCTCCGACGCCTGAAGAGCGAGGGGCTCACCCCGTATTGCCACCGGCTGGTCCCGCCGAACGACGGCGGGATATCGCTCGGCCAGATCCTCGTCGCGGCCGCCCGCGGCCCGTCGGCGCGAGGGGAGCGCCCCACCACCACCGAGCATCCATGAAGCTCCTCGCGTTCGTCGCCGGCTACTCCCGGCGGATCCTCGTCCTCGCGATCCTCGCGGGGGCGCTCTGCGGCGCCTGCAACACGGCGCTCCTCGTGCTGATCAACGAGGCGCTGCAGCGCAAGCGCGGCGCGGTGATGTGGAGCTTCGCCGCTGTGTGCCTGCTGCTCCCGTTCGCCCGCTACCACTCGGAGATCCTGCTCACGCGCCTCAGCCAGGGGGCGCTCTTCGATCTCCGGGTGAAGATCTGCCGGAAGATCCTCGGCGCGCCCCTCCGTCAGATCGAGGAGATCGGCCCGTCACGGGCGCTGACCGCGCTCACGGACGACGTCCCCGTGATCACCACCGCGCTGATGCAGATCCCGATCGTCTGCATCAACCTGGTCATCGTGGTCGGAGGCCTGCTCTACATGGGGTGGATGTCTCCTGTCATGCTGGCCTCGGTGCTGGCGCTCATCGTCCTTGGCATCGTTGGGTATCAGCTCCCGATGAGCCGGGCGACACGGCACTTCCGCCGCGCGCGCGAGGCGACCGAGGAGCTGATGAAGACCTTCCGCGCGCTCACGCGCGGCGTGAAGGAGCTGAAGCTCCACGCGCGGCGCCGCGAGGCGTTCCTCGCGACGTCGCTCGAGGGGGAGGCCGGCGTCGTCCAGGCGAGCAACCTGCGCGGCATGGTCGCGCTCACCGCCGCGAACGGGTGGGGACAGGGGATGGTGTTCACCATCATCGGCGTGACGCTCTTCGTCGTGCCGCTCTTCCAGGAGGCGAGCGCCGAGGCGTCGATCGGCTACGCCCTCGTCCTCCTCTACCTGATGACGCCCATGCAGGTCCTCATCGGCGCGCTCCCGGCCCTGAGCCGGGCGGGCATCGCCGTGCAGAAGGTCGAGGACCTCGGCGCGAGCCTCAAGGTCGAGGCGAGCGGGGCAGAGGCAGGGGCCGCGCTCCCCGAGAGGTGGAAGCGGCTGGAGCTCGCCGGGGTCACGCACGCCTACAGGTCCGAGGGAAAGGACGACACCTTCACGCTGGGCCCCATCCACCTCAGCGTGCGGCGCGGCGAGCTGATCTTCCTCGTCGGCGGCAACGGCAGCGGCAAGACGACCCTCGCGAAGCTGATCGCGGGCCTTTACGCGCCCGAGTCGGGCCAGATCCGGCTCGACGGCGAGGCGATCACCGACCGGAACCGGCAGGCTTACCGGGAGCTCTTCTCGGTGGTGTTCTTCGATTTCCACCTGTTCGAGAGCCTGATCGGGCTCGACTCTCCCGAGCTCACCCAGCGCGCGCGGGGTTACCTCTCTCGCCTGCAGCTCGATCACAAGGTGTCTGTCGAGGGGGGCGTCCTCTCCACGACGTCGCTGTCGCAGGGGCAGAGAAAGCGCCTCGCGCTGCTCACGGCTTACCTGGAAGACCGGCCGGTCTACCTGTTCGACGAGTGGGCGGCGGACCAGGATCCGGTGTTCAAGGACGTCTTCTACCGCCAGATCCTCCCGGAGCTCCGGGCCAGCGGCAAGACGATCCTCGTCATCAGCCACGACGACAGGTACTTCGGGCTGGCGGATCGCGTCCTCAAGATGGACTTCGGCCAGCTCGTGGGCGACGCCCAGGTTACCGTGAGATCGGACGAGACATACGCCAGCGCCTGAGTTAGAAACCGGCGCGTTCGTCGTCCGACGGCGAGCCGACGGGAGGTATCATGGAACCGCTGGTGCTGTATCTTGGTACGAGGACGTATTCGACCTGGTCGCTCCGCGCCTGGCTCGCGCTGAAGCACACCGGCGCTTCGTTCACGGAGGACGTCATCGCCCTTTACCAGCCTGGGTCGCGCGAGGCGCTCCTCCGGCGCTCCCCCTCGGGGCGCGTGCCGGCGCTGCGGCACGGGGACCTCGTCCTCTGGGACTCCCTCGCGATCTGCGAGTATGTCGCCGAGCTCTTCCCCGAGGCGCGGCTGTGGCCGGGCGATCGTGCGGCGCGCGCGCTCGCCCGGTCGGTGTCGAGCGAGATGCACTCCGGGTTCACGGCGCTCCGCAACGCGATGTCCATGGATCTCCGCCGGGAGATCGCCCCGATCGCGCGCGACGCCGCGGTGGACGCGGACATCGACCGTGTGACGTCGATCTGGACCGAGTGCCGGCGGGCCCATGGCCAGAAGGGGGATTACCTCTTCGGGCATTTCACGATCGCCGATGCCATGTTCGCGCCGGTGGTCACGCGCTTCCGCACGTACGCCGTCCCGCTCGCGGGCGCCGCGGCGGCGTACGCCGAGACGATGTGGCAGCACCCTGGCCTCGCGGCGTGGGTCGCGGCTGCACAGACGGAGTCGCTGGCCGGCTAGCTGCTCCGCCCGGTTCAAGGACGGTGCCGGCAGGAGAGGCCGCGGCGCGCCTCCGTCAGGCCCTGTCACACAGTCGCTTCGTACCAGAGCACGACGTTCCCGTTGCTGAAGCTGCGCGTCTTCTTCAGCCGGAGGTCCGCCCTCTCCTTGACCCCCTCGAACAGCGTCCTTCCGCTGCCGAGGACGAGCGCGTTCACCACGATCTGGTACTCGTCGACCAGGCGCGCGTCGGTCAGCTGGGAGACGATGCTGCCGCTCCCCATCACGACCATGTTCGGCCCGGGCTCCGCCTTCAGCTTGCGCACCTCTGTCGCGAGATCGCCCTTGATGAGCCGCGTGTTGTTCCATGACACGCTGTCGAGGGTCCTGGAGAAGACCACCTTCGGCAGGCTGTTCATCCGCTCGGCGACGGCGGGGGCCGCCTCGAGCGCCGCGCGGGTGGGCCAGAAGCTCGCCATGAGCTCGTAGGTGACCCGCCCGAACACGAGCTCTCCTCCGCCGCGCGCGTTCTCCGCGGTGAACGCGCGCCACTCCGCGTCCGCTTTATGTGCCCAGCTCATGTCGCCGTGGCCGTCCGAGAAATAGCCGTCCAGCGAGATCTGGTTGAAGACGGTGAGCTTGCGCATGCTGTTCCTCCTGATGTCCGCTTCTGCGTTAGTCCTATTCTAGGACCATTTGGTCCTCTTTCGCAAGTGATGCGCAAGTGCTGTAGGATGCGGCCGCCATGACCGGTCTGAGAAGCTACGGGGATCCCTGCGGCATCGCGCGAGCGCTCGATCTCGTCGGCGAGCGGTGGGCGCTCCTCATCGTGCGTGAGCTCCTGCTCGGTCCGAAGCGGTTCACGGACCTCCGCGACGGCCTGGCCGGCGCGAGCCCCAACGTGCTGTCGCAGCGCCTCCGCGAGCTCGAGGGCGGCGGCGTCGTGCGGCGGCACAAGGTCGGCGCGCCGACCTACGAGCTCACGGACTGGGGCCGCGAGCTCCATCCGCTGCTCGTGCAGCTCGGCCGCTGGGGCGCGCGATCGCCCGTCCGGCCCGCGGGCGCCTTGAGCGTCGATGCGCTGATGATCGCGCTCGAGGCGACGTTCGTCGCGGGCGAGGCCGCCGATCTCCGCGCGACCTACGAGCTAAGGCTCGGCGAAGAGCGGTTCTCGATCGAGGTCGATCGCGCGACCATCACCATCACGCGAGGCGCTCCGCGCACGCCTGACGCCGTGATCGCGACCGACCCCGCCACGTTGCGGGCGGTCGTCTTCGGGGATCACAAGCTCGCGGACGCGCCGGTAGAGCTCCAGGGCGACAGGCGCATCGCTCGAACGTTCTTCCGCCTCTTCGCTCGGCCACGGTCGACCCCTGGCAGCGCGCCCGCTGGATGACGAGCCGGCCCGACGATCACGGCGCGCCCGAGGCCCCCGCGGGGATTCACCAGGTGGCGCCGAGGTGCCCTTCGCGGTCGACGCTCAGAAGATCGCGCTCTTCCCCGTGCCTGCGTCGGTCGTCCGCTTTCGTGAGGGCGCCTTGCCGGTGCTCACCGGCGCGCCGGACGCGCGTCCGGGGCGCGCCGCGGTCGGCCGCGGCGCGGGCACAGGAGGAGCCGAGACGGGGCGCGCCGCCGCTGACCGCGCCGTGGACGCCGGAGACATCGAGACGGGGCGCGCCGCGGCTGAAATCGGTGCAGGCTCCGGAGGCGCCGGCACGGGGGACGGCGCTGTCGCGGGCACGGCCGCGGGAACCGTCGAGGTCGTGCCCGCCCGGGGCGCCGCGGGCGCCTGCGCCACGAGAGCGCCGCGGCTGGCGGCGAGCACCTCGCCGCTCATCGCCCGCAGCCCGGCGGCGGCTTCCAGGCGCTGCGCGGGCAGCGCGGTGGTGAGCGAGAGCCCCAGCCCGAGCGCCACGACGAGGCCAGCCGCAGCGAGGTGCAGCCGGGTCCGCCGCGCCGGCGCGGCGGGCGCGGGCGCGGTCGCCGCCTCCGAAGCGCCGACCGCGGCAACGAAGGCGGAGATCATCGGCGAGATCGAGGGGAATCGCTCCGCCGGATCGAGCGCGAACGCGCGCGCGAACCACGTCTCCAGCTCCGGCGGCGCGCCGGGGCACAGCGTCGACAGCGGGGGGCGCGCGCCCGCGAGGATAGAGGAGAGCACATCGGCGATGGTGCGGCCGGCGAACGGCTGCTGGCCGGTGAGCGCCACGTGCGCGACCACGGCGAGGGCCCACATGTCGAGCTGCGGATCCGCGTGCCCGTCGCACGTGTGCTCCGGGCTGAGGTAGCCCGGCGTGCCCAGCACCACGCCCTCCGCGGTCTGGCGGGGGAAGTCGGCCGCCAGATCCTGGCGGATCCACTTGGCGATCCCGAAGTCGGCGACCTTGGCCCGCAGGCGCCCGTCGCGCCCCTCGCGGAGCAGGATGTTCGACGGCTTGATGTCGCGGTGCACGATCCCGAGGCCGTGCGCCACCGAGAGCGCCTCTCCGATCTGACGGAGGAGCGCGGCCAGCTCGGCCGCGGGCACCGGCCCGCGCTCGTGGATCAGCTGCCGGAGGGACCGGCCGCGCACGTACTCCATGACGAGGTACGGGCCTGCCTCGGCGTCCTCGCCGGCGTCGTGCACGGTGACGATGAAGTCGGTCTTCCGCCCGAGCTGGGCCGCGACCTGCGCCTCGAAGCGGAAGCGCTCCATCGCGTCGATGGCCAGGTTCTGGCGCGGGAGCACCAGGAACTTGAGCGCAACATCGAAGCGCCGGACGCTGTCGTGCGCGCACCACACCTCGCCCATCGCGCCCTGGCCGAGCGGATGCACGAGCCGGTACCGCCCCGCCACGACGCGGCCCGGAAGGAGCGCGGCGCGCGCCTCGTCCCGCCCTGCGCCGCCCGGAGCTGGAGGACCGAGCGGCGCAGGCTGCCCGCCCAGCGTCGTGGCGTCGCGCGCGGCGTCTCTCGCCGAGGAATCGGGCGGTCGACCCAGGGAGGGCGGCTGCAGCACGCCGGTGATCTTCGTGCCGCCACCGTTTCCCGGACCGGTCGATGCGTCCATGGGACAACGACCTGAGGAGAGGGGTGACGACATGCCCTCAGCGTATCGCGAATGCCGATGCCTTTGAACGGCGAAGACCCCGTCCTCCTCGCGCACGTGCGCCTGTTGGCCCACGCGGCAGCGTCGCGAGGCGCAGCGCTGCTGTACTTGTTGATGGTTGGCGCCGAGGGTACGCGCAGAGGTCCAGGGTAAGCCTTGCGAGCTTGTATGCCTGCTCGTACGACCTCAGCCAGCCGCACAGCGTCGGGACGACTACGCCCGCTGCGCCTTCACCCGCTTGACCTTCTTCTTCTCCTTGCGCTCCAGGAGCCGCAGCACCGCCACGGACCGGTCGACGAGCAGGTAGCGCTCTCCCCCTGCCCTCGCAGGCACCGTACGCGCCGGCTCCCCGGCGGTGCGGGTGTCGATGAGCACCTCCCACCGCTCGCCGAACTCGATCGCGGGCAGCACGAACTCCAGCGGCGAGTGGTTCGCGTTGATGAGCACGAGCAGCGTATCGCCGGAGATCGGCTCGCCGCGCGTCCCGAGCGCCGAGAGGGCGTCGCCCCCGAGCAGATAGCCGATCGCCCGCGCGTTCGGGTGGGTCCAGTCCTCCGGCGTCATCTCGGCGCCGTCGGGGCGGAACCACACGATGTCCTTGAGCCCGCTCCCGTGCACGTAACCGCCCGAGAAGAACATCCGCCGGCGCAGCACAGGCTGGCTCCGGCGCAGGGCGATGAGGCGGCAGGTGAACTCGAAGAGCTGCTTCCGCCGCTCGTCGAGGTCCCAGTCGTGCCAGGAGAGCTCGTTGTCCTGGCAGTAGGCGTTGTTGTTGCCGAGCTGCGTCTTTCCGATCTCGTCGCCGGCGTTGATCATCGGCACCCCCTGCGAGAGGAGGAGCGTCGCGAGGAGATTGCGCTTCTGGCGCTCGCGCAGCTCGACGACAGCGGGGTCGCTGGAAGGGCCCTCGACGCCGTGGTTGTAGCTGTGGTTGTTGTTCGTGCCGTCCCGGTTGCCCTCGCCGTTCGCCTCGTTGTGCTTCTCGTTGTACGAGACGAGATCGTTCAGCGTGAAGCCGTCGTGCGCCGTCACGAAATTGATGCTCGCGTAAGGGCGGCGCCCGCTCGACGCATACAGATCGCTCGACCCGGTGAGCCGATACCCGAGGTCGGCCGCCAGCAGATCCCCCTTCCAGAAGCGGCGCACCGAGTCGCGGTAACGGTCGTTCCACTCCGTCCAGAGGACCGGGAAGTTGGCGACCTGATAGCCACCCTCGCCCACGTCCCACGGCTCCGCGATGAGCTTCGTGCGCGAGAGGACCGGATCCTGGTGGATGATGTCGAAGAACGAGCTCAGGCGATCGAAGTCATGGTGACCGCGGGCGAGCGCCGACGCGAGATCGAAGCGGAAGCCGTCGACGTGCATCTCGGTCACCCAGTACCGCAGGCTGTCCATCACCAGCTGCAGCGTCTGGTAATGACGCGTGTTCACCGTGTTCCCGCAGCCCGTGAAGTCCATGTAGTAGCGCGGGTTGTGCGGCACGAGCCGGTAGTAGGTCCAGTTGTCGATCCCCTTCAGCGAGAGCGTCGGGCCGAGGTGGTTCCCCTCCGCGGTGTGGTTGTACACGACGTCGAGGATCACCTCGATGCCGGCGGCGTGGAGCGCCTTCACCATCGCCTTGAACTCGGTCACCTGCTGACCGAGCCGCCCGCTCGACGAATAGCGGCCCGCGGGCGCGAGGTACGCGAGCGTGTTGTAACCCCAGTAGTTGACGAGCCCGCGCTCCCAGATCTCGCGCTCGCTCGCCATCTCGTGCACGGGGAGCAGCTCGAGCGCCGTCACGCCGAGCTTCTTGAAGTGGGCGATCGCCGCCTCGGAGGCGAGCCCGGCGTAGGTGCCGCGCAGGTTCGCCGGGATGCCCGGGTGCCGCTGGGTGAAGCCCTTGACGTGGACCTCGTAGAGGATCGTGTCCTGCCAGCGCGTCGCCGGCGGCCGGTCGCCGTCCCACGCGAAGCGGTGGTCGACGACGACGGACTTCGGCGCGCCCCAGGCGCTGTCGCGGTGGCAGATCTCCAGGTCGTCGAGCGGGGCCGGCGGGGGCGGCGGCGTGGAGTCCTTCCCGCGCGCCTCGGCGGCGCGGCGATCGCTCGCCGTCTTGCGCCCGCCCTCGCCCTTCTCGGGTGCCGCGCCGTCCCGGCCCGCCTCCTTGGGCCGGCCGGCGCCGCCCTCGGGGTGCCCCCCGCGGTCGTACGCGAAGAGCGGCGCCTTCCAGTTCGGCTCGCTGGCGAGCGCGTACGCGTACGGATCGACGAGGAGCTTCGCCGGGTTGAAGCGCTGCCCGGAGCGCGGGTCGTAGGGCCCGTGCACGCGGTAGCCGTAGAGCTGGCCGGGCTTGAGCCCCGGCACGTAGCCATGGAAGACGTGGGCCGTCCGCTCGGGGAGCTCGATGCGCTCGCGCTCCACGACATCGTCGACGGCCTCGAAGAGGCAGAGCTCGACCTTGGTGGCGGACTGGGAGAACAGCGTGAAGTTGACGCCCTCGCCGTCAAAGACGGCGCCGAGTGGGGTGGGCGTGCCGGGCCATATGCGTCTGGTCATCTGAAAAACCTGTGAAGCCGCCCTATTCGCGAGATCGGCGCCGCTGTCGAGACACAAGCGCGCCCGGCCTGATTTTTCGGCCGCCGCCCCCGGGATCGCCCGGCGCCGGGCCGCTCGGCGGGCCCGCCCTCGCGCCGTGCGCGATGTCGCGGCCCCCTGTGCGAGCTCGGCAGCGGCGGCCGCGGCGGTGGCGGCGGCGCTACCGTACGGTCGCAGAAGGAGCATCCAGGGCGGCGCGACCCGCGATAGACTCCGCCCCTGAACGCCTGGAGCCAAGCGAAAAACGCCCATGTCTTCCCCCTCTGCTGAAAATCAGTCCCAGAGCACGCCGTCCCCTTCCGGTCCCGCTTCCGGCGCGCGCCGCCGCACTGCCGGCGTGACGGTGCCGCTCTTCTCCCTGCGCAGCGATCGCTCGTGGGGCATCGGTGAAATCGGCGATCTCCCCGAGTTCGCCGCGTGGATGCGCACCGCGGGCCTGCGCCTCGTGCAGCTCTTGCCGCTCGGCGAGGTGTCGGGGGGCGAGACGTCGCCGTACATGGCGCTCTCCGCGTTCGGGATCGATCCGATGTTCATCTCGCTGTCCGCCGTCCCCGAGCTCCCCGAGGAGCGGCTCGGCGAGGCGCTCGGGGACGACCTCGGGGCGCTCGATCGGGCGCGGAGCAGCGCGCGCGTCGACTACGATCTCGTCCGCCGCGTGAAGCGGCGGGCGCTGCGCTTCGCCTTCGACGTGTTCGAGCGCGAGCACCACGCGAAGCAGACGCCGCGCGCGGCCGAGCTGGCCGAGTTCGTGAAGCGGCAGTCGGACTGGCTGCCCGACTACGCGCAGTTCCGCGCGTTCAAGGACGCCTTCGAAGGCGTCGCGTGGTGGGACTGGCCCGAGGCGATCCGCGAGCGCAGGCCGGAGGCGCTCGAGTCGCTGCGGCGCGAGCGCGCGCGGGACATCCTCTATTACGAGTACGTCCAGTGGCTCGCGCACGCGCAGTGGGAGGCGGCGCGCGCGGATCTCCGGGGCAAGGGCGTCGAGATCATGGGGGATCTCCCGTTCATGGTGGCGCGCGACAGCGCCGACGTGTGGGCGCACCAGGGCGAGTTTCGGCACGACATGACGGTCGGCGCGCCGCCCGACCAGTTCGACACGGAGGGGCAGCGGTGGGGGCTCCCGCCGTACTTCTGGGCCCGGATGCGCGAGAACGACTTCGCGTGGCTCCGGCGGCGCTGCCGCTACACCGGGCTGCTCTACGACCGGTTCCGCATCGATCACCTGGTCGGCTTCTACCGGACGTACATCTTCCCGGAGCAAGGGCAGACGGCCCCGGAGGGCGAGCGGCCCAGGGCGACCTTCGATCCCGCGGAGGAGCCGGAGCAGCGCGAGCACGGCGATCGGGTCGTGCGGGCGATGCTGGCGGGGGCGGCGGAGACCGGGGCGCAGCTCGTGGCGGAGGATCTCGGCGCGGTGCCGGGGTGGGTCCGGGAGTCGCTCTCGGAGCTCGAGGTGCCCGGCTACAAGGTGCTGATCTGGGAGAAGGACGACGTCGTGTTCCGCGATCCGGCGGAGTATCCGGCGCTCTCGGTGGCCTGCTTCGGGACGCACGACACCGACTCGGTGGTGGTGTGGTGGGAGTCGCGGGACGACCGGGAGCGCGCCGGGGTCCTCGATCTGCCGCAGCTCGCGCCGCGCCGGCAAGAGCTCGGCCCGCAGTTCACGAAGGAGACCCACCGCGCGCTGCTCGACCTGATCCTCGGCTCGAAGAGCGAGCTCGTGCTGCTGCTCCTCCAGGACGTCCTCGCCACGCGCGATCGGATCAACGTCCCGGGGACCGTGGGGCCGCAGAACTGGTCGCTCCGGCTGCCGGCGCCGCCGTCTGCGCTCGATCGGGATCCCGAGGTGCGGGCCGCGCTCGATCGGGTGCGCGAGAGCGTCGAGGCCAGCGGGCGCGGATAACGCGTCATCGCCCGCCGTCTCACGCCCCCTCGGGCCCACCGGCGATATAGTCTCACCAAAAATCCGTCGATCCGCTGTAAGAGCGAGTCGGCCAGCGTGCTGACGGCGGAGGCGCCCACGCGCTGACTCGCTGCGTCGTCGGGGTATGTTTCGTGCAGTCGCGAAGTATATCCCGACGAAACATTCTGGAAAACTGCCTTCTCTTACTGTCGCGGTCGAGGAGGCCACCAGTGAACGAAATCAACGCCTCGGACACCACCTGGCTCCTGGTCTCGTCGGCAATGGTTCTGCTGATGACGCCAGCGCTGGCCCTGTTTTACGGGGGCATGGTCCGAACGAAGAACACGCTCAGCACATTCATGCACAGCTTTTTCGCCATGGGGATCGTGACCCTGGCGTGGGTAACGCTCGGGTACTCGATGGCGTTCGCCGAATCCAAGGGCGGGTTCATTGGCGGCTTCGACTACGCGTTCCTGAACGGCGTTGGCACCGAGCCGCGCGTCGGGACGACGGTGCCTCACCTCCTGTTCATGGCGTTCCAGATGATGTTTGCCATCATCACGCCGGCGCTGATCTCGGGCGCCTATGCGGAGCGCATCAAGTTCTCGTCGTATGTGGTGTTCACGCTGCTCTGGTCGCTCCTCGTCTACAGCCCGATCTGCCACTGGGTCTGGAACCCGGGCGGGTGGCTCCTCGCGCGCGGCGCGCTCGACTTCGCCGGCGGCACCGTCGTTCACCTCGCCTCGGGCGCGAGCGCGCTCGTGATCGCGATCGTGATCGGCAAGCGCAAGGGGTACCCGACGCGCAAGATCGTGCCGCACAACCTCACCATGACGCTGCTCGGCGCCGGCCTCCTGTGGTTCGGCTGGTTCGGCTTCAACGGCGGCTCCTCGCTCGCGGCGAACGGGCTCGCCTCCGTGGCGTTCGTGAACACGCACATCGCCGCGGCGATCGCGGCGCTCGCGTGGGCCCTCATCGAGGCCGTGCGCTTCGGCAAGCCGTCGCTCCTCGGCGTCGCGTCGGGGCTCGTCGCGGGCCTCGTCGCCATCACCCCGGCGGCGGGCTTCGTCGGGCCGATGGCGTCTGTCGCGATCGGGCTCGCCGCGGGCGCCGTGTGCTACGGCGCCGTGATGCTGAAGGGCAAGCTGGGTTATGACGACAGCCTGGACGCGTTCGGCATCCACGGCGTGGGCGGGCTGCTCGGCGCGCTGCTCACCGGCGTGTTCGCCTCCAAGGTGTGGAATTCGGCCGGCCAGGATGGCCTCATCAAGGGCAACTCGGCGCTGCTCACCGAGCAGGCGATCGCGGCCGCGGTCGCGGCGGCTTACGCTGGGGTGGTCACCTTCGTGCTCGTGAAGGGGATCAGCGCGGTGATGGGCTTCCGGGTCGACGAGGAGGTCGAAGACGAGGGCCTCGACGGCGCCCTCCACGGCGAGGAGGCCTACTCGCTCGGCGAGGGCGGCGCTCACGCCGTCGAGAGCGAGCCCCCGGCCGCCAGGCCGGCGGCGGCGCCGGTCCTCGTGCGCGAAAGCGCCTGATCCAGCGCAGCGGAGGCTCGCTCGCGGAGGCCGCCTGGCGGGTGCCAGGCGGCCTTCGTTGTTTTGTCCCCTGCCCTTCCCGGCAGGGAGCGGTCACCTGCAACTGAAGGCGGGCTCGCCGGTCTGCTCGCAGCCGTGGTCGCACGTGACCTTGGCGCACCCGCAGCGACGCAGCCTTCCGCGGTCGCCGTCGGCGCCGTGATCGCAGTCGTCGCTCAACGTGCGGCACTCGTCCTGGCAACGCACTTTCTGCGCGGGCGACGGCGTGCAATCGACGACCGCGGCGCCGCCGGAGGAGGCCGCGTCGCTGCACAGCTCGACGGACGCGACCTGCTCCAGCAGCGGGATGATCCCCCCGATCATGCATTGCGCGTGCGGCTCGCAGACGTGGTCCCGCAGCACCGCCAGCACGCGGACGCGCTGCCCGCTCAGCGCGCGCCAGTCCGGACCGAGCCAGCGCTCGGCGTCCTCGCGCGACAGGATCCTCCCGGCGATGAGGGGCTGTGAGCCCTTCGTCAGCGTCATCGTACCGACCCAGCGCTCACGCGCCGGCGCGTCGCCAGGGCGCTCACCCTCCGTCGGCGGAGACGCCGGCGGCGTGCCGGCGGGCGCGGCGCTCACGGCGGGCGCCGGCGCTGCGACCCGCGCCGCCGGGGCGACCCGCGCCGCCGGCGCCGTCGAGGGGGGCGCGCCCTCCGCGCAGCCCATCGCCCCGGCGCAGCACGCGCCGGCCAGCGCCCGGCGAAGCCATCGCCGCAATCCCGCGACGGGGAGCCGCGGGGCACGCACCGAGTTCATGGAAGGCACGGGTCACCTTACCACGCGTCGGCGTGGACACGCGCCAGGGCGCGCCGGCTGCGGCCGAGCGCCGGTGCGGAGTCAGCTCGCGGCGCAGCCGCTGCCGGGAGAGCTCGAGCGTCAGCTCGCGGCGCGCAGCCACTGCCGGGAGAGCTCGAGCACGCGCGCGTTCTCGGGGATGTCGAGGAAGCTCGGGCGGTGCGCCGCGGGCAGCGCCTCTGCCCGCACGAGCAGCCGCTCGCGCGCGCCGGCGATGACCGCGGACGCGCGCTCCCGGTCGCCCGCCGCGTGCAGCGCCTCTGCATGGACGAGATCCGCCAGCGTGCTCTTGTACCCCGGCGCCGGGCGATCATCCCGATCGCCACCTACCCGACGATCGAGCCGCGCCAGTACCCCGCCTGCACGAAGCTCGCGCGCGCCGCCTCGGCCATGCACAGGCCCGTCCACAGGTCCCCGTCCCTCCACGCCTCGTGGAACGCGAGCGCGATCTGCAGCCATCCGCGCGCGACGGGGTCCCGCTCCGCGACCGGCTCGGTCACCTCGCGCACCCGCCTGGTCAGCGCGTCGGCGAGCCTGAACTCGCCGAGCCGCGCCGCGTAGTAGCTCCCGGCGGCGAGCGCGAACGCCGCCGAGCCGATCCCCTCCGGGGCGAGCTCGACCGCCTGCCGTTGCGCGGAATGCGGCGGTAGCGTCGCTGCCCGTCCGGTGGACGCGGCGCATGGAACGCAGGAACTGCCAGCGCTCCGCCCTGCACCGAACGTCGCTGCGCTGCCCGCCCCCTCGCCCATCGCCTCGCTGTCCCCGAACGTCGCTGCGCTCCCTGCGCCAACCATGGCTGCGCGCGACTACCTCGGCTCGCCGGAACCTGCCGTCGCTCCGGTCGAGCGTTCCAGAGCTGACGCGCCGCTCCGCGCTAACCGTCCGGCCGACGAGCGGCGACACGGGACAGGACGAGACGCATGAGCGGATGGTTTCCTTGAGGGGGAACGTAGTTAATGCGGGGCTCCGCTCCCGTGCGGTGCCACTGATACACCACCGCGACCTGACGCGACGCTGTGAACCTGTGGCGTTTGACGGCGCGCTGAGGGCCGCGCGCCTAGAGCTGCACGAGGTGGCCCCCCAGGGTGGTGCCTGGTCTTGTTCATGTCTCGCCCTCTCCCTGCTGCACCACGCGGGCACCGTCGGCGCGCTCCGGCGCGAACCGCTTGGCCTCGCCCGACGGCGACGCCGCTGCCCCGCCGCTCCCCGCGGCCGCCAGCGCGCGCTTGCGCTCGTGGAGCCGCATGTGGCCCCGCTGGATGCCCTCGCTCGCGAGCGCGCGCAGCGCCGCTAGGTTTGAGGCGAGGCCGACGGAGGCGAGCACCACTGCGAGCTCGCGTGCGCTCTTCGCGCCGACGAGCTGCAGCGCCGCGCGCACCCCCGCGTGCACCTCGGCCAGGCCGCCCACGGTGCCGACGGCGAGCGGCAGCTCTGCGCGGCCCACGACCCCGCCGGGAATGCGCTCCCACGTGCTGAGCGGCCGGTAGCGGCCGCTCATGGCGGCGTACGCGTGCGCGCCGGCCTCGATCGCGCGGAAGTCCTGCCCAAGCGCGACCGCGGTCGCGTCGAGCCCGTTCATGAAGCCCTTATTGTGGGTGGCCGCGCGGTACGGATCGAGCTCCGCAAAGCGGATCGCCCGCGCGATGCCGCTCGCCACCTCCGCGCCGCCGAGCGCCTCGTCGGAAGCGGTCGCCGTTACCCGGACGAGGCGGCGTACGGTCAGGTTCGAAAGGATCCGGAGCCCGAGCGTCCCGCCGGCGATGCGCTGCACGAGCGGCGCCACCGCCTCCGCCACGGTGTCGACCAGGTTCGCGCCCATGGCATCGCCGACCTCCACGTAGAGGTGCACGACAAGCACGCCGAGCTCCGCCGAGAGGACGCGCGCCTCGACGTCGCGACATCCGCCGCCGCGCGCCACCATCCTCGGAATCGCCGCGTCGCCGGCCGCGAGCAGGCTCGCGCGCGCCGCTACGACCCGGCTCGCCGCCGCGTCGACGTCCGGCACGTCGTCGAGCTGGACCTGGGCTGTCATGATCGGCGGATCCGCCTCGCCGGTGAACCCGCCCGATAGGCGGACCATGCGCGCCGCGTTCGACGCGGCGGCGATGACGCTCGGCTCCTCGACGGCCATGGGCACCAGCACGTCGCGCTGGTTGACGCGGAAGTTCAGCGCCAGGCCGAGCGGAAGCGCATGCGTCGCGATAACGTTCTCGCACAGCCTGTCGGCCACCGCCGTCGGCAGCCCGCCGCCGCTCGCGAGGTGCGCTCTCGCGTCCTCGTCGAGGACGCCGAGCGCCTCAATCGCACTGAGCCGATCCTCGAGGCACCGCTTGTAGAATCCGCTGATTCGGCTGAACACATTCTGGCTCATCGTGATCCTCCGCACGTCGCCCGCGCTCGCTGGGGCCCCGCGAGCGTGCTCGTGACCGCCACCGGGTGCGCGCTGTGCTCCCGAGAGATCGTCATCACCGCCTCCGCTGGGCCGTCGGCATCGTGACCCCCTCCAGCACCGCCTTGTCCGGCTGTCCGGGAGCGGCCCCGCAAGCTGTGGAGTGAACGTGGCGCCTTCGATGCATCGATAAGTTGGTGCTCAGCGTCACTTTTCCAGAAGGGAGTTGGATTCACGTAAGTTTTTATGTCAACCAGTGCGTGCAGCGCGGCTGTACGGTGGGGCGGCCGCAACGAGGAGCTTGGCTTTCGCATCGCGTTTCGCTTTCGTAGCCCCGCCAGCCGCCTATGAGGCGGCGAACCTCCCCGCGCGCGCCTGCTCGATCAGCCAGCACACGCCGCGGTTGCTCATCACGAGCATCGTGCCACTGACGAGCAGCCGCTTCACCTCGCGCCGCGAGATCTTCGGCGCGTCGCCCGGGACGAGCACGGCCTGCGTGTGCGCGAGGTCGCGCAGCGTCGCGTAGGCGAAGAGCAGCGGGAAAACGCAGAACATTCGAATCGCCACCGCGCGACGCGGCAGGGCGAGAAGGTACAAGCGAGCCTCTTCGAGGTCGCGCCAGGCGATTTCGATCAGCTCGGTCACGGCGGCGTGATTCTGCCGCGCGAACTCGGGCGCGAGCATCGTCGCGTGGCTGCTGCCGTGGAGCTGCAGCAACTGCTCCGGCAGGTAGATCGCGTTATCGGCCGCCGCGTCCAGCGCCACGTCCTTAAGGATGTTTACCGTCTGCAGCGCCTGAGCGAACGCCCGGCAGTGGCGGCGGAGCACCGCGTACCGGCGGCGACTGACGTTCGGCGAGTGCTCGTGCCAGAGATCGGTGAGCATGTAGCCCACAGTTCCGGCCACATAGTAGCAGTATTCGCGGAACTCGTCGAGCGTCTGAACGCGGATGCCGTTCGGATAGCGCAGCACGAACCGGCTCATCCCCTCGACCATTTCGACTACCCAACGGCGCACGTGACGCTGCGTGCCCGACGGCAGCGCGCGGAACAGGGTGAAGACGTCGGGCGTGTGGCGCACGAGGCGGGCGTGCTCGGGGTTGCAGCCGAGTGCGGGGACGAGCGCGGGGAATGCGGAAGCCGCTGCCGGCCCGTCGAAGCAGTCGAGTAGCCGCTCGAGCAGCGCGGCCTTTTGGGCGGGCACGATCGTGCGCTCGTCCTCGACCGTGTCGGCGATGCGGCAGATGAGATACGCGGCCAGGACGGCGCGGCCTAGCGTACCAGGCAGGGCGCGAATGCTTAGCGCGAAGGTGCGCGACGCTGCAGGCAGGATGGCTCGGCAGAACCGCTCTGCCCTCTCGCGTTCGGCGGCGGTCGGCGGCACGTTGGGCGCGGGCGGCGGCGCCGCTCCCGCGCCGGTCACCGCCTGCTGTCTGGCCGTGCGCTCTTGCATACTCTGTTCCCCCATAGCTCGTCCTCGTGCCGTATCGTGCCCTGCCGAAACCTGCACCACCGCAATGGCGCTCGCCTGAGGCCGCGGCGGCTGGGCGCCCGCCCGTTCGTCGACCGCGCCCCGTCGCCGAGCCGGCCGCGTCATGGATGCCGAAATGACGACTGAGTCGCCGACGGCCACACGCGCGGGCGGGTTCCGCGGACACTTACGCTTCGCAAGCGCGAGTTATGCTACCCAGGACCGCCCATAGATAGCTCTTAACACACGAAACTGGTCGTGATTCCTATCTCTCCCGAAGCGATGCTGCTCGTCCACGACGGCCAGGCCGAACTGCGCAAAGGTGCTCCTCCTAGTTGAGAGCGTGGGTACCCGCAGTGACACATCCGTCCGCCCCCTGGCGTGGTGCCTCTATTGAGTCGAGCATTGGACCGCCGCGCACGCGACAGGCGGGTCGCTTCGCCAACATATCGGACATCGCACAAAGGATCGTCAGAAAACGGATCACCACAGCCTGGATCATGCGATTCGGAGGAACGCTCGCTGCAGGCCGAGGCGCAATCGACAATTCGGTCTCCAACGTCACACATGTCCCCTTCGATCTACGTAGGCGGCCAAGGCCCATAGGGGGAAGTATGTCCTGTAGAGCGGGAATTGGATGAGCGCTGTCCGGAAGAACACGCCGACGTGATCCTGCTCCGGCCATGTCCCGTCCATCGACTGGGTGCGTGCCAGGTATAGCGCCGCAGCGTCGAGAGCCGCGTGTTCGGAGGAGCCTCCTTCGATCAATGCGAGAAGTGCCCACGCGGTCTGGATGGCCTGGCTCTCCGGATGCGGCGTGTACGTGCCAGACCGGCAGCCGTCGTGATGTTCGCCCCAGCCGCCGTCCTGATTCTGCCGTGCGACAAGCCACTCGCATCCACGGGCGACGGCTTTCTCATGACCGCCCGCGCTGGCAAGACCGCGGATGCCGAAGAGCGTGCCGTAAATGAAATGCACGCCCCAGAACCCCGGCCACGAGCCGTCCCGTCGTTGCTGGCCGACGAGCCAGCCCACCGCACGCTGGACGGCCTTCTCGCTGCGCACGCGCAGGTCGGGGTCAAGGCGTCCCCGAGCCGCCCGCAGTGCGGCGATACACGACGCAGTACATTCGACGAACGAATGCTCCGTCATCGAGGCCGAGAACATCTCGGCAGGGTTCAACCACTCGAGCGTTGACTGGGTCTTCCGCGGTTCATATGTCCCGAACGCTCCGTCGGGGTTCTGACAGCGCAGGATGAACTCAGCCGCATGCGACAGCGCCTCCGCACTCAGAGCGGGCCCGAGGGCGCAAATCGCCTCGGCGGTGCAGTCGCTGACAGGCCACCCATGCCAGACCCCGGCGAAGCAGAAGCCGCCCTGTGGATCGATACGGTGGAATTCCTCAGCCTGTGGGAGCTTCTCGAAAATCTGCTGGGTTGCCAGAAAGCGCCTCCCCCTTTGCAGCGACCTCCGCGTTGCGTCGTCGTGACACGCGAACTCGAGGGCCTGAAGCGCAAACGCCGAGTCCCAGGTGGCACTTCGCGCACCGGCGATTCTCAGTCCTCTCTCGTCGTCCATCCATGTCCACATCTCATCGAACTGCGACCAGACGCGGGCAAGGTCGGTGTCGCTTGGATCGTTCAGCCAAAGGGCGATGGCGTCGATGATGCCGCTCACCGCCGAAATCGCGGTGTGCGATGTCGTACGCAGGTCGTAGCGTATGTACGCGAGCAGTCGCGCCATGGCGCGGCGCCGCAGCCAACTCGGTGCGGCGCATTCATAGAGGACGCTCAGCCGCCGCACGGCGCGGAACCGCACGGTCGGCGGTCGCCACAGATCCTCCGGGCGGCTGCGATAACGGGCGGCTGCGAAGTTGTTCTCCGTCCAGGGCCGTGCGAAGAGCTCGTGCCGCAGCTCCAGAATACGCGGCGTGAGCGGGCCTTGATGCCCCGACGCAAATACGTACGCCATGGGCGCGTAGATACGCCGCAGGTGACAGTAGAAATTCCCGGGATGAGCAAACAGCCAGCGCGGCAGTAGCCAAAGCTCGGGAAGGACCGGTGCCACCCCGTGCCATGGATACAGGTTCACGACAGCCAGCCAGAACTTGCCCCAGGCCGGGATGTCGAGCAGCCCGCCCGCACGGTCGATGAAAGCCTTGCCACGGGTGAGCAGCGGATCATCCGGGGGGACGTCGAGGAGCCGCGCCGCGACATAGACGAGCCCGGTGACGAACAGCGAGGACCGCGGCGCGCCATGAGAGCGCGCGGTCTCGACGTAAAGCCCCCAGGTGCCATCCGACAGCCGCGAGCTCTCGAACTGCCGCAGCAGCGCCTGGCGCCGCGACGACGCTATCGGAAGGCCGATCACGTGCGCGGCCAGCACGTACTGCGCGGCGATCATCGGGCACCAGATGACCTCTCCCTCCCAGCGCCCTTCCGGATGCTGCTGTGCAATCAGCGCCTGCGCGGCACGACGCATCGCGACTCCCGGCGTCGCCGCCGACACGGCATGCCGGTCAGCGTTCGCCATCTGCAACCGCCTTTCTCTCATTTTCGGTTTCTGCGTAGAACTGCGTGGCCCAGCGCCTGAAGCGAGCGATCTGACCGTCGCCCTTGCCGTAGAGCGGCGCGCTGCGGTAGATCTTGTTCTCCAGGATTGGGACGTCCTCGGTAAGAGCGGCCACACTCTGTCTGCTCAGCTGCGAGAACATCCAACGCGTGGCGAGCGGGCTCCATAGCTTCCGCATACTCATCGTCATGTGGATGTCGACGTGGTCATCGTCTATGGGCGTGAGAAGAGTCATGACTGTGAATGCGACCTTCACCACCGATTCGACGTGCACACGCGCATATGCCGTCCCCAGTCCGTAGTAGCGGATCTCCAGCGACCCGCGGGCCGCTGGCAGGAATGACGACAGGATCTTCTGCCGGTAGCGCGGAGTCATCCGAAAAGTGAGCAGCGGCCCGTCGGTCTCGACCGAATCATCGAGAGTGCGCTCGAAGGCGACTCCGTGGACGACCGTGTAATGCGCTAGGTCGACCCCGTTCTCGTTGAGTTCCTGGACGTGGGTGCGGACACGCCAACGGCCGATGACGCGCATGCGCGTCCAGTCGGCCGAATGGAGCTCGGGATGGGGCGGAACATGCCACGATGGCGCCTTTCCGTGCACATCGTGGTAGGCAAAGATGACGCCGTTGATCTCCTCGACCGTCCAGCCGGGAACCTTCGCGCACGGCACGTCGTGGGAACACCTGCCGCTCCCGTCGAATCGCCAGCCGTGGAACGGACATCGGATCGTTTCACCGACGACCGTCCCACCTATGCCCAGGTGCGCACCCAGATGGGGGCAGTGGGCGTCTAGGACATGCGCTCGGCCATCGGTCGTGCGGAACAGCACGAGCGCCTTACCAAAATACTGCAGAGGCACTACCTGCCCCACGCGCAACTCGTCAGTATAGGCAACCCGGTACCAGCCGGTTGGATAGGGAGAGAAAGGGAATCGTTGGGTCATGGCGTCTCCTCCGAGCTCTCCGTCGGCGCGGCAGCACCCGTGACATATTCTTTCCACTTCCGGATCATTAGGCGCTGGATCAGCAGAATTGCCGGACTCAGCTCGAGCGCAGGCATCGCAAAGTGGCGTTCGTATCCGCATTGCTCGGCCTCGATAGCCATCCGATCCTGTTCCAGGATCGGACGGATGGTCAGATTTTTGCCGCTCTGGATGATCAGGTTCGTCAGCCATCGCGGAGACTGGAAGGGCAGCAGCGGGAGCCGGATGGCTCCGAAGTAGAAGAGGAAGAACGCTTGCGTGGTGCGGGAATCAATGGGAAGAACAAACGCCCAGCTCTTGATCAGTCCGCGCGTGCTGGCAAAATGATGCGGGTACTCGTAGGACAGATCCGTACGATCCGTCGCGAACCGGGAGCGGTCAACGAAGTATTTGGAGAATCGCCCCTGCCCAGTCAGCGTCGCGTAGCTAATATGCGCCTTGTCGCCGATCTCCTCGCACTTGTCGATCGTCGCGCCGACGAAAGGATTGTATCTGCGATGCAGATACGCGTGCGTAAAATCGTTGATGTTCTCGGCCAAGATGGAATGATGCGCTCGGAACACCATGTCGATCCGTGCGCAGGGCCAGGGATGCTCACATTCCAACTCTGGTATCGCGGGGATCGATTGGCTTGAGGAATTTGATGCGTTTCCAGGAAAGATCCAGATCAGATCGTGCCTCTCCTGCACAGGGAACGCATCGACTCCGCACACGGGCAGTCGGCGACCGAACAGCTCGTGGCCGACACCTACCAAACGGCCGCTCTCCCCAATCCGCCAGCCGTGATAACCGCACACGAGGTCGTTCGCGTTCACATTGCCGAGGCTCAGCTTGACGGCGCGATGCGGACACCGGTCCTCCAGCGCACGGACGCGCCCGTCCTCGCCACGAAAGATGGCGATGTCCCGACCCCAGAACCGTACGCTGATCACCTGACCGGGACGAACGGCGCCGCTGCGCGCGACGGGGTACCAGTAGTCTGGATGCAGGCCGGTGGCGCGCGCCTGCTGGCGGATGAGCCGCGCTTCCTCGAACGACGGCGGCTTCGCGTGGTCGGCCAGAAGGGGCTGATAGTGGAAACTCATTCTTGCCTCCCGAGGTGGGTATCTGTCTGGTGAGCCCGCGGCAGGCGCACCGCCTCCGGTGCGAGGCCACGGCGGATGAACCAGGAGCACGCATCGGCGACTCCCGCCCGTGGATCTGATGGACGGAACCCGAGTTCGCTCACCGCCTTTATGCAGTCGACCCGGCGTGCGCTGCGCAGGAGGCTCACTGCGCCCGAGGTGAATGGGCGATCGATATCTGGCAGCATCAGGGCATCACACGCACGCGCCAGCGCTGCGATCGCCATGGGCGGGAACCGTAGCGAGGGTCTTCGACAGCCGCTCGTCTCGCTGGCCACGTCTAGGATGTCGTCGATGGTCAGGAACCCGGACGAGAAGATGTACCGTTGCCCTCTCCGGCCTTTCTCCATAGCTAATACATGCCCGTCCACGATGTCGTCGGTTGTAACGCACTCGATTCCACCCGGGATGTAGGCGCGCATCCGACCACGCATAACCTCAAGAATCGCGCGACCGAGGCGCGACGGACGGAAATCGCCAGCACCGACGACAGTCGTGGAGATCGCGATCACCACGTCGAGACCATCAACCATCGCGCGCAAAGTCTCCTGCTCCGCTGCACTCTTGGTAAGCGCGTACGGTAGCCGGCGCTCCAGGGGATCGAACGGCGTCCGCTCAGTCCCGGGCTGGTCGTCGATAATGCCGACCGTGCTCTGCGAGCTCGTCACCACCACGCGCTTGACGCCGTGGGCGAGCGCGGCCCGAACCACATGAATGGTCCCGAGGACATTCGTCTCGAAGAGCTCACGCATCACCTCGGCGCCCCGGCTGGCGACGGAGATTTTCGCTCCGCAATGAAATACGCGTTCGCACCCGCTCAGCGCAGCGCTCACCGAGGCCGGTGATCGGAGATCTCCTTCGACTCGCTCAACGGGTAGGCCGTCGAGCGCCGAAGTGTCGGCGGACGGGCGCACGAACGCGCGGACCCGGTGGCCGTCTCGGACCAAGCGTCGGACGAGATTGCCGCCGATGAAGCCGGTCGCCCCCGTGACCAGCGTTGTCATCACTGCTCTCCTTTCTCCGCAATGCCGCAGGCGATCACGAACGCGTTGGCACGGATGCCGTCGAGCAGCGCGTAGCCGCCGTCCACGAGCGTCCGACGGGTCCGCGGGATCAGCTTCGGCGAATATCGGCGAAGTCCATTGACGATTCGCTGTTCGATCAATTTCCACTTCCGCAGGATGCCGCTGTCCTCCGCAATGGCGCAAAAATGAAGCGTATCGAACCCGGTGGCATCCAGCGTCGATCGTGTCGCCGACAGCGAGCCGGGGCCGGGGATGCCGTGGAAACGGCAGAGCGGCGCGATGTGCCCGCGCTGCTCCTCGGCGTCGAGGCGGTTGCGCATGAACCAGTCATGGGCGACGTACTTTCCTCCAGATCGAAGCACACGCGCGCATTGCCCGAAGAGCGCGGCTCGATCCGGCACGTAGAACTTACCGGGCCCCAATTCCCCCGCATCCGCGAGCTTGGTTTCGCTGGAGCGGATACCCTCCGCGAGGGTTTCTCCCGGCCGGAACGACGCGAAGTGGAACGATTCTCCCCAAATCCGGGTGTATATGCTCGTGACGCGCTCGTAGCACACCGGCATGACGTGCCGGTAGTGGGCTGCGCGGGTGGCTCCGTTATGAAGAAGGTTGGCGACACGCCGCACCCGAAGGCGGGGCGTGTGCCGAAGGGCTCGAGCGCCAGGCGAAACAGCAGCCGTCATGCCCATGGAGCAGACCTTCAGATGACTTCTATGCGCACGAGCCGCGTTCGTCTACGGCCGTCCAATTGATGACGATGCACCAGGAGCCGTCCGGCTGCCGACGCATCACCGAGCTGTTGATGTGGGCCATCTGCAGCTTCGCGCCACCGGGTCGCTCCCCTTCCACCCTCCACACCGAGCTCACCAAAGCGATGTCGCCGGTCTGGTGGACTTTGGTGTCATCGATAACGAACGTCGGATTCCGGGAGAGGAATGTATTCAAGTTGTCGCGCAAGGATTCCTTACCTCGCACCTCGGGCGCGGCCTTCGCCGCCGCGACATCCAGGCTTGCCGAGGGCACGACGAGAAGCGCGTTGTCGTCGAAAAGGCTCACGAGTCCGTCGAGATCGCGTGCTTGGGCGTACGTCACAAACAGTCTGTGACAGTCTTCCGGGGAATGGGCGGTCGCATTCATTCCACTCACTCCTATTTGATTCGATCTATTGATGGCGTGCATGGGCGCACCAACCGGTGCAGACATGGTGATGCCCACGCATGAGCGGAGCGTGCGCCGGGCTGAAGTGGCCCCTGGGGTAGTGTCACAAGATTCACGTCGCGGCGTCGCAAGAATTGACCGCGAGAGGCGTAGCGAATTGAGCACTCCCAACGCACGAAGAAATTCCGACACCGTGGGACCACGGGCATCGATTCCGGAAAAGAGCCGACCCGCGAGGTCGGCCAGGGATGTATCGATGGCCCAACGCCTGACCACATTCCGCGAGATCCGCTGGACGAACCGCTCTCGCGAGAAGAAGACGTGGTACAGAACGAAATTCAATGCATTTGCGCGCTGATAGGAGCGCGCCACCGCAGCAGCGTATTCCCGCTGCGCTCGCCAGAGTGTTACTGAGCACCGTCGTTGATGCCGATGATGCGCTTGTCGAGCCAGCTCTTTGATGGCGGGGCGGCCGGCTCACCGCAGCGCACCATCGCCGAGGCGGATCATGGTCGATGGCGACGTTGTCCGGGGGCAGCAAGCTGCCAGGACCTTCTCCGGCGATGCATTGCGCCGCGTTCGATCAAATTCTCAGCGTAGCTCCTCCTGAGCACGATCGCGTCGGTCGAATGCGGGTGCACAGGAAAAGAGGGAGCGCGCATTCCCTTCGTCTCCCGAAAATTACCAGCACGACTCCTCGCCCGTCCGCGTCACGAACGGGGTAGGTCAGCGACAGGAGCGGAGCATCGGCGCGGCGCGGGCCACAAAATAGGCGACGGGAGGAGCTCGTTTGGCCGCGTGCCCCCTCCCGTCGTGCTCCGAATCGCTTGAAAGAGCGGAGCCCTCAACAGATCGTCCATCTGGACCTCGATGTCAAAGGCTGGCTCGCTTCACCGCCCACCGTAGATCGCGCGCGGCCAGCCCGCTGCCCGCGTTGCGGTGCCGCGGCTTGCCCGCTGGGGGGCGGGTTGGGGCTGTGGGGTCACGGCTCGCGGTCCCGGCAGGTACGCGGGCCGCTGGCTGCCGGCGAGCGCGGCGGGCTCGTCACGATCGAGGTGCGCCGTTATCGATGCCGCCGCTGCGGCGCGACGATCACGGTCGTACCGCGGGGCGTCGCACCGCGACGGCACTTCGCCGCGACGGCGATCGGTCTGGCCCTGCTGCTCGTCGGCATCGCCAGTGCAGCGCTCATCGAGGTGCGGCGGCGTGTCAGCCCCTGGTCTGCCAGCTTCGATGCCGACAGCTGGGCGACCGTGCGGCGCTGGTTACGCGCCATCGACCAGGGGCGCCTCTTTCCGTCAGTCCGCCCCAGTCCCCTTGCTGCTTCGCTGCGGCAGCGGGCCGAGCGGGCCGCGATGACGCTCGTCGCGATGGCGCCTTTTGCGGCCGAGGTCCTCGAGGCCGCCGTCATGGCCGGCGCCGCGCGAGCTGCGTGATGGCGAGCGGCCCGCTTCTCGGGCTCATGTCGGGCTCCACCCGGCTGGATCCTCGGTCGGCGGAGCGCCTTGCGCTTGGATGGCTGTGCGGCCGGTGCGGTGTCACCGGTCCGGAAAGGACACGACGTGCAAGACCCCCTCAAGCCGAAGGACCACGCGGAAGCGGTAGCGCTCTATCGCAGTGAGATCATCGGCTCGCTCATGCACCGCGAGCTCGACCGGGGAGAGCTCGCCGAAGCGCTCGCCGACCTGAGCAAACAGCGGTTTCGCCCACCGCGCGCCCATTCTCCGCGCACTTACTCGGTCCCCACGCTCGAGCGTTGGTACTACGCGTACAAGACCGAAGGTCTCGAAGGCTTGCGTCCCAAGCCCCGCAAGGACAAGGGACGGGCGCGCGAGCTCACCCCCGAGCAACGGCAGATGCTGCTCGACATTCGAGAAGAGCACCCGAGCGCCTCGGTCTCGCTCATCCTCGACACGCTGATCGCGGCGGGCCGGATCGACAAGGAGGCCATCTCCGCCACCACGGTGCGACGCCTGTACGCCGAACACCGCCTTGATCGCGTCGCGCTGCGCGATCGCACGGGCGGCAAGGTGCGGTTGCGCTGGCAGGCCGAGCACCCCGGCGCTCTGTGGCACGGCGACGTGTGTCATGTGTCACCGATCCTCGTTGGCGGCAGCGTGGCGCCGGTGCGGATCCACGCGCTGCTCGACGACGCCTCCCGGTACATCCTCGCGATCGAGGCGATGAGCGCCGAGCGGGAGGTCGACATGCTGGCGCTCTTCATCCGAGCACTGCGCAAACATGGCGCTCCCGACGCCCTCTACCTGGATAACGGCTCGACCTACCGCGGGCACACCTTGCACCTGGCGTGTGAGCGACTCGGCACTACCCTGATCCACGCCCGTCCGTACGACGCCCCCGCGCGCGGCAAGATGGAGCGCTTCTGGAGGACGTTGCGAGAGAGGTGCGTGGACTTCACCGGAGCGCTCGGCTCGCTGCACGACCTCAACGTCCGGCTCTACGCCTGGGTCGACGAGCACTACCACCGCACACCGCACGCGGCGCTCTTCGGCAAATCCCCCGCGCAGGTGTACGAGGGGTATCCCCACGTCACCGACAACCTCGACGAGCGGAAGCTCCGCGACGCGCTCACGACCCAGGCCCGTCGGCGCGTCCGACGCGACAGCACGCTCTCGATGGATGGAGAGGATTGGGAGACCGATCTCGGCTTCCTCGCCGGCCACCTCGTCACGGTGTCGCGGTGCCTCGTCACGCCGAACGAGCCGCCCTGGATCGAACACGAGGGCAAACGCTTCGCCCTGCACCGGGTCGATCCGGTGAAGAACGCCCGTCGCCCGCGGCCGGCCTGCAACCTTGATGTCGCGCACGAGGCGCGGGTGCCCTTCGACCCGCCGAAAACGCTTCTGGACAAGGCTCTCGGACGAACGCCCCGCGATGGCGAGGAGGAATGACCATGGACTTTTGTAGCTACTTCAGCTTCACCGCAGAGCCATTTTCAAAGGAGGTCGAAGACGGCGAGCTCTGGCTCCCTCCGTCCAAGCAGGCGATACTCGAGATGCTCATCGAAGCGGTGCACGCCAGAAAGAGCGTGCTCCTCGCTGGTGACCCAGGCGTTGGCAAGACGTGTCTCCTCCGCGCGCTCCGTCATGCCCTTTCGCCGCAGACGTTTCGCTTGACCTACTGCGCCAACGTGACGCTTGGACGCCGGGACTTCTATCGCCAGCTCTGTCTGGCGCTCGGTCTCGCGCGCTGCAGCACCGCTGGAGACGTCTTCTACGCGGTCAGCACGCACGTCGAGGAACTCGCGAAGGAACGAGTATTTCCGGTCTTCGTCCTCGATGAGGCCCATCTACTTCATCAGGATACACTCGATCATCTTCACATACTCCTTAATTACGCCTGGGATAGCCGCGCATTGCTTTCGCTCGTGTTGCTTGGCTTGCCCGAGCTCGGCGAGCGGCTCCGCGTGCGCCGCAATCGCTCCCTGTATTCGCGCCTCCATTACCGATTGACCATCGATCCGCTCACGCCGGACGATACGGCCGACTATCTGCGTGTACGTCTCAACCGAGTCGGCTGCGCGAAAGAGCTCTTCACCACCGACGCGATCGCGATGCTGCACGAGGCGGCCGCCGGCAGCCTGCGCGACACCGACCGACTCGCCACGGCCGCTCTTCGAGCCGCTGCGCGCAAGAAGCGCAAGCTCGTCGAGCGCGATGTCTTCAGCCGCATCCTGCAACTGGACGCAGAGGAGCCCGGATGAACCCCGCCCCCCTGGCCGAGGGGGACACGCGGCGCGGTGACGTCGAGGGCAGCGCAGTCGCCGCCCTCGTCGTTTCCCTCGCGCTCGCCCGCGACGCGCTCACCGCGCCCTACCCGAGCGACCCGGATCCGCTTTGCCCTCGCCTCTACGCCGTCGACGTCGTGCTCCACTACCTCGATCGGCTCGACCACGCTCTCGCTCGCTACCACGCCGTCCTCGACGGCGATGACCGCCTCCCCCTCCACACCGACTGAACGCACCGGCGCTCTGCGACCACCGCAGTCACCCCGGTGCCTCGCCTCGCTGCAATCGCGGTGAGCGGAGATCCGGGTCGACGATGGCCATCACGGAGCCGGATCTTCCGGCCATCAAGCAGCCTGCTCGGTAACAGCCAGAGCCGCGCCGGGGTCAAAGCCGCGGTGAAGATGGACATGCCAAGGAGGGCGGTCACGTGCTCGAGCGCACACGTCATTCCCTGTCCGCCGAGCGGCGTCGTCACCGCCGCTGCGTCGCCCGCAAAGAAACAACGTCCGCGAACCGGCGGGCCGTTCCAACGCGTCTCTGCGGGCATGGCGCGAACTAGGCTTCCCAAGCCGGTGAAACGCCAGGGTGGGGGGAGCATAGCGAAGGTCTCGACAAAGCGGTCTCGAAGTGCCCTCGGTCCTCCCTTGTCACTTGGTGTATTCCAGTAGACACGCTGGGATGTTTGATCCAAGCCGAAGACGGAGAAGGTCCCGGCGCTCCCAATGCGCATCACGTGGACGGTTCGCGGGTCCGCCGCTCCGACGCTTATTTCACCGCCGACAATCAAGTCGAGCGGCGCGCCAGCCACCGAGCACCGCGGCACCGGTGCACGTCCGCTGACGAGACGACGCAGCGCGGAATTCCGGCCGTCGCAGGCAATCACGATGCGCGGGCTGACCCGGCGAGGAGGCGCGCCGGCGCTGTCAATCAGCAACTCGGGCCTGTCTACGTCTATCGACCCGCTGTCGGCTGCGCGTATCTCTGCGCCTCGCACAAATCGATCACCGAGAACTGCGGCGGCATGTGTCCACAGGCGTTCGATCAGTCTTTCACTGCGATGCGCGACCGCATACGTCCCCGCCGGATACGCCACGGTCAGCCCGTCACAGCGACGCCCGTCTGCATCACAATCGACAAATCGGTAATCCGTAATCCGTCGCGTCGCGTCGTCCAAGCAGCTGATGCCCAGGCGCAACAAAAGCGACAATCCGTAGGGCTGAATCATCTCGCCATGGAATCGGCTGGAGGGCGTCTCTTCGCGCTCTATCAGCAAGACGTCGACACCTTCGCGGCGCAGGGAGGTCGCCGCGGCGACTCCCGCAATGCCTGCTCCGACGACGACGACGTCCGGCTCCGATGCGCGCACGTTTGAACCTCCGGCTCGCCCAATAGATGAGGGCCCCAAAGTGCGTCAGGCTCTCTCGCCATCGAGAAAAGGCGATCCTATGACGATATCGAACACTATGGCGCGGCCAACAAGACGTCAAGCGCCGAAACCCGTTTTCATGGTCCAACTCGTCAACATTTGATGTTCATATGCTCATCGCAAATTGCCGAACAACTGTCTCGAGCATCTGCGTCGACTGCTGGACCATCTTGTCTTCAAGCTAGTGCATCCGCTCATACCACACCGAGAGAACCGCCGGCTGTAGCCTGCTCCCGGAGACCTCGCCGTCCGCTGCCATGAGCTGGACGAGTCGCAATTTTTGGATGTTCGGGACGACCGCACATCCGTATCATTGCTGGATATATAGCCATGGTGTTCGATGCTTCAGTCGCATGGGAAGCCGTTGCGTCCGGCGGTGTGACTTGACGAGTCCTGCCATTTCGTCGTGCACAAATCGACGGCGTGGCCCTCCCCCCATCTGCCTGGACATCAGGTCGAACGAGAGTTTCAATGATTCAGTCGAGCAGGCTCGGGATTGGGTCGATCAACTCCGGCTCGCTCGGCCTGTCCGCTTCGGGCACGCCCGGATCGTCCAGCACGAGGCGGGCCCAGCGCTGAATCAGCGCTTGCTTGTAATGGTGGAGGATCGACGCGATTTGCGACGAACCCCTGTGCTCATCCTGATTCTTGTTGTGATTGGTCGCCATAGTCGAGAACTATCCGGCCTAGTCTGGAGCGTCGTGGGCGTCGCCCTATATGTCGCCGGAGCAGGCGCCGCGGCCGCAACGTCGAGGACGACGCCGGCGGCGTCGGGGCCGCCGTACGGGTCGAGGGGGACGTCGGGCGCTGGCGACTGGACACCGGCGCTTAGCGCCGGCGAGCTCAGGACCGTCGCCGTCCACCTGTGTCGAGCTCGGGCATGTCGCGGCGCTGAACGCCGGCGAGCTCGCGATCGCGCCAACGTACACGGCGCCCTAGACGATAGCGGGGCCGGGGCGTCGAGGAACACCGCGGCGGGGTCCGCACGTTCCGGCGGACCGGAAGGGCCGGCTCATGAAAGGATGCGCTGCCTGATGAAAAGAAGAGCGTGACCTGCCGCGTGCGGCGCGGTGGGCCGTGTCGTTTAGCTCGGATCCCTGGGATTTGGTGTGGGTCGGCGTGGTTTTGCTCGTACTCCTCGGCAGAGCGCCGCGGTCGTCCTCGGCATCCGGCGCCGTCGCTGAGGTGGTAGGTCGACTGTATCCCGCAAGAGGATGCCGCTCGCTTGGGGAAGCGCCATGCAGACGAGCGGCCGCGGGGTCAGGAGCGGCCGTGCGGACGTCCACTTGGTCGAGGGCGGCGCGGCCGCGTCGATGTCCACCTGGTCGAGGCGGCGCGCCGTAGCCACCCGGCCATCGCCATGGGGACGGCCCCTTGCGGTTTTCGCCGGGGGCGACGATGCTGGGCGCGGGGCGGCGTCGGCCCACGATTCATTGCGGGCACAGCGGTCCTGACAGAGGGCCCGGCGGGGCGGCATCCGCCTGCGTCGCCGGCCGAGGCTCGCGTTGTTCAGGTCGTGTCGGCGTCGCCGGCGCTCGGAGTCGCGCGCGACGATGTCGCCCAGGCGTCGGGCAGCAACTCGTCCAGCCGATCGCGCGGCCAGCCCGCCTGCAACTTGCCGATGACGTCTGTCGCCCAGGCGAGCGGGTTGACTCCGTGCATCCGACACGTGCCGAAGATCGTGTAACCGATGGCCAGGCGCTGAGCGCCCTTGTCGGAGCCCGCGGCGTGCCTGGCACGAGCCGCAGGTGCAGCTCGTGAATCCACTGATACAGCTCGTCGACAACGGGGAGCGACCGCTCCTGCCGGCGCGGCAGGCGCGCCGCCGTGGAGAGCGCCTCCTCTTTGCAGGTCGCCTCGGTTCGGTAGATGACCTTGAAGCACGAGAGCGCCACCGCCGCTCGCGTGTCGCCGCCCTTGGCCGCCTTCTCGAACTTGGCGCGGATGTGCATCCCGCAGCCGAGCCGGCGCTCCTCGGGCACGATCATCTCGCCGTCGTCGCCTCCGCGGAGCATCGCGCCATAGCCCGCGTACCCATCGCCCTGCAAGTCGCCGGTGAAGCCCTGCAGCAGCGCGGCAGGATGCTTCGCCTTCCAGTCCGGTGCGTACAGGAACGCCACGAGATCCGCGCCGACGAAGGCCCAGATGTGGCCTCGCTTCACCCCCGCCGGATGATCTCGATCCAGCACCCGCATCCCCGTGTCGTCGGCGCGCAGATAGAACGAGTCCAGCACCCGCTCCCCGAGCCTCTCGGCCACGGGCGCGAGCACATCGAGCGCGAACGCGGACCAGTCTCCCAGCGTCGACGGCGACAGCGACACGCCGAAGCGCGCGTACTGCTGCGTCTGCCGGTACAGCGGCATCGAGTCCTCGAACTTCTCGACAAGGATGCTGGCGAGCAGCCCCGGTCCCGGACGCCCTCGGTCCATCACCTTCTCGCTGTCCGCCGTCGATACGCCCTGCTCCGGGCAGCGCGGGCATGCGAGCTTCTCCCGCTTCTCCTCGATGATCTTGAACTGCGCCGGCACGAACTCGAGCGCTTCGGTCGTACGATGACCAATGCACTTCTTGTCCGAGCCGCACTGCGGGCACGTCCGCTCCGCCTCAGGGACGGGCACCACGCGCGTCTCACGCGGCAGGTGCTCGGGGAGCGGGGCGCGCCCACCCCGTCCTCGCGGTGGCTTCGGCGGCTCAGGGGGTGGCGGCACCAGCCCCTGCTCCGGCTGCGGCGGAGCGTCCGCGCCGGGCTCCGAGCCCGCCGCCCCCGGCAGCGCTTCCGCCCCGAGCTCGGCGAACATCAGCATCAGCTGCTCGGTAGAGACCTGCTGACTCTTGCGGCCGTACAGCTCGCGCAGCGCGCTCGCGAGCCTCGCCGAGAGCGCGGTGTTCTTGTCGCGCAGCTGGACCAGAAGCCCGAGCACCAGCTCGATGAGCTCCGGAAGCTGCCCGGCGGCCGCCAGCTGCTCGAGCTTGCTCCGCACGTCCGCCAGATCGGCGGGCAGACAAGACGCGCACCTGGTCACCACGCCGATTCCTGAACACGAACAGATGCCCGCAGAGCGGGTCGGCTCCGAAGCGCTGAGAGACCAAGGCCGACAGCCCATCAAAGCTCTTGCGCAGGTCTGTGGGCTCGGCTGCGATGTACACGCGCACCGACGGCGGCAGCGTCAGCACGGCGTCTCCTCGGCCGCGACCGCCAGGACCCGCTCGAGCGTGGCCGGGTCGAAGCCCGGCCGGACCCGCACCACCCGCCCGTTGGGCAGCGCGATCTCGATCGGCTCCGGCGCGATGGCCGATGCGTCCGTCACCACGTGGACCGGCAGAAAGCGCGGTGCGCGCCTCGCCGTCCAGCGCCGCGAGCCGCGCCTGGACCATCGCCAGCACCGTCTCCGGCAGCGCGTCGCCCATCCCCTCGGCCACGGCGCGGATCAGCTCCTCGAGGTAGAACGCGTGGCCGTCCGCGTGGACCACGAGGCGCGCCACGGTCTCCGCGTCCACGCCGTCGCCGAGCGCGTGGCGGACGAGGCGCTCGCAGGCCTTCCGCGGCAGCCGGGTCAGGTGGATCACGTTGAGCGCGCGCCCGCCCCAGAGCGCCGGGAACAGCTCGTGGACCTCGGGGCGCGCGAGCCCGAGCGCCAGGAACGGCCGCTCGCCGAGCGAGCCGAGCGCCGCGTCGACGAAGCGCACGGTCGGCAGAACGCCCCAGTGCAGGTCCTCGAGCACGAGCACGACGGGGTGCGCCGACGTCTCGGCGGCGAGGAAGTCCTCCCAGGCGCGGCGCATCTGCCGCCCCATGGTCTCCGTGTCCGCGCGGGCCGCAGAGAGCAGCGCGCTCTCCTCGCCCTCGAGTTCGACGCCGGCGATCTCCCCGAGGAACACCGCCACGAACGTGCTCGCCTTGCCGAGCAGCGTCCACGGAGAGCAGCCGCCGCTCGCTCGCGGTGAGCGCCTCGGGACGCTCGAGCGCGGCCCCGCGGGCCGAGGCCCCGGCGGCGCGCAGCGTGCTCAGGATCACGGCGGCGGTCGCGCCGTCGCCGATGCGCTGCTCCGGATCCTTCGCGAGCGTCAGGTGGACGACCGCGTCGAGCTAGGCGGGGACCTCGGGGCGGAGCGAGCGGATCGAGGGGACCTCGCCGAACAGGATCTTCGCGAGGATCGCGGGGATGTTCTCGCCGACGAACACGGGGGCGCCCACGAGGCACTCGAAGAGCACGCAGCCGAGGGCGAACACGTCGGCGCGCGGCGTGAGCGCGCTGTACCCGACGCGCGCCTGCTCCGGGGCCATGTAGGCCGGCGTCCCGAGGGCGACCCCGGTCAGCGTCATCGGCGTCGCGTCGAGCCGCCGCGCGATCCCGAAGTCCAGGATCTTCACCTGCTCAATCTGCCCGTCCACGAGGAACAGGTTGCTCGGCTTGAGATCGCGGTGGACGTTCTCGCGGGCGTGCGCCTCCGCCAGCGCCTCGGCGGCCTTCACGCCGAGCGTCAGCGTCTCTTCGACGGTGAGGCGGCCGCGCACGAGGCGCCGCGAGAGGTCCTCTCCTTCGAGCCATTCCATGGCGAGATAGGACCTCCCCGAGGAGGTCCTCCCGTGGGCCACGTGCCGCACGATCCCAGGGTGCGAGAGCTCCGACAGGAACCTTGCCTCCCGGTCGAACCGCGCCACGTGCACGCCCGCCCCGAGCACCACCGTGAGAGCGACGGTGGTGCCTGTCACCCGATCGAGCGCCCGATAGACCTCCCCCATACCGCCGGAGCCGGCGAGCGCGAGCAGCTCGAACCGCCCCCCGACGACGTCGCCGACGCGCATGGATCGAGTATCGCCCGGCGGCGGATCTCCTGTCCAGCGCGCGTGGAGCCGGGGAGACACGGCACATCGCTCGGCATCTCGCGAGCTCTCGCGATACCTCGCGACGCCCCGCAATGTCCCGCACATGTTGCGTGCTCGACAAGCACCGTGGGAGGCGACATGCACGTTCGAGACGTGCTCAGCCCCAGACGAGACCGGCGCCGGCGGCGCGCCGAGGGCGCGGGCCACAGCGCTGCGCGCGCGCTCAGCGCGGCGCGTGGAGCGTCACTCCGATCCTCCGCGACGCCCCATATCCGAGATCGCGTTGCGCGACGAACGCGGCGTCGCTTCAGCCACGTTATTCCGTCTCGTGCGGAGCGAGGGGACCTCGGTCGACGCGAGGTCCTCGAGCGCCGACGCCAGCGACTGGTGGCTGGACAGATCGCCCAGCTGCATATCGAGGGCGACGAGGCGCATCGCGAGCTCGGGCCGCACGCCGACGAGGCGGACGCGGGCGCCGAGCAGGGAGGCCGCGCGCTGCGTCTGCCCGAGCGCGTGGGCCACCTGGGCATCGATGCTCGGGACGCCCGTGATATCGAGCAGCACGCAGCGCGCCCCGTGTCGGCTCACCCCATCGACCACCCGCTCGAGCATCTGCCGGGCACGATCTCCATCGAGCTCGCCGACGAGCGGGACGAGCAGCACGCCGGGCATGAGCGGGATGAGCGGGCAGCCGAGCTCGCGCACCGCGGCCGAGAGGGTGCGCTCGCGCTGATAGGCCTCCTGGAGGCTCGCGTGCTGCTCGGAGAGCGACTGCACGAGCGCGTCCCGCTCGAGCGCGGCGCCGAGGAGCGCCCCCCAGATCGAGATGGTGCCCTCGTCGCCGGCGACCTCGATCGAGCTCGGGCCGACGATCGCGAGGACCCCCCAGTCGTGGTGGAGCGTGCGGATCGGCAGGAGCGTCACCATGAACGGGCCGCCGGCGGTCGAGGGCGGCAAGTGCTCTGCGAGCGGGAAATCCTCCCGCGCGCAGAGGGCGCCGAGCGGGGGAGTCGGGCTGCCATCGCGGCTGTAGGCGCCTGCGATGACGAGGCGCGCGCGGGTCGCCGGGTCTTCCCAGAGCGCGAGGCAGCCCCAGACGGCGGCGGTCGAGTCGAGCCAGGAGAGCGAGCGCGACTCTTCCTGGGTGCCGCCGAGCAGCGCGAGGCTCACCTCGTGATCGGACCGCATGAGCGCCCCGAGGTCGTCGACGAACTGCCGCTCGGTCTCGACGCGAGCCAGCATGAGCGAGAGGCGTAGCCGCTCCTGGAACTCCTCGGCTCGCGCCTCCGCGGACTCCGCTGCTTCCCTGTCCAGGCGCGCGCGGCGTCGCATTCCGGACCGGCCGAGGAGGCGGACGATCCCCATGAGGCTCTCCACGTCAGGCGTGAGGCGGACGGCCTGCTGACAGGCCTCGTCGATCTCGGCCGCGGGCGGGGGCGCGGCGCCCTCGATCGCCGCGGCATATCCCGCGATCACGGCGGAGACGCCGGGCCACACCGACGCCGGGGGCGCCTCGGGCGGGAGCGGCAGGCGGAGGAGCAGCTCGACCATCTGCCGCTCGAGGTCGTCGTCGGGCGCCGCGCGCTTCGGGTGGAGCAAGCCCTGGAGCGGGTCGCACCCGCACGTCCGCCGCCTGACGAACGTGGTCGGCGCGAGCACGGGCCCGGACGGGACGACCTGGCCCGCGACCTGCGCCAGCACGAGCTCGTACGCGAGCGCTCCGAGGGCGTCGAAGCGCTGGCGCACGGTCGTCAGCGGAGGGGCCGACCACTGCGCATCGGTGATGTCGTCGAAGCCGATGATCGCCAGATCGTCGGGGATGCGGTATCCGGCGGCCTGGAGGGCCGACATCATCCCGAGCGCGTTCTTGTCCGTGGCGACGACCGCGGCGGTGAGATCTCCCCTGCGCGCGATGAGGGCCTCTGCGGCGCGCTGGCCGCCGGAGTGCCAGTTGTTGTCGGCGTCGAAGACGAGGCCGGGATCGAAGGGGATCCCGCTCTCGATGAGCATCTCCATGTAGCCGTCGAAGCGCGCGCGGATGTCGTCCTGATCGATGCAGCCGACGAACGCGATGCGCCGATGGCCATGCTCGATCAGGTGGCGCACCGCGCTCCGGACGCCCTCGCGGTTGTCCGCCATGACGGTCGGACAGCCCGCCTCGGGGGCGCAGGAGCTGACCGTGACGAGCGGGACACGCGCCTGCGCGAGGAGCTCGATGCCATCCGTGGCGAGCACGACGATCCACCCGTCCACCTGGTCCCGGGCGAGCGAGGGCGCCTGGACGTAGGCTGGCGTGCCGCGCACCACCAAGACACGATGGCCGCGCTGCTGCGCCTCCTGATGGATCCCCCTGAGGACCGACGTGAAATAAAAGCCGTCGAGGAAGGGCGTGAGGACGCCGATGGTGGTCGGGCGGGAGTGCATGGGCTGCGGGCTCGCGAATGGATGAATACCGGATCTCCGTCTCGCTCACCGACGGCCTTCACCACCACCCGCCAGAAATTCCGGTGACTCGCGAATCGTCCGGGTGTACAGCATCGCCGATCCGTTTGGCCATCGATCGAAACATCCTCGCCGTCATGGCGCGCCCCCGTTACGAGCCCACGTCCTTCCCCGCAGAGGGATCGATCGGGCGAGAGGAAGGGAGCGGAGGGTGAGCGCGCCGGCCGTGCGTGCGCTCGTCTCGGCGCTCGGCGCCTGCGCGGCGCTCACGCCGGCCAGCGCGCGGGCCGAGTGCGATCGCGCGGCCGCGGACGTGTCGTGGGTGCGCCTCGCGGGCGCGGAGGGGCGGTGCCCGTCGGCGTCGCGGTTCCGCGCCGAGATCTCGCGGCGGCTCGGGCGGGGGCTCGTCACGATGGGCAAGGCCGCCTCGATCGAGGCCGCGGTGCAGGGGCAGCCCGGGGCCTGGTCGGCCACGATCCGGACCGAGCTGTGCGACGGCTCCCCGCCGACGGTCCGCGAGCTCTCCGACAACACTCAGAGCTGCGACGGCATCGTGGCCGCAGCGGCGGTGCACATCCTGCTCACGATCGATCCAGAGGCCGGCCTCTCCCCCCCGACCGCCGAGGCGCCGCGCTCCCCGCAGGCCGCCGAGGCGCCGCGCCCTCCGGCCCCTCCTGCGCGCCCTCCGGCGGCGGAGCGGGCGCCGGAGCCGCCGTTCCCCTGGCCGGCGGAGGCCGAGACCACGCCGCCCCCCGGGCTCTCGGTCGCCTGGCGCGGGCTCGCTTCCATGGGCATCGTCCCCTCGCCCGGGTTCGGCGTCGCCTTGTCGGGCGAATGGTCGATCCTGCCGCGGTGGACGCTCGAGACGGGCGTGCTGTGGCTCCCGGAGCAGCGCGCGGCCCAGCGGACGTTCGCCTTCGGGCTCACGGCGGGCTGGCTCGGCGCGTGCTTGGAGATGGTCCGGAGCCGCTCGGTCGCCCTCGGGCTCTGCGGCCGGGCGGTGGCGGGCGCCATCTACGCCGTCATCTACGGGGACGACGGCGTCCTCCCGACGATCCTGCCGACCGACGTCGGCTCGCGCGCGTGGCTCAGCCTCGGGGCCGGCACGCGGCTCGGCGTCCGCGTCCTCGGACCGCTGCGGCTCGAGACCGGCATCGACCTCTTCGTCCCCGTGACACGGTACGATTTCCAGCTCGAGGGCGGGCGGCCGACGGGCCTGGAGCAGGCCGCGCTCGCCGCCGCGGCGTTCGGGGGGGTCGGCCTCACGTTTTGATGAAGGATCCACGGGCTGCCGGCATTCAGTCTCCCGTGGAGCAGTGCTTACGAGCCGACGTCCTGCGCGACGCCAAGCAGCCGCCACGGAGCCTCGTCGCCCTGCACGCCGAGCACGGCAACTTCGTCTGGGCGACCCTCCAGCGGTTCGGCATCCAGCACCCTGACCTGGAGGATGCCTTCCAGGACGTCTTCGTCGTCGTCCAGCAGCGGCTCCCGTCCTTCGACTGGGCCTGCCCCATCACCACCTGGCTCTTCGCCATCTGCCGCCGCGTCGCCGCGTCGCACCGCCGCCGCGCCCACACGCGCCGCGAGCGGCTCGGCGAGGTGGTGGACGACGTGCCGGACCCCGCGCGCGGCCCGGAAGAGATCACCTCCAGCCGCGAGGCGCGGCTGCAGCTCGAGGGCATCCTCGCGGCCATGGATCTCGATCGAAGGGCCGTGTTCGTCATGTTCGAGATCGAGGAGATGCCGTGCGACGAGATCGCGCGCCTGGTCGGCGTCCCGATCGGGACCGTCTACTCGCGGCTCCACGCGGCGCGGAAGGAGTTCGCGACGCTCCTGAAGAAGTCCGAGGTCGAGCGCGCGCGCAGGGGGGCCAGATGAGCGATCCGAAGCGATGGAACCAGGAGGGAGGAGGCGCTCCGCCGGGCGCACGCGAGCTGCTCCGCGCCGCCGCGCCCATCCGCCCGATGACGTCCGCCGAGCTTACGCGCACCGCGGCCCGGGTGGCGCCGCTCGAGACGGCCGCGGGCGCGGCCGCCGGCGCCACGGTGCCGGCGTGGATCAAGGGGATCTTCCTCGCGGTGGGCATCGGGGCCGGCGGAGCAGGGCTCCACGCTGCCCTCGGCGAGGCCCCGAACGCCGCCGCGCCGATCGCGCCCCCTCCGGTGCTCACCGATCTGCCGCTGGAGCGGCTCCTCTCACGCGCGGGCGGCCGCGAGCCGGCCGGGTCGCCGGCGGCCGAGGCCCCGGTCGCCGAAGCACCGGCGGCCGAGGCGCCGCGCCCGCCCCCGTCCGCCCTCCGCCGCGAGGCGCCGCGGAGCCCCCGGCCGGCCGCGCCGGCGCCGGAGACGACCGCCTCGGCGGACGGCGACGACCTGGTCCGGGAGTCCAACCTGGTCGACGCGTCCAGAGCGGCGCTCGCGCAGGATCCGGAGGCCGCCCTCGCCGCGCTGGAGAGGCACCAGGCCGAGTTCCCGAAGGGGCGGCTGGCGGAAGAGCGGGAGTTCATCGCGATCCGCGCGCTGGTGCGCCTCGGGCGCGCCGATGAGGCGCGGGCGCGCGCGGCGGCGTTCTTCGCGCGGTATCCATCGAGCTCCTTCGCCGAGCCGCTGCGCCGCATCGTCGCCGCGGCTCGGTGATTGCTTCCACGACGACGGCTCCACCCGCGAACTCCACACGACGTTCGAGCAACCGAGCCGGATCGCCTCGCCTGTGCCAGCGGCGACGACATCGACGCTCACACGGACCACAAGAAATCGACATGAAACCGACGCAGACACGGACCGCGAAAAATTAACGCGAGTACAAACACGAGCGTTCATATCGCTTGCCCGGTACCTAAACAGTATTAACATACGCCCCACGTTCACGGGCGGCCGCGCCGAGAGGCGCCGGCGCCCTGGCGTTTCATCGAAGAACGGTGGATTCAGCGGCTCGATGAGGCCAGGCTGCCGTGGCAGCGCTGGCCGCGGCGAGGCACGCCGCCCATGCGGCGCGCGCCGAGCGTCGTCTCCTTGTGAACGACGCGCGCGCTCGCCGGCGGTCGTCCTCCTCGGGCCGCTCGTTCCATCCGCGAGCGCGCGTTCGCGCTTTCGCGCGGCTCCGCCGTTCTTCGTGGTCATCTCAGGAGGTTTCATGTCGTCGAAGCTGTCGAGTTCGAGCAGTCCGGTGCGCTCTCATTCTGATTCTGCCTCCCCCGGCGCGTGGCAGGGGGCGCGGCGCGCCGCGCTGGCCGCGCTCGCGATTCTGCCGATTTCTTGCGCGGATCTCGGGCCCACGGACGGCGCTCCTGCCGATCTCGCCGAGGGCGAGATCGCGGAGGCCGGCCAGGCGCTCTCGCTGACTTTCCCCATCAAGGAGCGGAGTTCGCTCGTCGTCACGAACACCGACATCGTCGGCGCGTTCAAGCTGAAGGACGTGCTCCAGCAGCTCATCGATCAGGCGGGCGTCAGCCTGACGCCCCTCCAGCTCTTCCGGCAGTTCATGGACACGAACCGGAAGGCCGCAGACGGGATCGGCCTCGGCCCGCACTGCGACGACGTGCTGATCCCCGGCTCGGCCGGGTCCATCAACGGGTGGCCGATCGACTGCCCCCGCGTCGTGGGCCTGGAGGCCGATAGGGATCCTTTCGCCGATGAGGAAGCCCCGAACGCCTACGTCGCCACGACCCTGTCGAACCGCTTCGACCTCGCCCCGCCGGACGGCGCCAACTGCGGTGAATACCGCGTCGTCTTCGCCAGGCGCTCCGGCATCCCGGAGGGGGCGTTCCAGATGCGCAACTTCATCATCTTCGAGGGCCGGCTGCCCAACCCGACCCCGAGCCTTGGCCGGGAAGGGTGCCGCCCGGTCGTCGACTTCTGGTACCACCTGTCGGATCCGGCGAAGAGCCTGGCGGAACGGAGGGACGATCTGCTCGCCTTCTATTTCGACGGCCTGCCCGGGGGGTTCGAGCCCGTCTTCCACATCAATCATTACGGCCAGAACGCGGGGCCGTACGGCGGCCAGATCCGGACCAACGAGTTCCTCTTCGCCCCCGCGGTCGACGGCAATGCGCCCGAGCCCTTCACGACGTGGAACCTCCGGGAGTTCAGGCTCCTCCACAGCGGCTCGGGGAGCAGCGGCACGCTGGTCGTGACCCCGTCGTTCGTGAAGGACACCCCGGCCGCGCCGCTCTTCGATCCCGCCTCGACCGACGCGCGCGCCGTCGCCTTCAGGAGCACGTCGTTCCCGGGCCTCGTGGAGCGGCTCGTCGCGGCGGACGACATCAACCGCTTCGCCTTCGAGCCGAGCTATCCGACGACGATGAACGCCGGAGAGAGCCAGATGATCGGCCTCCAGAACAACTACTTCGCGACGTTCGGCGCCGGGCCCTCGGCCCTCAGGACGAGCATCCAGAGCAAGCTCACCGCGATGGGCAGCGCGCTCACCCCGGATCAGGTCGTGGGTCGCGCGTTCTCCCTGTCGTGCAGCGGGTGCCATGAGCCGATCGGCGACGCCACGGGCTCCCCGACCGTCGGGCTCGATCTCGGCACGACCGCGACGCTGGCGAAGCTGAGGCCGTTCACGCAGACCTCCGAGCAGCTGGAGGCCGATCCGGACGAGCCGGGCGGGCAGCGCTTCAAGATCTCGGAGGCCCTCACGGGCGTGTTCATCCCGTTCCGGAAGAACGTGATGGCGGACTTCCTCCTCAACAACCCGATCCTCGGGTTCGAGAAGCCGGGCGCGTGGACGTCGGCGCAGGCCCAGCTGTCGGTCCACACGGGCCGGGTGGTGGAGGGCATCTCGTCGCTCCAGGTGAAGACGCCCGCCGCGTTCAACGCGATCGTCAGCCCGAACTTCAGCTCGGCGAACCTCGCCCCGGTGGGCAACAAGATCACGCTCGATCTCTTCGTCTCTCCCGCCCAGCCGAACCCGAGCTGGGTCGGGAACATCGAAGTGCTGATCTCGATCCCTTCGGCCGGCATCAACAACCAGTGGGCCGGCAACGTCCCGCTCACCCCGCTCACCCGGGGCCAGTTCGTGAAGATCCAGTTCGCCACGCTGCCGACGGCCACCAAGAACGCGCTGAACGCAGGGGCCAGCGACGTGAAGCTGCAGTTCAACCTCAACGTGACCAGCAACTCCGGTCCGTACTACCTCGACAACGTGCGGTTCGAGAACTGACCGCGAGCGAGCGCTCGTGCGCGTGAGAGCGAGCGTTCGCTCATGAAGAGGGCGCCGGCCCCCCACCGGCGCCCTCTTCTTCTCTTGCGCCCGGATACCGATCCTCCCACGCGCGCCCACACACGGCCCCTCCCCCGAGGCCGACCTCCAGCAACATGATCCGCCCGGACGGATAATTCATCCGTTATAGTAGACATCGCTCTCGGGCCTTGGTATGCTGTGCTCATGTCAGGCATTGCCATCATCACCGGAAGCGTCTCTGCGCGCTCGAAGACCTCGGCGCTCGCGGCCCGCATCGCGGCGCGGCTCGTGCGCGAGGGGTTTCGCGTCACCACCATCCACGTCCGCGAGCTCCCGGCCGAGGATCTCCTGCACGGGCGCTTCGACTCCCCCGCCCTGGCGGACGCGGCGCGGGTCGTCGCGGAGGCGGCCGGGGTCGTCATCGCGACACCCATTTACAAGGCCTCGTACACGGGGGCGCTCAAGGCGTTCCTCGACCTCTTGCCGCAGTTCGGGCTCGCGGGGAAGGCAGCTCTCCCCCTCGCGACGGGCGGGACGCTCGCGCACGTGCTGGCCATCGATTACGCGCTCCGTCCGGTGCTCCAGTCGCTCGGCGCGCGGCACGTCGTCGCGGGGCTGTTCCTCCTCGACAAGGCGCTGCGGCTCGGGGAGGACGGGGTGCTCGACGTCGATGACGAGCTCGGGAGCAAGCTGGAAGAGATCGTGAGGCCCTTCATCGACAGCGTGATCCGGGAAGGCCTCCCGCTGCCGGCGCGCGAGGTGGCGGCCTGAGCGGTATACCCATGCGCTTGCTCACGCTCCCCACCCCCGAATCGACGGCGGCGCCGACAGAGCGCGCCAAGGCGCTCCTCTTCGAGGATCCCAGATCGCAAGAGCTGCTCCACCGCGCGAGGCAGGTCGCGGCGGGCGACGCGGCAGCGCTCATCACCGGCGAGATCGGCACCGGCAAGGAGATCATCGCGCGGCACGTGCACGAGCTCAGCGCGCGCCGCGGCCGGCCCTTCCTCGCCGTGAGCTGCGCCGCGCTGTCGCCCGCGCTCGCGGAGAGCGAGCTCTTCGGCCACGAGCAGGGCGCGTCCCCGAAGGCGCTCACCATGAAGCACGGCCTGCTCGAGGCCGCCGAGGGCGGCACGCTCTACCTCGACGAGATCGGGGATTTCCCGCTCGGCGTGCAGGTCAAGCTGCTGCGCGCGCTGGAGGACCGCGAGGTCGTCCGGCTCGGCTCGCGGACCCCGGTGCCGGTCGACGTGCGCATCATCGCGGCCACGAACGTCCCGCTGAACGACGTTGTCGCCGTCGGCGGGTTCCGTGAGGACCTGTTCTCCAGGCTGAATGGCGCCGCGATCCCTGTCCCCGCCCTGCGCGAGCGGCCGGGGGACATCCTGCCGCTCGCCCGCTATTTCCTTGGCACGTACGGGCGCCGCCTGGGGCCCACGCCGTGCGTGCTCACGTCGTCCGCGGTGGACCGGCTGCTCGCGCACTCGTGGCCGGGCAACATCCGCGAGCTCGAGAACGTCATTCACCAGGCGCTCCTCGTCTGCCGCGCAGGCCGCGTGACAGGGAAGGATCTGCGGTTCACGAGCCTCCGGCCGAAGGCGGCCGCGATCGAGCCGCCGGGCCGCATCGACGGGCTGATGGCGACGCTCGAGAACACGATCGCCGCCCTCTTCGACGCCAGCTTCCCGAACGTGCACGAGCGGGTCGAGGAGATCGTGATCCGCACCGCCTACCGCCGCTGCGACCGCAACCTGGGGCTGACGGCGGCGCGGCTCGGCGTCAGCCGCGATCTCGTGCGCGCGCGCCTCCTGCAATCCGGCGAGATCGCGCAGCCCTCCACGCCGGAGCCCCCAGCCGCGCCGTCGAAGGCCGGCGACGCAGCACGAGCGGCGGCGACAGCACTCCCGATCTCCCTGCCCTGATCGACGCCGCCGCGTCGCTCCTCCCCGCCAAGAGGCCCGCGCCTCGCGCCGGACCAGCAAAGGTGCGAGATAGAGCGACAAGCCCCCCTACGCCCCCGGTGCGAGCGAGTCTCGCGGGCACGAGCCGACTGCGTGTCCTGAACAACAGATGCACCGATTGCGTGTCCTGCACAACAGACGCGCACGTGATGCGTGCTCCGAGCCTCGCAGAGCGCGTCGGGTCGCTCTTTTCACGTTGGCGCGCGGCGTGCGAGCCTGGGGATCGTGCAGGGCCGGACGGCAAGGCGAGGAGGGTGTTTGTATGAGCTCAATCCATCCCGGTGCGGCAACGAATGTAGTCGCAGCGTCCCTGGCGCGTCCCGCGGCGAGCGCCGGCGCGACCGTTGATCCCGGCGCAGGGGCGCCGGAGCTCTCCGGAGGGGAGCTCGAGCCGCCACCCAGCGTGACGCACGCGCTGGCCGCCACGGCGGAGTCGGAGGGCGCCGAGCGCGCCGCGTCCTGGGAGCTCTGTACCGCGATGCTCGCGATCGCCACCGGCTGGCTCGCGTGGACGCTGCCGGAGCCCAGCGCCCGCGACGTGCTGCTCGTCGCGCTCTGTCTGGCGCTCGTCACGATCGAGCGCCGCAGGGCAGGCGCGCACTTCAGGAAGGTGATCGCCGCGGCCGCGGGCGCGCGCGGCGCGACGGAGGGCGAGGCGTCGCGCGCGGCCTGGCGGCTGGACGCGGCCTTCTGCGCGGCGCGCGCCACGGGGCGAGGCGCGATGGGCAAAAGGCGCCGCTGAGCGGCCTTCCCCGCCGGAGAAGATCGGCGCGGCGGGGATCACCGGCGCATCACGAGCACGTCTCCCCTGGCGCTGACCCGCGCGCGCCTCCGGGCTCTCCCGTAGCGTCGAGCGCCGGGCCGGGCTGCCCGCACCGCGGGCGCCATCCGCCGCCCACGTCGCGCTCGCGGAACTCGGGGCGCAGCTCGCTGCGGGCGTCGGTCGCGAGCAGCTCGCACGGGTCGAAGTAGTGCGACGTCCGCGCCTGAGCGGCGATGGGCGGCAGGTCGCCGGAGAACTCCGGCACGCCGGGGCAGCGATGATGCCAGAGGGCATAACGCTCCGGGACATCGCCGAGGCAGAGCACTTCCTTGACCCCGCCGTTGCAGTTCGTGCTCACGACGAGCACCGGCGCCGGCAGCGGCGCGAAGCGGTGCACCCGGAGGACCACGTCGTGGTGGAACTCGCCCTGCTTCCAGTGGGCGAGGAGATCGAACTCGCCGTGTCGATCCCGGATCTCCTGCAGCAACGACCCGAGATCCATGGCATCGGCGAGGGATTGAACTGACGCGTTCGTCATGGCGCACTCTCCTTCGACGGTAAGCTGTGCCGATGGTGTAGCACGGCGCCCGCGCGGAGCCGGGACGCGGGGCCCCCCCTCGGTGGAGGAGCACGCTGGAGCGGCTCCGCCCGCGCCGCGACGTCGGGCGCGTACGCGTCGATCAGCTCCTCGTCGAGCCGATCGAGCCCATCGTCGCCTGCAGCGCGCCCTGAGCGCCGCCGGCGGCGCCTGGCCGCTCGCTCCACGACACGGGCGTGCCCGGAGGGTATGCTCCGCGGATGAGTACCATCGAGCTCAGCGCGGAGAATTTCGAGAAGACGGTCGAGTCGAACGGCATCGTGCTCGTCGACTGGTGGGCGCCCTGGTGCGGCCCGTGCCGGGTCTTCGGGCCCGTCTTCGAGAAGGCCTCCGAGAAGCACGCGGACATCGTGTTCGGGAAGATCAACACGGACGACCAGAAGGATCTGGCGCAGGCATTCAACATCCGCTCCATCCCGACGCTCTTCATCTTCCGCGAGAAGGTCCTCCTGTTCGCGGAGGCGGGCTCGCTGCCCGCATCGGCGCTCGATCAGGTGATCGAGAAGGTGCGCTCGCTCGACATGGACGAGGTGCGGGCGAAGATCGCCGAGGAGGAAGCGAAGGAGGCCGCCGGCGAGGACAGCGCCGGCTAGCTCTGGCTGCCGGCCTTGTCCCCGCGATAGTCCGTGGCCCCCTGGATGGGGGGCAGCCAGGGCACGCGGTGCACGGTCCAGAGCTGGAAGGACGGCGGCGGCACGTCGCCGGGCCTGTCCATCGTGCCGAGGAAGATGTCGAGTTCCCGCGCCCCGTCGCGGCGCCAGAACAGCGACGAGCCGCAGGTCGCGCAGAACTGGCGGACGGCGAAGCTGGATGAGCGATACGTTGCGGGCGCGCCCGAGAGCAGCTCGAACTGCTCGTCAGCGAAGGACGCGAAGGCCGGCATCGGCGCGCCGCTCTGGCGCCGGCACTGGCTGCAATAGCAAACATTGACGCTCACCGGCGCCCCGCGCGCGCGGTAGCGGATCGCGCCGCACAAACAGCCGCCGGTGTGGTGAGCCTCGGACATGGCCATCGCCTCCTGGTTCCTGGATCTCGCGATCGCCAGCCTGGCCCCTCACTGCATGCGCGGCAACCGGCGCGCGCGCTCGGCGCGGCGCTGGCCTCACGCGGGGGTCCGGAGCGGCCGGCAGAGCCCGTAACCCAGGACGCAGCCGAGGCCATACAGCGCGAAGTCCGCCGGATCGAAGCCGCCGTTCGCGCCGAGCAGGAGCCGCCCCGGGGTGGTGCTGCGCGCGGCCCACAGCCACGGCGCCTGGCTCAGCTGGAGCAGCTCGATCACGCAGGTCGCGGCGAGGACCGAGAGCGCCAACCGATGCGTGCGCGCGGAGATCCACACGATCTGCGCCGCGGCGATCCACACGACCTCGTAGAGCACCGCGCCGGCGCTGTTGCGCAGCCAGGCTGGGCCGCCGTGGAACCGGGTGATCAAGCCGACCGGGATGACCGCAACGATCAGGAGGGCCAGCGCGAGGCGCTTGCGAGCGGCTTCCGGCATGCGCAGAGCCTACAGCGGTTTCCGCCCCCCTCTGCACCATGCCGAGCAGAGCGGCGGTCACCCGCACAGGAGACGGGCCCAGATCGGCGTTTTCGGCGCGGAAGCGCACTCCGGTGCGCTGAGCACCGAAAACGCCGAGGTGGGCCCGTATCCGAAGCGGGTGACCGTCGCTCTAGCGCGCAGGGCGGAGGGCGAGGGACGCGGTGCCGGTGAGCAGCCCCGCCGCGAGGGCGACGACGCCGCCGAAGCCGACGCAGGCGCAGCCGAGCGCGCCCGTCAGGGCGGCGACGCCGCACGCCGAGGCCCACGACGCCCCGAGCCGCTCCGAGCGGCGCAGCACCCGCGCGAGCAGCACGCCGGCGGCGACCCCGCCCGCCAGGCATGCAGGGACGCAGATGGATACGCACCCTTCCGGCGTGCACAGGTGACCGTAGATGCGCGCCGCGTGAGCCGCTGCGAAGGGCACGAGCCCCGCCGCGACGCCCGGGAGCACGCCTCGCCCGAGGTGCTGCCCGCGCCACGAGAGCAGCGCCGCCGCGACGTAGAGCGCCGCGCCGAGGATCGCGGTGGTGACCGGACGGTCGCTCATCAGCGCCGCCACGAGCCCCACGGCGATCGTCGGTGTCGCTGCCCAGGCGGCCCTCCTCGCCCTCCCCCGCTCGTACGCGCGATAGGCCCTCTCCTTCAGGCTCAGGCCGGCGAGCGCCTCACGTTCCATAGATCCTCCTCCACGCCTCCCGCAGGCGAGCAAATGCGCGCTCGCGGCGCTTGCGGAGCGCCGCGCCCGACACCGAAGGATCGCGCTCGCCCTCCAGCAGGGTCGCCCTCAGCGTCTCGCGATCCGCCTCGGCCAGCGTGCCGAGCACCTCGCGCGCCGCGTCGTCCAGATCCCTGGCGATCGCCGCCTCTTCCGGCGTCGGCGCGTCCGCCGCGATCGATGGGACATGCCCGTCCGGCGCCTCCCTCGACCGGGACCGCCGCCGCCGCGTCGTGCGGCACTCCCACGTCGCGATGGCGAGCGCCCAGGTCAGCGCGTCCCCGTCGGGATCGAACGAGCTGGCGCGGTCGAACACCTTCAAGAGCGCCTGCTGGGCCGCGTCCTCCGCGTCCGCTCCGCCCCCGAGCATGCGGCGGCAGAACGCGCCGATCGCCGGCAAGAGCGCGGCATAGACAGGCTCGAACGCCGCGCGATCGCCGTCGGCGAGGCGCCTCATCGACGCGTTGAGCAGCGATCGCGCGCGCGGTTCCAAGGGCGCTGGGTCCTCAGCCGCAGGGGCAGTCCGGACACGGGCAATCCGCGCACGGACAGCCGCCCTTGAGCTGCGTTCCAGCATAGGCCACCGCCGGGATTCCGAGGACGGCCGCGATCAGGGTCACCTTGAGCCAACGACGCATGGGATCTCTCCTTGTCTTCTCTGGCCGGCTGTCCTCGCCGACCTTCCTCGGCTCTAGGCGCGAGCGGGGCGAGCGTGACACCCGCGGCGATCGAAATCCGGCGGCCCGGCGCCATGGCCGCAGATCGCCGCACGAGCGACGACCTCCTCTCCGCTCGCGTCGCGGCGCGAGCGCCTTCGTCCAGCCTGGCACGTCGTTCCGACGGGCGGGCTCGGCGTGCTAGGGTCTCGTGCCTATGCCTGGCCGCTCGTGGTTCGTTGCCCTCGGCGCCCTCTGGCTCGGGTGCACGCCGTCGCGGCAAGACGCCGGCTCGCGCGCCGACGCGGCCGCGAGCGCGGGCGTGGCGGTCGCGGAGCCCTCGCCCACCAGCGCGCCCGCCCCGCGCCCCGCCGCGCCGGAGGCGCTGGCCGCCTCGACCTCGTCCGCGCCGGTCCCGGAGGTGGAGGCGGCGCGGGCGCGATCCGCGCGCGTGTACTCGAAGGGCCGCGAGGTGTGGATCCGGTCCGCGCCGCGGCCCAAGGCCCAGTGGATCGGCATGCTCTCGATCGGCGGCTCGGTCCGCCTGAAGAGCGTCGAGCCCCTCCGCGGCGCCGACGGCTGCCCGGCGTTCTACGCCGTGGAGCCGCGCGGTTACGTGTGCGTCGACGGCGAGCGCGCCACCCTGGACACCGCCGATCCCGTGCGCCAGGCGCTGATCCCCCATGCCCCGCTCGCCGATCGGCCGCTCCCGTACCGCTACGGCGAGTCGCTCGGCCTCAAGCGCCTCCTGCGCGTGGACGGCTTCGACGCGCCTGCGTGGCCCGAGGGGACCCACGATCTGCGGCACATGCAGGTCCGCCCGCGCTCGTCGGTCGCCTGGACCGAGGAGGTCGAGGCCGGCGGGACGACATGGCTCTGGGCATCGGATCTGACGTTCGTACCGAAGGACAAGGTCAAGCCGTACGAGCCCACCACCTTCGAGGGGGTGTACCTCGGCGCCGAGGCGCGCCTGCCGATGGCCTTCTTTCGCCGCAAGGCGCGCCCGAAGCACCGCCTCACGGAGGGAGGCCAGCCCGCGAAGACGGACGCCGTGTGGGACCGCCTCGCCCGGGTCGGGCTGACGGGCCGATCGAAGCGGGTCGGCGAGCTGACGTACCTCGAGACCCGGGACGACGGGCACTGGGTGCTCGAGCGAGACGCGGTGGTCGTCCGGCCGCGGAGGGCGCGGAACCCGTGGGGCCGCCCGATCCAGCTCGGCGGCGAGCCGCCCTCGGCGCCGGCCAACGGGCCCAGGAACACGTGGGTCGAGATCGCCGCCCTCGACGGCTGGCTCATCGCCTACGAGGACGACCGCCCCGTGTTCGCGACGCTCATCTCGGCCGGGCGCAACGGGGCCGAGGAGCCGGAGAAGATCGAGCCGTTCGTGCCGCCTTCCACGACCCCGCTCGGCCAGTACAGCATCGGCCGCAAATGGGTGACGAAGACGCTCATCACGCCCCACGTCGACGCGGACGACTGGATCGAGGCGGAGGTGCCGTGGAGCCAGCACTTCTTCAGCAAGTACCTCCTTCACGCGGCCTACTGGCACGACCGCTGGGGCGAAGGGCAGAGCGGCGGGTGCGTGAACCTCTCGCCGGTCGACGCGAAATGGCTCTTCCACTGGACCGAGCCCTCCGTGCCCGATGAGTGGTACGCGGTCCAGGCCACGCGCGACGACCCGTCCACGCGCGTCGTGATCCATCGCTGAGCCGCCGCCCGGCGCGGGGGTGCGCCCACGTCGCGCCTGCCGGAGCCCGCTATTTCGCCGGCGCGCTGCCCGCCGCGGCTCGCTCGACCCCCTCGCCCGCCGCGGCCATGCGCCGCATGCAGAGCTTGAGTCCGGCGCGGAGGTTGCCGACGGTCGTGACGCCGGAGAGGTCGAGTCCGAGCGCGATCATCGTCTGCGCTACGTTCGCCCGGATCCCCGTGATGATCCCCTCCGCGCCGAGGAGCCGGATGGCCTTGATCATCTCGATGAGGTACCCGGCGGTCTGCGTGTCGACCGCGTCGACGCCGGTGAGATCGAGGATCGCGTACCGCGCATCCTTGTTCACGATCGCCGAGAGCAGGTTGTCCATCGCCTCGGAGATCCTCAGGCTGTCCACCACGCCCACCATGGGGAGGGTCAGCACCTTGTCCCAGACCTCGATGATGGGCGTCGAGAGATCGCGGATGACCTCCTGCTGCGTCTCGATGAGCTCGATCTTCGCCCGGAGCTCCTGCTCACGCCGCTTCGCCGCGGAGCCGTCCAGGCTGAGGGTGATCATGCCGTCGGGCTCCCCGTTGCCATCGCGCACGGGGACGTGCCATGACTCCCAGGAGGCGCCGTATGCGTCGTAGACGTTGTATGCGCCTTTGCCCGCGAGCGCCTGCCGGTTGGTCTCCAGGGTCTCCGGCTCGTTCGCGAAGAGCTCGAGCACGTTCGCTCCGAGGAGCTGCCCCGGCTTCACGCCGACGGCCTCGAGCCCCTTGCCGTCGTGAAACGTGAAGACGCCCGCGCGGTCGTACCTGCACACGGTGATCGGAACGTGGTCGAGGATCGCGCGGAGGAGCAGCTGCGCCTCACGGAGCTTCGCCTCGAGCTCCTCCCGCGTCTCCGCCCCCGCCGCGCCCGACTCCGCGTCCCCCTTCATGGGAGCCTTCTACCGCGCACGCGCGCTGGCCGTCGAGGGGCTGTCGGTCGGTCGATGACGTTTCCCCCGCGCCGAGGAGCCGAGCCCCGCGACGCGGGTTGACATGGTGTCCGATCGACACCAAGATTCATGTGCAAATTACACGGAGAGTCGAATGTCCGTCTCCTACGAGCACCCGCGGCCGGCGCTGACGGTGGATTGTGTCGTGTTCGGCCTCGATGAGGCGGATCTCAAGGTCCTCCTCATCCGGCGGGAGCTCGATCCGTTCCGCGGCAGGTGGGCGCTCCCGGGCGGGTTCGTGCGCGTCGAGGAGGCGCTCGACGACGCCGCGCGGCGGGAGCTCGCGGAGGAGACAGGGCTCTCCGGCGTGTTCCTGGAGCAGCTCTACACGTTCGGCGCCCTCGGGCGCGACCCGCGCGAGCGCGTGGTCTCGGTGGCGTACTACGCGCTGGTGAAGCTCGGGGATCACCGGGTCAAGGCCGCGACCGACGCGCGCGAGGCGGCGTGGTTCGCGGTGGACGACACCCCGGCGCTCGCCTTCGATCACGACGAGATCCTCGCGGTCGCGCTGGAGCGGCTCAAGGGCAAGGTCCGATACCGGCCGATCGGGTTCGAGCTCCTGCCGCCGAAGTTCACGCTGTCGCAGCTCCAGCGGCTCTACGAGGCGATCCTCGAGCGCCCGCTCGACAAGCGCAATTTCCGGAAGAAGGCGCTCGGCACCGGGCTGCTCGTGGAGCTCGACGAGGTCGAGCAGGACGTCGCGCACCGCGCGGCGCGGCTCTACCGGTTCGACCGCCGGAAGTACGAGCGGCTCGAGAAGGACGGCTTCAGCTTCGAGATCTGAAGCGGGCGCCGGCTCGTGCGTCGGCGACGCGCTCGAACGCCTCCGGAAGCGCGGCCGGAACGCCGGCGACCGGGTTGACAATGTGTACCATGAACACTAAGCTTGGTGTGTAGGATACACGAACGATCGGGTGCTCGCCTGGCGCGGGCGCCGACGGTCGGCGTTGACCGCCGAGCAGACGATGGAGCTCCGGCGCCGGGAGGACCGCGCGCCCCGGCCTCCGTCTGCCCGGGTCCGGCCGCAGCGCGCCCTCGCCGGGCGCAGAAGGGAACTCCATGCTTCGGGACGTCGCTTTCTTGGCTGACATGGGAGGGGGCTCGGCCTTCGAGGTCGCCGGAGGGACGGTGACCGGGACCGATCACCTCGCCGCGGGGCGGCCCAACCAGGACGCCTATGCCTTCCGGGCCGAGGGCGGCTCTCTCGTCGCCGTGGTCTGCGACGGCTGCGGCAGCGGCGCGCGCAGCGAGGTGGGCGCGGCGCTCGGGGCGCGGATCGTGACCGAGCAGGTGCTCGGCGCGCTCCGGAACGGTGGAGACCTCGATTCGGCCGCGACGTGGGAAGAGGTGCGGCGCGGGGCGCTCGCGCCGCTCCGCGATGTGGCCGCCGGCATGGGCGGCAGCTTCGCCGAGGTCGTGTCGACCTTCTTCCTCTTCACCGTGGTCGGCCTCGCGATCTCCGGCGACAGGGCGTGCGCGTTCTCCCTCGGCGACGGCCTCATCGCGCTCGGCGACGAGCTCCTGCGGCTCGGCCCCTTCCCGAGGGACGAGCCCCCCTACCTCGCGTATGGCCTGCTCGATCGGCCGCCCGGCGGCGAGGCGCCGCGCTTCACCGTGCACCGCGCCTTCCCGTCGAGCGCGCTCCAGACTGCCCTTCTCGGGACCGACGGCGCGATCGATCTGCTGGAGTCGTCGTCACGGCAGATCCCGGGGGGCGGCGAGGTCGGCCCGCTGTCGAGGTTCTGGGAGGACGACCGGTATTTCCGGAACCCAGACGCCGTGAGGCGGCGGCTCGCGCTCATCAACCGATCCGTGGCGCGGCCCGTGTGGAAGGAAGAGCGGATGGAGCGCGAAGGCGGGCTGCTCCGCGACGACACGACGGTGATCGTCGTGAGGAGGGCGCAGGGCGCCCGCGATTGAGGCGCGGCCCTGCGCGGAGGCGCAGGAGTCGCGGAGGGAAACGACAGGGCGACTGCGCTCGATTGCGCTCGACTGCAATCGAATGCATTCGATTGCGCTCGATTGCATTCGATTGCGTCCGAAGGAGGCAACGGTGGACGTGGTTCTTGGTTCAAAGCGGGTTCGGCTCGACCCTCGGTCCTCGATCGGCAAAGGCGGGGAGGCCGACGTGTTCGACCTCGGCGACGGCCGCGCGCTCAAGGTCTGGAAGACGCCCGATCACCCGGATTATGCCGGGCAGGACGCCGAGCAGCGCGCCGCCCAGGCCCGCATCGAGCGCCACCAGGACAAGCTGCGCGCGTTCCCGCCGGCCCTGCCCGATCAGGTGATCGCGCCCCTCGAGCTCGCGACCGACAGGAGCAGGAAGCGCATCGTGGGCTACGCCATGCGCCTCGTGCGCCGCGGAGCCGCTCCTGCGCTACGGCGAGCCGTCGATGCGCCACGGCGGGCTGTCGTCGGCCGCGGTCTCCGAGGTGCTCGCGCGGCTCCACCGGGCCGTCGCGGCGATCCACGACGGGGGCGTCGTGATCGGCGACTTCAACGATCTCAACGTGCTCGTCGCCGGCGGCGAGGTGTTCGTCATCGACGCCGACAGCTTCCAGTTCGGCCCGTATCTCTGCCAGGTGTTCACCGAGCGCTTCGTCGATCCGCTGCTCTGCGACCCCTCTCTCCCGCGCCCGCTCCTGTCGAGGCCGTATTCGCAGGAGTCCGACTGGTACGCGTTCGCCGTGATGGTCATGCAGAGCCTGCTCTGCGTGGGGCCTTATGGCGGCGTCTTCCGGCCGCGGTCCGCGTCGGCGCGGGTGCCCGAGAGCGCGAGGCCGCTGCGCCGCATCACCGTGTTCGACCGCGAGGTGCGGTATCCGAAGCCGGCCATCCCGTACCGCGTCCTGCCGGACGATCTCCTGGACGCGCTCTACCGCATCTTCGTCGAGGACCGGCGCGGCGTGTTCCCGCGCCGGCTGCTCGACGCCCTCGCCTGGACGAGGTGCCCTTCGTGCGGCGTCGAGCACGCGCGCCCGGCCTGCCCGGCCTGCGCCGGCGCCGCGCCGGCCGCCGTGAAGGAGTCGACGATCGTCCACGGCGAGGTGCTGGCGACGCGGATCCTCACCACACGCGGGGTGATCCTGGCCGCGGCCCTCGGCCCGGGCGGGCTCTCGTATCTCGTGAACGAGGGCGGCCGCTTCCTGCGGGAGGATCGGTCCGTCGTGATGTCCGGCGCGCCGCACCCCGCGACGCGCTTCGCGGTGCACGGGAGAGCCACCTTGATCGGCCGGGGCGGCGATCTCGTGGTGCTCTCGCCGGGGGCCGCGCCCGAGCGGATCCAGGTGGACTGCGTCGGGACGAGGCCGATCTTCGACGTCAACGCGCGCGCCCGTTACTGGACGCGCGGCGGGCAGCTCCTGCGCAGCGGGAGGCCGGGCGCCGCCGCCCTCTCGGGCGAGGCGGACGCCGTCCCGATGGGCGAGGTCCTCGCCGGGCAAACGCTGTTCTGGGTGGGCCAGAGCTTCGGGCTCGGCTTCTACCGCGCCGGGAACGTCTCGATAGCGTTCGTCTTCGACGCCGAGCGGCCCGGCCTCAAGGACACGGTCAAGCTGCCTTTCCCGGGCGGCAAGCTCACCGCGGCGACCTGCGTCTTCGACGCCGGCCCGAGCTCTCCGTCCCACGAAGGCCGCGGGCGCTCCCGCGCCGGGCGCGCATGGCTGTTCCTCGCCGCCGAGCAGGCCGGCCGGACCGTGCACCGGTGCGTCGTCGTGAGCGAGGACGGCGCGGTCGAGGCGGTCGCCGACGGCGACGGGGAAGGCGGCTCGTGGCTCGGCGCGCTGACCGGCAAATGCGCGGCCTCGGGGTTCCTGCTCTCGGCGACCGACAGCGGCGTCGTCCGGGTCGAGGTCCGCGGGGGCGCGCTCGTCGAGACGCGGCAGTTCCCCGGCACCGAGCCGTTCGTCACCCAGGCTTCCCGGCTGCTCGTCGGGCCAGAGGGCCTGTTCGTCGTCGACGCACAGGCGATCACGTTGCTTCGCATCTCATGAATCCACGCTGAGCTGACGGCCCGCGCTCGCGGGCCGATCGAGAGGAGAGAGAGACCATGAAATCGACAGAGCTCCCCCTGCCCGCCTTCTATGACGCCAAGAACGCCGAGCGGTGGGGCTATCACCCCAATGAAGAGGCGCTGCACGGCGCCGCCGCCGCGTGGCGGAAGGCGCACGGCGTGAAGCCGTCGGCCGCGGACGCGCAGAACGTCCACGTCCTGCTCATCGACGTCCAGAAGGACTTCTGCTTCCCGCAGGGCTCGCTCTACGTCGCCGGCAGGAGCGGCACGGGCGCGGTCGACGACAGCCGCCGCATCGCCGAGTTCATCTACAGGAACCTCGCGTCCATCACGAACATCACGGTCACGATGGACACCCACTTCGCGTACCAGATCTTCTTCCCGGCCTTCTGGGTGGATCGCGAGGACCGCCCGCTGACCGCGCACCGCGAGATCACGACGGCGCAGATCGACGCGGGGGAGGTGCGGCCCAACCCCGCGGTGGCGAAGTGGCTCTGCGGCGGGAGCTACCCGTGGCTCATGAAGCAGGTCCGGTATTACTGCGAGGAGCTCGAGAAGGCTGGGAAATACAAGCTCTACCTGTGGCCGCCGCACTGCATCCTCGGGAGCGACGGCCACGCGCTCGCGGGCGTCGTGCACGAGGCGCGGATGTTCCACGCGTTCGCGCGCGGGGTGCAGTCGTGGGTCGAGGTCAAGGGCGGCAACCCGCTCACCGAGAACTACTCGGTGATGCAGCCCGAGGTGCTGACGCGGCACGACGGCCAGCCGCTCGCGCAGCGGAGCACGGGCTTCCTGAGGACGCTGCTCCACGCCGACGCGGTGATCATCGCCGGCCAGGCCGCGAGCCACTGCGTCCGCAGCTCGATCGAGGACATCTTGACGGAGATCGCGCTCACCGACCGCGCGCTCGCCAAGAAGATCTACGTGATGACCGACTGCATGTCGCCGGTCACCGTGCCCGACGGCAAGGGGGGCTTCGCCGTCGATTTCACCGCCGAGGCGGACAAGGCGCTCGCCCGCTTCGCCGCCGCCGGGATGAACCTCGTGAAGAGCACCGACCCGATTCCGTGTCTGGGCGCATGACCGTGGAGGATCCGATGAGCAAGAACAAGGAGAACGACAACGGAACGAGCCGCGATGGCTCGCTCGACATCGAGCAGCTCTTCGAGGCAGCGCGGGACGACGGCGCGCTCTCGCCCGAGGCGATGCAGGCGCTGCACATCACCGACCTGGGCGCGCAGATCCAGGCCGGCTTCGGCGTGCAGGTGGACGACGTCGCGTCGTCGGAGGTGGTGCTGGTCACGGTGATGCCCGACGACTCGGGATCGATCAAATTCGCCGGCAACGCCCCGGCGGTGAGGGACGGGCACAACCTGGTCGTGGGCGCCCTCGCCGACTCCAGGCAGCGCGACTCCATCCTGGCGCACAACCGTTACCTGAACGGGGCGGTGCTGTATCCATACTGCCCGATCGCCCAGGCCGTGAAGATGGACACGAAGAACTACGATCCCATGCTCGGCACGCCCCTCTACGATCAGACGGTGGTATTGCTCGGAACGGTGATCGCGAAGGCGCAGGAGTTCGCGCTGAGCGGCGTCCCGGCGCGCACCGTCACGCTGATCATCTCGGACGGCGCCGACGCGGGCTCGACGTGGGCCAAGGCCAAGGACGTGTGCGCCCTCGTCCGTGACATGCGGCGGGCCGAGGCCCACATCGTGGCGGCGATCGGCATCGACGACGGAAACACCGATTTCCGCGCCGTCTTTCGCGACATGGGGATCGAGGACCGCTGGATCCTGACGCCGAAGAGCGACGCGGCGGACGTCCGCAAGGCGTTCGCGCTGTTCTCTCAGTCGGCGGTGCGCGCCAGCCAGGGCGGCGCGTCGTTCTCGAAGACGGCCGCCGGCGGCTTCGGAGGGTGAAGCGCGCACCCCGGGCTCGCCGCACGCCCCCCTGCGCCGCGGCGAGCCCTCCACACCTCCCGGCGGATCCAGCGGAGGACCCGGATCAGGCCGCGGCCTCCCAGGGGACGACACCGTAACGGCGGCGCAGCTCGTCGAGATCCACCGCCATGTCGGACCAGAAGTCCCAGTCGTCCATCAGGTCGATGCTCATCTTCGTTCCGCGAACGAACGATCGCACGAGCTCGTCGGCGAGCCCGGGCGTCGCGAGCATCCCCTGCTGCGACGGCGCCAGCACGGTGAGCTGGATGCCCTGCTGGAGCTGCACCAGCAGGAACACGAGGATACCGAACGGGTTCTCGCGGCGATACCCCGCCTGAAACGCGATCGTCATCGCCTCTCCGCGCAGGTCGGTGCCGTAACCGGCGAGGATGTGGCTCAGGTCGTGGGTGAGCACGCCCTCGGGCACGCCGCGCTTCTCGCCGGGGAACGAGAAGCCGTTCTCTCGATAGAAGGTGAAGAGCGCCTTGCCGAGGGTGCCCTCTCTGTACGCCTCGAGCGAGCGGTAGCGCGCGGCGACTGGCTCGTTCTCCAGGATGCCCGCGAAGCTCGCGACGTTCCTTGCGAGCCCGTAGAGGCCGCCCTCATCGAGCATGCGCCGCACGTTCTTGCCGAGCAGCGAGCTCCGGCTGATGTCGATGCGCAGCAGGAGCAGCCGCCGCTCGTAGAGGTGGTGGAGCTGGCGGACCGCGTTCGGCCGCGCCCCGAGCGCCGCGGCGAAGCGCTCGACCTCGAGCAGCTCGCGCTCCTCGACGCGCTCGCCGCACAGGGTCATGGCGCAGAGACCGTTGACGAGCTGCTCGCGCAGAAGAGGGTCCTCGACGGCGCGCGCGAGCTCGTCGGGCGCTATCGGGGCGAGCGCGTCGATGTCGAAGTCGGTGTGGAGGAGGTGCCGCTGCACCGCGCCCATCGCGTCGCGCCGCGACCCGTCGAGGGGGCTGGCCGAGGTAAGGACGACCTTGATGGCACGCAGGCCCGCGTGCGCCTGTTCTTGGCTCGGGATGAGGTAGGTCATGCCGGGGAGGATGATGCCGAGCGCGCGTCCCGTCCTTGACCGGCGACGCCAATGTCTTGACCGAGCGCGCCGCCTGGCCGAGGAGCAGGGTCCGCGGCGGCTCGACGCCGCGGTGGCTCGACTCCGATCCACCTGCCATGCGCTGCGCGAACAGCGTCCGGGACATAGCCCGTCTCGATCTCCCGCTGTGCCCAAGGTTCTCGCTGGCCGGCCGCTCGCCGCTCAACTATTTGCGGGTGGGTGAGCCCGAGGGCGCCTCGCGGAGGTCTCATGCAGCCGAGATTCGTTGAAGGACACCAGAAACGTCTCGAAAACATCAAGCTTCCGAGCGCGATCACACAGGGCATCAGGAGGTTCTTCGCGACGTCCAATGCGCTTCGTCCGGATGGAACCTGGCGGAACTGGGGAGCCAACCATCGGTGCAAACCCGAGAGCTTCCATGAGCCCGGGTCGATCGACGAGCTCGTGGCGATCGTCGACGGCGCGAGGGCCAGGTCCAAGAAGATCCGGATCGTCGGCGCGGGACATTCCTGGTCCGACATCGTGTGCACGGACGAATGGATGGTCAGCCTCGCGCGCATCAACAAGCTGATCGAGCTCGATCGGAAGAACAAGACCGTCACCGTCCAGGCAGGGATGCGCGTCGCGGACCTCATCGATCACCTCGACGCCGCCGGCCTCGCGCTCGTCAACCTGGGAGAGGTCGACGCGCAGCACATCGGAGGCGTCATCGCGACCGCGACGCACGGCTCCGGAAGAACCGGCTCGTTCTCCAGCGCCGTGCTCTCCGCGAAGCTCTTGCTGTCGTCTGGCAAGGTCATCGAGATATCCAGCGCGCGCAACGCACAGTACCTCGATGCGGTCAGGACCAACCTTGGCTGCCTCGGGATCGTGGTCGAGGCGACGCTCGCGGTCCGCGAGTCGTTCAACGTGCTGAAGCACCAGAAGGTCTTCGAGACGAAGGCGGCGATCGCGAACGCCCCCCGCTTTCTCTCGCTCTCCGACCCGTACGCGATGAACAAGGTGTTCTTCTTCCCGTACGGCAGGCAGCACATCTACGCCGCGAAGGCGGAGGAGCTGTCGGAGCCGTCCCTCTGGGACAGGCTGCGCAACCCGGTCCTCGCCGTGGGCGACAGGCTCACGTTGAGCGTCTTGATGAACGCCGCGCGGCTGGTCCCGATCGACCTGAAGCCGCGCTTTTTGAAGGCGGCGCTGGCCGCGGTGAGCACGAGCTCCTACCAGGTCGGAAAATCGTACGATCTCCTGCTCTTCGCTCACGATCCTCGCTTCAAGGTCGTCGCTGGCCACATCGAGTCCGAGATCGCGATCCCGATCGAGGGCCTGGGGCCGGCGATCGCCTCGCTGTTCGAGCTCATGGAGCGGAGGACGTTCAAGATCAACGGGTACATCCTGGCGCGGACGGTCACCAAGGAGACGGCGTGGATGAGCCCCGCTTACGGTCGCGACTCGGTGTTCCTGACCTTCGCGCACTTCCCTTCCGAGGCGGAAGATTGGAAGGCGATCTTCGCCGAGGTCGAGGCCTTCATGATCGAGCGCCATCAAGGCCGGCCGCACTGGGGGAAGATCAATTTCACGAATCGAGAGTACGCAGAGAAGGCATATCCTCGGTACGCCGACTTCGCCGGCATCCGGAAGGAGCTGGACCCGATCGGCATGTTCGCAAACGACTTCATCCGGCGGCACTTCACCGTCGCGAGCGAGGCCGTTCCCATGAGCGCCCGGCCGGCCCCCCTCTGAGCGAGGGCGCCGGGGCCCCGGACGGGCTCATGCGACAGGGGCCCTCGCGCTCGCCCTCTTGATGTCCGCTGTCGCGCCTGGTAGCCGTGCTCGCCGTGCGGCCGTCCGTGCTCCTCGCCCCTCCGAGCGGCGGCGCCGGAGCGGTCGCGGCTGCGAGGTGGGTTGGTCATGACGGTCGTGCGGTGGAAGGCATTGGAGCGGCGCGTGGTCCAGCACTCGCCGTGGCGGAGGATCGAGGACGTCACGTTCGAGCTCCCGGACGGGCAGGTCCGCACGTTCTCGCTCAAGAAAGAAGGGCGAGTCGTCTGCGTCCTCGCGATCTCCCGCGAGAAGAGGGTGATCCTGGCGCGCCAGTACAGGCCGGGGCCCGATCGGATCCTCGACGAGCTCCCAGGGGGCGGCGTCGAGCCCGGCGAGGCCCCGGAGGAGGCGGCGGCGCGCGAGCTTCTCGAGGAGACGGGGTATGTCGCCGGGCGGCTCGTGCCGCTCGGCCGCCCGCTGGAGTGCGCTTACTCGACCATCGAACGACACGCGTTCCTGGCTGTGGATTGCGTGCGCGAAGGGGCGCAAGCGCTGGATGAGACGGAGTTCATCGACGTGGTCGAGAAACCGATCGAGGACTTCGTGGAGCAGCTCAGGGAGGGCGCCTGCACCGACCCTGAGGTCGGGTGGATGGGGCTTTACGAGCTGGGCTGTCTGAGGGCGAGCGCCTGAGCCTCGCCGCGGGGCCGCGCGGCGGAAGCGCGCACGCCGGCGCCGCGATGCCCGCCGGTCGCTGGCTGCGCAATGGGCGCCGCGATGCCCGCCGGTCGCTGGCTGCGCTATGGTGGAGCGCATGCGCAGGCACGATCACGTCCTCGTCGCTCCCGGTGCCGGCGCCTCCGGTCGCACGGTCCACGCGCCTCCGGCCGGCAGGGCGCGCCCGCACGTGCCGCACGTGGACGACCGGCTGGCGCCGCCCGAGACGCGGGTGGAGTACATCCACGGCGGCGAGGTCTACGCCGCCCCGGCCGATCCGCCGCACGCGACGCAGCATTTCGATCTGACCTACGTCCTCGGCGCCCATGTCGCCGAGGGCTACCGGGGCGCCGTGGACATGCTGACCCGGACCGACCTCGGCAGCGATTATGCGGCCGACGCCAGCATCTTCGCGCAGAAGCTCGATCGCGCGGGCCGCCGGCGGCTGGAGGAGCTGGCGTTCGAGGTCAGCGACAAGCAGGCCCTCGCCGTTCCGACCACCAAGGCGCGCCTGCTGATCGCTCGCGGCGTGCGGCGGGTGTTCTGCATCCTGGTGAAGCAGCGCCGGGTGATGGAGTGGTCGCGCGAGACCGACGGCTGGCGCCCGCTGCCCAAGGATGCGGTCATCGAGGATCCCTGCCTCGTGCGCCCGCTGCCGATCCAGGCGCTCCTCGAGGCCGCGTCCTCGGACGACGCCGTGGCCCGCGCGCTACTCGACAAGCGCGTGCCCGCGCTCGAGGCAGCGCTCGCGGAGGGCGAGGCGCGCGGCGAGGCGCGCGGTGAAGCCCGCGGCGAGGCGCGCGGTGAAGCCCGCGGCGAGGCGCGCGGTGAAGCCCGCGGCGAGGCGCGCGGTGAAGCCCGCGGCGAGATCAGGATGGCGCAGGAGGCCATCCTCACGGTGCTGAAGTCGCGCGGGATCGCCACGCCGGCCGAGATGGCCCGCGCGATCGCCGGCTGCGACGATCTGAGCAAGCTGCGGCGATGGCTCACCCGCGCGGCGACCGCGACGACCGCCGCCGAGGTCGTCGCCGGCTCCCGGCGCAAGCGCTGAGCGAGGGCCGCCGCGGCGAGGGCGCGCCGGGCGCCCTCCCCCGCGCGCCCCGTCACTCGTGATCGCCCCCGCCACGGCGCACGTGCTTCTTCTCGCCCGTGCGCCGCTTCTCGTCGAGCCGCCGCGCCTTCGACGCACGCGTCGGCCGCGTCGGCCTTCGCCGCACCGGCACCTCGAGCGCGCGCAGGATCAGCGCGCGCAGCTTCTCGCGCGCGTCGTCCAGGTTGCGCAGCTGGTCGCGGGTCAGCTGGCTCACGATGAACAGCCGCCCCTCGGCGTCGAGCCGGCCGCGCGCCAGCTCGCGCAGCCTCGCCTTGGCGTCATCGGCGAGCTCCGGCCACGCGCCGAAGTCGAAGCGCAGCTCCACCTTGGAGGCGACCTTGTTGACGTTCTGACCGCCGGGCCCCGACGCGCGCACGGCGCTCCAGCTGAGGAGCGCGGCCGGAGCGGTCAGCGCATCGTTGACGACGAGGGGATCGGACACGGCGGCTCTCCTGCCCTGCGGGCGGCGCGAGCGCCCTGCGGAGCGCCTGACGCCTAGCACGCGCCCGCCGCGCCCGCCGCGCTGCGCGCGCTCTGCCGGGGAGGAGGCGCGTGTGCGATAGAGTCGCCATGCAGTGCCCCCCCGATCCCGCCGCCGCGCCGCCGGGCGCCCCTCACCGAGGCCGACCGCCGCCTGCGCGGCTCAGCATGCTGCGCTGCCTCGGCGTCGCTTCCGGTCCAGCCGCCGCCCTCGCGATCGCGCTCGTCCCGAGCGGGCTCCACGCCGTCCCCGGCTTTGGCCACCGCCCTGCGTACGCGGCCGCGGTCGCTGCGTGGATGGCGCTGTGGTGGCTCTTCGAGGTGCTGCCCGTCGCGCTCACCGCCTGCTTGCCGCTCGTGCTCTTCCCGCTGCTCGGCGTCTTCGGCCGCGGGCTCGCGGGCGACGCGGCCCGCGCCGCCGCCCCGTTCGTCGACGCGTACATCTTCCTCTTCCTCGGCGGCATGGCGATCGGCGCCGCCATGGAGCAGTGGAGCCTTCACCGCCGGGTGGCGCTCCACATCATGCGGGCGGTCGGCACGGACCCGAAGCGGCTCCTGCTCGGCATGCTGGTCGCGACGAGCGCCATCTCGCTCTGGATCTCCAACACCGCGACCGCCGTGATGATGGTCCCGATCGGGCTCGCCCTGCTCGCGCAGCTGGAGTCGGCCGCCGGGGGGCGCAGGCTCACGCACTACGGGACGGCGATCATGCTGGCGGTGGCCTACGCCTCCAACGTCGGCGGGATCGGCACGAAGATCGGCACCGGCACGAACTCCATCTTCTGCGGCTTCCTCGCCGACAAGCTGGGCCACGATCTCGGTTTTCTTCGGTACATGGCGATCGCCCTGCCGTTCGTGGTCCTCTTCGTCCCGCTGCTCTGGCTCGCCCTGTGGCGCGTGGGCAAGCGGGACGGGCTCGGCCCCGGCCACGCGCGCGACGCGCTCGACCGCGAGCTCGCGGCCATGGGCCCGATGAGCCGCGGCGAGAAGACCGTCGCCGCCATCTTCGCGGCGTCCAGCGCGCTCTGGATCCTCGGCGATCCGCTGCGCGCCGCGCTCGCGCCCCCTCTCCAGGCCGCGCTCAGGGGCCTCGGCGCCGCGCTCGGCTCGAGCGCCGCGGCCGGATTCAAGGTGCAGGGCAAGCACTACGAGGCGACCGTGGCCGTGCTGGCGGCGCTCGGCCTGCTCGCCCTGCGCGCCCTCTCCCTCGCCTCCCTGCGCCGGATGCCCTGGGGCACGCTCGCCTTGCTCGGCGGCAGCTTCGCGATGGCGGCCGGCATCGAGGGCGGCGGGCTCTCGGCGTGGATGGCCGCGAAGCTCGCGGTCGTCGCCGAGGCGCCGCTGCTCGCGCAGCTCGGGCTCGCCAGCGCCGGCACGATCGCCCTGTCGGCGCTGGCCTCCAACACCGCCACGGTGAACGTGGCGCTCAACGTGCTCCCGCAGGACCTCGGCGTGCTGTTCGCGGCCACGATCGCCGCGTCCTGCGACTTCATGCTGCCGGCGGGCACGCCGCCCAACGCCATCGTGTTCGGCAGCGGGTACGTGCGGCTCCCGGTGATGATCCGGACAGGCTTCCTGCTCGACGTAGCCGCCGCCGCGCTCATCACGGTCTACGTGCACGGCTACGCGCGGCACCTCATCGGCGGCTGAGCGCAGGGGCGCAGCGGCGTCCGGCGCGCCGTCGCCGGCCTGGTCGCCCGCGTCTCGCGGCCGGGGCCGGCGCCCGGGCGCGGCTCAGGAGACCTTGCGCCGCGCCGACTCCCACCCGCGCCGCACGGCGCTCTTGGCCTCGTCCCAGGTGCGCCCGCTCTTGAGGTCGTTCCACTCCTCCTTGAGCTTGCTCTCGACCCGATCGTCCCAGTCGGTGTGGTCGCTGTAATGGCTCGCCGCGCCCCAGCCGTAGCGCAGCCCCGGCTCGACCTGGTTCCAGTCGGTGTTCGGCGCGTAGCGCGGCGGGATCGGCTGCTTGCCGAGCGCCTGCTTCACCGTATCGCCGACGTCCTGGTTGAGCTCCTGCCCCTTGGTGTCGGTGAAGTCCGCCTTGGTCTGCTCCCAGTCGCGGCGCAGCGCCTCCTTCACGCGATCCCAGCCGGACGTCTTGTGATCATCCCACCACCTCGGATTGACTGCATGGTTCATCGGTACCTCCATCGACTCCGTTGAACGAGCGCCGGCGCGAGGGCCGATCGCTGCGGTGAGCCCGGCGATACACGAACGGTGCCGCCCCGAGCCTTCGCCGGAAACCGATGTGAATCGTGCTGTTCTCAGCGACGTGTGCGGTCTCGGATTGACCCTCTCCGCCGCCCCAGGCGGAGGCTCGCCTGCGTCAGCCCGCCACACATGAGACAAGGTGCCTCGGAGGTATCAACCGGGCGCGCGCACTGGAAAGCGCTCGGCCATCCACGCCTGCCACGCGGGCTCGTCGCGCGCCGCCGCGGCGGGCGCCCTGTCGCCGTACAGGTACAGCCGGATCGGCAGCAAGATCTGCCCGGCCATGGGGAGGGCGAACAGGTGAGCGATGCCCGGCGCCGGCGCATCGAGCCGGAGGAGCAGCTCCGGGTGCTCGCGCGGGCCGACGCGCTCGACCACCCCGGCGAACGGCGGCGCGCCGGCGGCGGAGCTCACCCGCTGGCCCTCCGCGGCACCGGCGAGCCCGAGCGGGCCGATCAGCGCGTCCCATGTCGCGGATCGAGGCTCGGATCCGGCGCCCATCAGCTGGAACGCCGCGCAGGGCTGGCCGCGGAAATGCGACAGATAGAGCCGAAGGATGCGGAAGAAGGCCGCCCAGCCGTGCATGTGGCCCTCGAACTGGTTGTCCCAGTCGTCGGTGCTCGCGAACCAGCTGTGCACCACGCGCACGACGCACGTCCCGCCGGACCGCGCCTCCACGATCCACTCCGTGGCGACCTTGGGGCCGCCTGGTCCCATGTCCTCCGGAGCCTCGGCGGAGAACCGGCGAGGCGGCTCCCAGGCCGTGATGGTCGCGACCGCATCCATGCTCGTGCCCGGGCCGAAGTGAGAGACGGTCGTGCCGCCTTCGCGCTCCTCGACCTCGCTCGGCACGAACCACGACGAGATCCCGGGCCCGGTCGCGATGGCGCTCCACACCTCTTCGGGGCTGCCGGGGACCTCGACTTCGGCCTCGACGCTGCGACGGCCGGACGCGTCTTTTCTCACGGGCATGATGACTCCTTTCGTGGTGCTTCGTTCGGTGTGGGTGTGGGGTGAGCGACGATCACCAGGCGGTGCGATCGCCCGCCTGGCGCCGAATCATCGTGGTAACGCGCGACGAGCGCCGTCACCGCGCGGGTGAGCTCGCCGGTGAAGGCGGCGCGCTCCGCCGGGGAACGGAAGCGGACCTCGGCGTCGATCGACAGCGACGCGAGGCGCTTGTCGGCCTCCCGCGAACGCCGAAGGAGATCGCTGACCTCGCGCACGACGCGCGCGCCCAGGGCGATGAGGTAGGTGGCGGAGAGGCGGTCCGAGGCGCGCTCCGGGTCTGCGGCGACAGGCCCGAGCGCGCCGGGCGACACGACGTAGGAAGCCGCGCTCGCGACCAGCAGGCGCTCTGTCAGCCCACCCCACTTGCGCGTCCCGGCCATGCGCACGAGCCCGTGCGCCTCGAGGGCGCGCAGGTGGTAGTTGATCTTCTGGCGCGCGATCCCGAGGCGCGTGGCCAGCGTCGCGGCGGAGGCGGGCGCCGAGAGCTCCGAGAGCAGCCGGCTCCTGACAGGCTCGAGCGCTGCCGCTGCCGCGGCCGGATCCTCGATGACGTCGACGTCGAGCACATCGCCGTGGGTATCATTGACAGTTTTTTTTGTCAATGACGCCAGGCCGTACTTTCCCCGCCACGGCGAGGGACGCGATCCCCTCGCCGTCGGGCGCCGAGCCCCGCCTACGTCACCCGCCGGCGGCGGCGTCCGGGGGGAGAGCGTTCAGATCGCCACTTGCCTCGATGGCCCGGTAGATCGCCGCGAGGCGCTGCGCCCAGACCTCCACGCCCTCATCGCTGATCAGGCCATCCTGGCGGATCTCGAGGAGCACGCAGGGCAGGCCGCGGGCCTCGCCGTGCGTGGGGATCCCGTAGTCACCGCCCTCGGTCACGCGGTAGGGCTCGTTGTCGCCGACGCAGAGCCCAGGCTCGCGCCGCAGCGCCTCGAGGAACGGCGCGGCGAGCCTGCGGTCGCGCCCGTAGAGGACGGCCGCGTGCCACGGCCGCTCCTGGCCGGGCATCGCGGGCGTGAAGCTGTGGATGCTGAGGATCGCGGTGCGCTTCCGGCGTTCCCGCCGCGCGTCGAGGAGCGCGGTGATCGCATGGTGGTAGGGCCAGAAGCACGCGTCGGCGCGGGCGCTGGCCTCCGCGGCGTCGATGGCGTTGCCGGGGATGGGCACGCCGCAGCTGATCTCGGGGATGGACGTCGGGGAGCCCAGCGGCCGGTTGCAGTCGATGACGAGGCGCGAGTAGCCGGAGAGCACGAGCGGCGCGTCGAGGAGCGCGGACATGCGGCGCGAGAGGCGCGCCGCGCCGATGTCCCAGCCGGTGTGCTCGCGGAGCGCCTCGTGCTGCCTGCCCAGCTCGGGGAGGCTCCTCGGAACCGCGTTGGACGCGTGGTCGCAGAGCAGGACCGCGCTGGAGCGGCCCTCGGGGTTCACCACCTCGAACGCGGGCGGCTCATCGGGCGCGAGGAGGCGCAGGGCTGGCGAAGCGGACGAAGAAGAGCTCATGACGTCTCGGCCAAGACATAGCAGACACCGGCGCGCCCGCGCCGCGCGCGCTCTCGCGAGGGCGCGCGGCGGCACGCGGGCTCAGTGCGGCGACGTCATGCACGCGCGCAGCGCGAGCTTGGCCCGGTGCAGGAGCACCGCGACGTGGCCGGCCGAGATGCCCAGCGCGCGCGCCACGTCCTCTCCGGGTTGCTCCTCGAGCATGCGCAGCGTCACGACGGCCTTCTGGATCTCGCAGAGCTCCTCGACGCACGCGCGCAGGCGGACGTGCTCCTCGGCCCGCGCGATCGCCTCGTCGGTCGCCGGGACGTCCCCCACGGCCTCCGGGTGCGCGTCCACGTCGTCGTGCGGCCGGGCGCGGAAGTGACGGCGGCGCCGGTTGCGCGCGGCGTTCCGCACCGTCCCGGCGAGCACGCCGCCCCACGCGCCGACGTCCTCCGGGAGCGCGCCTCGCTGGGCGAGCGTGAGCAGCGTGCAGAGGCCCTCCTGCACGCAGTCGACAGCGTCTTCCGGCGTCACCCCCTCCGCGCGCGCCAGCGCCGCGAGCGCCGCACGTTCGGAGCGCACAAGGTGCGACACATGGTTCAGGATGTCGTCCGCGTCCTTGATGGCGTCCATGGTCCAGGAGGTCAGGTGTCGAGCCGCGCCCACATTACAACGGGTGACCGCTGTAATGGATGCCGCCCTCGAGACCTGCCAGGGCATGGAGGTTCACGCCATGTCCACGAAGGCTGTCCGCGAGATCGATGAGGCGAGCTTCGACGCCGAGGTGCTGGAGGCCGGGGTGCCCGTCCTCGTCGAGCTCACCGCGCAGTGGTGCCCCCCGTGCCGCGCCCTCGCGCCCATCCTGCACAAGCTGGCGGAGGAAGGCGCGGGGCGCCTGAAGGTGGTGGCGGTCGACGGCGATCGGTGCCCGGCGATCGCCCGCCGCCTCGGCATCCGCGCGTTTCCGACCGTCGTCGCGTTCGCCGGGGGCAAGGAGGTGGCCCGTCACGTGGGGCTGACCACGAAGGACAAGCTCCTCCGGCTGATCGAAGGGAGCGGGCTCCCCGGCGGGGCGGGGAGGGACCGGGCGCCCTCGCCGCCGTGAGGGCCGCGTGATCGGGCGCCTCCGCCGGCGTGCGGCAGAGATCGGCGCGCGGAGCTCCTACGCGCGCCGATCTCGGGCTCGCCCGTGGCCTATCGTCGTGGCCTATCGTGACGCCGGTGCGTATCGCGCTGCCCCTCGGCGGGGAAGGTGACCTTGCGCGTCGTCGCTTCGGACGCGGAGACATCGAACGGCCCCACCGGCAGCGGCTCGCTGACCGCCTTGCCGTTCTCATCGACGAGCGAGATCGTCCCGACATACTTGTCGGCGGCGACCTGCACGCTCGCGTCGAATCGATCGCAGGGGACCACCTGCCGCGTGACCTCGTTGTTCTTCGTGTTGATGAGGACCAGCTCGACCGCTTGCGCGCCGCGCGCCTTGCACTGCGCGGCGTCGGTCTTGTCCCCGATGGACCACTGGACAGTGGCGAACCCCATCTCTTCAGGGTGCGCGCCTCCAGGCTCCGTCTCGCCGGTCGTTCTTTCCATGCACGCGACCATCATCACTGCACATAGCCCTGCCAGACCGTAGACACTTCGCATACCTACCTCGCTGTGCTCGGTGCGGACTCCAGCGCCGCGCCCCGCGTCCAGCAACGCGAGTGCCATGCGACCTCCCGGCGAGCCTGCGAGCCCGGCCCTCTCCGCAGGGCTTGAAATGGCCGAGCAGGTTCGCCATGTTCGCCGTCCGATCGAACGCGAGCGGCGCCCCGCAGCGGCGGCGCCGGGCGACGGGCGGCGTCGAGCGACGCCCGCCGAGGAAGCACGACCCCGATGCGCACGCCCGAAGATGCTCGCGACAGCCCCCGGGAGGCCGCGTGGGGCGTGGCCTACGGGATCGCGGCCTACAGCTCCTGGGGCGTCGTCCCTGTCTTCTGGAAGCAGCTCCGTCACGTCGGCGCGGTCGAGCTCCTGGCCCATCGCACCGTGTGGAGCCTGCTCTCGTTCGTGGCGCTCACGCTGGCCGCGGGGCAGGGCCGCGCGCTCGGCGCGGCCCTGCGCGACCGGCGCGTCGTCGCGGCGATGGCGGTGACCGGCGCGCTCGTGTCGGCGAACTGGGTCCTCTTCATCTACGCCGTCGCGGTGGGGCGCGTGCTCGACGCCAGCCTCGGCTACTTCATCAACCCGCTGCTCAGCGTGCTCCTCGGCATGCTCTTCCTGCGCGAGCGGCTGCGGCCCGCCCAGTGGCTCGCGCTCGGCCTCGCCGCCTCGGGCGTCGTGTACCTGGCGGTGCGCGCCGGCTCGATCCCCTGGATCGCCCTGGGCCTGGCGAGCACGTTCGCGGTGTACGGCCTGCTGCGGAAGGTCGTCGCCGTCGGCTCGCTCCCCGGCTCCACCCTGGAGACGTCGTTCATCGCCCCGCTCGGCGCGGCCTACCTGGCCGCCCTCCACGCCGAGGGCGCCGGCGCCGCGGGCCACGCCGATCTGCGGACCCACGTTCTCCTCGCCGCGACGGGCATCATCACGGCCCTGCCGCTCGTCTGGTTCACGAACGCGGCGCGCCGCCTGTCGCTGACCACCGTCGGCTTCCTCCAGTACCTCGCGCCGAGCGGCCAGTTCCTGCTGGCCGTGCTGGTCTATGGCGAGCCGTTCACGGCGGCCCAGGCCGTGAGCTTCGCCTTCATCTGGACCGGGCTCGCGGTGTTCAGCGCCGACGCCGTGCTGCGCGCGCGCCGTACGGGAAGGACGAGCCCATCCTGAGCGCGCCGAAGGCGACGCAGGAGGACGTTGAAGCGCCGAGACGCCAAGCGAGAGACGCGCTGTCGTGGCGGATTGGCACCTTCAACGTTTTTGCTCGAGCACGCTGACGCCTGGCAGGCCTTCGCCTTCGGACGGGCATGACCCGTCGCCGTGGCCGTCGCCTCCGGCGCAGAGCACCCGCCGGACCCGTTCGGCGATGTCCCGGGTCCGGGCGACGATCGTCACCCGGCTCTCGCTGGTCACCGCATAGCTCGTCCCGTCGAGGTGCTCGACAACGCCGTTCACCTCGCGGAGGATCAGGGATCCTGGGGCGTGGTCCCAGGGCAGCACGCGATAGTAGACGTAGAAGTCCTTCTCGCCTCGCGCGACGCTCGTGTAGTCGACGCACGCGCTGCCCGCGTTGCTCGCGTCGCCCGCGTCGCTCGTGACCGGCAGCCGGCCCCGCGCGCGGGCCTCCACCGTCGCGCGCACCTCGCTCGGCATGTACCGCGCGTAGATCGTGCCCGCCAGCTCCTCCGCGCTGGCCGCAGGATCGGCGCGGAGGCGCGCGCCGTTCAGAAAGGCGCCAGCCCCCTGCTCCGCGAAGAACGTCTGCCCCCGCGCCGGCAGGTGGATCCAGGCCGCGCGCGCCCTGGCGGCCCTCACCAGCGTCACCATGATCCCGAAGCGGTCGTTGCCTTCGACGAAATTGCGCGTCCCGTCGAGCGGATCGACGAGCCAGATCCAGCCGTCGCCGCCGAGCGCGTCGAGCACCCGCGGGTCGGCGTGAGCCGCCTCCTCGCCGACCATCGCCGACCCCGGCAGGAGCGCGCGCAGGCCCTCGGTCAGGCGCCGCTCCACCGCGAGATCCACCGTCGTCACGACGTCGCCGGGGTCAGCGACCGTCGCCTTCGACGTCACGTCGCCCGGCGCCAGGCGGCGCCAGAACGGCAGCATGTGCTCGCTCGCGACCTCCTCCAGGAAGGCGCCCACGCGGGCCACGTCGGGGATCGGCATCGCGGCAAGATACCTCTGCTGGTACCGTCCCCTCCAGGCAAAGCCGCGCGAGTCGACCTGCTCGATGCCCTCGCCAACGACCCTGCGCTCCACATGACCATGGAGCTCGCCCGGGCGACATCCAGCTCGTGCACAACCACACGCTGCTCCACGATCGCACGGCCTTCGCGGACTGGCCCGAGCCGGATCGCAAGCGGCACCTGCTCCGCCTCTGGCTCGCTCCGCCCGGGGCGCGGCCGCTGCCGCCGGTGTTCCGCGAGCGCTACGGCTCGCTGACCCCCGGCGACCGCGGGGGCATCGTCATGCCCGGCACGCGGCTCCACGTCCCGCTCGATCCGGCGTGAGCGGCCGCGCCCACGAGCGCCGGGGCGCTCACCGCGGCTCGTCCGGAGGTCCCCACTGAGCTCCTGCTCGCCGAGGGGCTCGACACCTCACCGCCCCGTGCGCGCGCTGCATGCCCATGGCGCGCGCTCCGCGAGGCAGCTCACCGCCGCGTGCGCGCGCTGCATGCCATGGCGCGCGCTCCGCAAGGCAGCCCACCGCCGCGTGCGCGCGCTGCATGCCCATGACGCGCGCTCCGCGAGGCAGCTCACCGCCGCGTGCGCACGCTGCACCCACACGTCACCGGCACGCTCCTCGCAGCGCACCACCTTCCCATGGCTCCCTTGCCTCCGGCCCGAGCGGCAGAGGAATGCGCCGGCGGCGATCCCAGGCCCGCGCCCGGCGGCGGGGCGCGCGTCGATGCCCCGCCGCCCGCCGCCCCGGACGCGCCCGCCGCCCGCCGCGCGCGGCGAAAGGCGCTGCTCCACGCGGCGCTCGGCGGCCTCGGCCTGGCCGCCCTGGCCGCGCTCATCCGCCACGTCGGCGCGGCGGAGATGCTCGCCGCGGTGACCCGCGCCGCGCCGTTCGTGCCTTTCCTGATCGCGCTGGAGGCGGCGCGCGTCGGCTGCGAGGCGCTCGCGACCGGCATTCTCTGCGCGCCGCGGCGCATCCCGGCCGCGGAGCTCCTTCGCATCCACGCCGTCACCTACCCCGTCATCACGCTGATGCCGGCCGGCCGCCCAGCGGGCGAGGCGGTCAAGGCCGCGCTGCTCTCCCCTCACGTCGGCGCCCCGCGCGCGGCCGCGATCGCCACGGCGAACCAGTCGCTCGCGCTCCTGTCCTCGGCCCCGCTGTCGCTCCTCGCGGCCATCGCCCTCTTCCACCTCGGCGGCGGCGCCTCCCCGCTCGCCCTCGGCGTGCTCGCGCACGCCGCCCTCCTCGTCGCGAGCGGCCTCGGCGTCGCCTTCGCCGCGCGGCAGCGCACCGCCTCGGCGTGGATCACCCGGCGGTTCGCCCGGGCCGGCCAGCTCGCCGCCGCCTTCCAGGAGGCCGTCCACGAGCGCCCGCCCGTCCCGGCCTGGCCGTTCGCCGCCTGCCTTGCGGGCCGCGCGCTCCAGGCAGTGCAGTACGGCGTGCTGCTCGCCGTCGTCGGCGCCGAGAGCGGCCCCCTCCGCGCGCTCGCCGCGTACGGCGTGGGCGCCGCCGGCACGGCGGCCGGCGACCTCATCCCGGGTCAGGTCGGCGCCACGGATGGGGCCTTCGCGCTCGCCGCCTCGCTGCTCGGCCTCACCGAGAGCTCCGCCATCGCGATCTCGCTGCTCGTCCACCTCCTCCAGGCGGCCTTCGCGCTCGCAGGGATCGCCGCCGCGCTCGTGTGGCGCCGCAGCCCCCCGGCGCCCTGAGCCGAGCTCGGCTGGGGCCAGGGGAGTCGCGCGCGCCTCGGGCGTGCGCTCAGCCGCGCTCGCGCTTGAGGCGCTCCAGCTCGGCCAGGGCCTCGGCCAGCCGCCGCTCGGCCTCGTCGGCGCGCTGCCGCTCCTCGTCGGCGCGCTGCCGCTCTTCGTCGAGACTCATCTCGGTCTCCTCGATGCGCGCCTCGGAGATGTCGAACTTCGACGGGAGCGTGTCGAGGACGCGCTGCCGCTCCTCCGGCGCCATGCGGTCCCAGAGCTCCTGCGGAGGGGCCCGCGGATCGTCGGGGTCGATCACCCAGGACGTGGGCGCGCGCTGCATGGTCCGAGCATAGCGGGCCCACGCGTACGCGACCACCCACGAGCCTGATCGGCCCACGCTCGAGCCAGCCACACCCTGGAAACACGCCGCCGTTCAGAGAACCGCCGCTCGCCGGCTTCCGTCCTGCTGCGCCACACTGCCGCGCGTGCTCGATCATCGGTGGAGGCCGCAGAACCGACACGTGCGCGTCCGAGGACGCCTCCGGTGCCGACGCGAAGGCCCGCAGGAGGGGCTCCTCCATCATCCATCAAGGGCCGAGAATCCACCGGGCGCGCGAGGATCCACGATGTCGTGCTGAGATCGTCGATCCGACGCGAATTTCAGGATAGGGTGCAATGGTCATTGGCTGCGCGCGGTGCCCCGGTCCGTGGCGGTGGCCGGGGGAAGAGGCGCAGGCCGAGAGGGAGCGGTCGATGAGGGAGCGGGCGTAGGGCAGGATGGCGACGCTGTGCATCCGGCATGTCGCGGCAAGCGATCCGCCGCAGTTCGAGGTCGCGCAGCCCGCTGGGCGCTCGGCGCAACCCGTTGCGGTGGTCTCGCCGGCGGGGTTTCCGGTGGAGGGACGGCCGAACAGCGATCTCCTCGGGGAGCTGCAATGGTACCTTGAGGGCTTCCTCGACTATCCGTTCTCGCCGGAGACGGAGCACGCGGAGCGGGTCCTCGCGGCGCTTCGCGCGTGGGGCCAGCAGGCGTTCCAGGCGCTGTTCGCTCGCGCCGATGCGGGCGGGATGCTCGCCGCGGCGTCAGGGGGGAGATATCACGAGTTGCTGCTCCAGATCTGGAGCGACGACCCGAAGGTGCTCGCCTGGCCCTGGGAGGCGCTCCGGGATCTGCAGGGCCGCGCGCTGTCGCCGGCGTGTCGGATCGAGCGACGGCTCAACTGGGCTCAGGATCCGCCCCCGGTGCCGGCAGAGCTGCCGAGGGAAGGCGTGAACATCCTGCTGGTGATCGCCCGGCCCTACGAGGCGGACGTCCGGTTTCGATCGATCGCCCGGCCGCTGGTGGAGCTGATCGAGAAGCAGGGCCTGCCGGCGCGCGTGCATGTGCTCCGGCCGCCGACGCTGGATCGGCTCCGGGAGCACCTGCGGGAGCGGCCCAACCACTACCATGTTGTGCACTTCGATGGGCACGGGTCCTATGGCCCTCGGGAGGCGCCGACGGGCCCGCACACCTACGGAGCGCCGGAGGGGCGGCTGATCTTCGAGGACGATCACGGGAAGCAGGCGCCGGTCACGGCGGAGGTGCTCAGCAACCTGCTCCAGGAGCACCACGTCCCGGCGATGGTCCTGAACGCATGCCAGTCCGCGAAGCTGGATGAGAAGGCGGAGCATCGGTTCGCGTCCGTGGCGACCGCGCTGATCAACGCGGGGACGCGCAGCGTGGTGGCGATGTCCTACTCGCTGTACGTGAGCGGGGCAGAGCAATTCCTCCCCGCGTTCTACCGGCGGCTGTTCGAGACGGGCACGTTCGTCGAAGCCGCCCGCGCCGGGCGCCAGCAGATGTTCTCCGCTCGGGGGCGCGTCTGCGCGTGCGGGCGATTCGACCTCGAGGACTGGCTCGTGCCGGTCGTCTACCAGCAGGACACCGAAGCGCTGGCCTTCGCTGCGGCGGCCCAGCCGCCGGCATCGGCGCCGAGGCGCCTCCCCGAGGAGGCGATCGAAAGAGAGAACCCGTATGGGTTCATCGGGCGCGACGGGGCGCTCCTCGAGCTCGAGCGCGCGCTCCGGCGTCCGGCGCCGGCCATCGTGATCCACGGGCTGGGCGGGGTCGGCAAGACGACGCTGGCGCGCGGCCTTGTCGCATGGCTCAACGCGACCGAGGGGCTCGGCGACGACGAGTGCCGCTGGCTCTCGTTCCATGACATCCGGAGCGCCGAGTATGTATTCAACCAGCTTGGCGGACCTGTCCTTGGCGACGCGTTCCTTGCCTTGCGCGACATGGAGCAGAAGATCGAGGCGCTGGTCCGGTTTTACAAGAAGCACCGCTTCCTCCTCGTGTGGGATAACTTCGAGGTGGTCGCCGGCTCTCCGGAGTCCCCGACCACGTCCACGATGTCGGAGGGCGATCGGCAGCATCTGCGATCATTCCTGCAGCGGCTCCGCGGGGCGCCGACCAAGGTGCTGATCACGAGCCGGAGCGAGGAGGCGTGGTTGGGGCCGGAGCAGCGGCGGAAGATCTCGATCGGCGGGCTGCACGGGGAGGAGCGGTGGGCTTACTGCGAGGCCATCCTGGCGGATCTTGGGATCTCGGTCGACCGGACGGACAAGGATCTGGTCGCGCTGATGGACCTGCTCGGAGGGCATCCGCTCGCGATGCGGGCGATCCTGCCGCGGCTCGAGGGAGCGAGAGCCGGGGAGATCGCCAAGGCGCTCCGATCGAACCTGGCGGCGCTGGGGGAGGGAGGGGACGAGGCGTTGAAGAAGCTCCACGCCACGCTGCGGTTCGTGGAGGCAGGATTGCCGGAGGACCTGAGGCCCCTCCTCTTCCCGCTCGGGCTGCATGAGCGGTACGTGGACGGCGACTACCTCGCCGCCATGGCGTTGCGGGTGGATGTTGCCTGGACGAGGGAGCGGATCGACATGTTCCTCGGCACGCTGGTCCACGCGGGGCTGCTCCGCGACGTCGGACAGGCAGCGTATGAGATGCATCCGGCGCTCACCGGGTTCTTGCGATCGGGAGCGGCGTCCACGATGGCCGATCCGTCACGCGACGGATGGCGCCGCGCCTTCGTGGAGGTGATGGGCAGGCTGGCTGATGCGCTGGCTCCTCTGGAGCTGCATGAGCAGCGTGTGACCTTCCATGTCCATTCCGTCAATTTCTATAGCGCCTTGGTGGAAGCAGAGCGACTTGGTACGATTGCAGATCAGGCGGCCCTGACGCAAAGCCTTGCAGCGTATGCACGAAATGCGCGAAGCTTCGCGGAGGCCGAGCAGCTCTTCCAGCGGCTCGCAGAGCTTCATAGAGATTCCGGACACAGTGCGGGCGAAGCGGTGGCGTATCACCAGCTCGGGATGGTCGCGCAGGAGCGCCGGGACTTTGCGGCGGCCGAGGGATGGTATCGCAAGTCGCTCGCCATCTTCGAGAAGCTGGGCGACGAGCACGGTGCGGCGGGCACATATCACCAGCTCGGGACCATCGCGGAGGAGCACCGGGACTTTGCGGCGGCCGAGGGATGGTATCGCAAGTCGCTCGCCATCTTCGAGAAGCACGGCAACGAGCACGGTGCGGCGGGCACATATCACCATCTCGGGATCGTCGCGCAGGAGCGCCGGGACTTTGCGGCGGCCGAGGGATGGTATCGCAAGTCGCTCGCGATCAAAGAGAAGCACGGTGACGAGCACCGCGCGGCGAGCACGTATCACCAGCTCGGGATCGTCGCGGAGGAGCGCCGGGACTTTGCGGCGGCCGAGGGATGGTATCGCAAGTCGCTCGCGATCAAGGAGAAGCACGACAACGAGCACCATGCGGCGAGCACATGTCACCATCTCGGGATGGTCGCGGAGGAGCGCCGGGACTTTGCGGCGGCCGAGGGATGGTATCGCAAGTCGCTCGCTATCTTCGAGAAGCACGGCGACGAGCACGGTGCGGCGAGCACATATCACCATCTCGGGATCGTCGCGCAGGAGCGCCGGGACTTTGCGGCGGCCGAGGGATGGTATCGCAAGTCGCTCGCGATCGAGGAGAAGCAGGGCAACGAGCACGGTGCGGCGAGCACCTATGGCCAACTCGGGATCATTGCGGGTCTCCAGAGCAGCTTTCAGGAGGCCGGTCGATGGCTGATAAGGTCCATCCAGACGTTCGCCATGTGCCACGACCCTGAAAATGCTGGCAAGGCTCTGTCGATATTCCGACGCATCTACGACCGTGCCCCCGCCACCGAGCAGGCAACCCTGAAGCAAATCTGGGAGGCTAGCGGCCTGGGTGAGCTTCCACCTCCTCCTGACCCCTCCTCGTGATCCACTGGAGCCCATCCATGAACGACCGACTCGCCACCCTCGACGACGCCACCGCGACGCGCCTCCTCACCACCATCGCCACCCCGCGCCTGCGCGACGGCACCCTCGCCACCGAGCTCACGCCGGACCTGCGTGCCGCCCTGGAGACGACCTACGGCGTCGCCGCGGCCCCCGCCTCCGAGGGCGACCTTGCCCGCCTGGTGCTCCAGCTCCTGGCGACCGATCCCGCAATGCAGCCCGTCATCGCCGCCCTGCTCGACGGCCCCCAGCCAGAACACTTCGGCCCGCCCAGAGCGCCGGCGAAGACCGGCAGATCCATCGGCGTGCTCGTCGCAGCGCTCCTGCTGCTGCAAACCCACGTACGCTTCGAGCGGGACCCGAGCGGGACCTGGAAGGTGCTGGTCGAAAAGCAGCCGACCAGCGAACAACTCCTCGGGCCGATCGTCCAGAAGATCCTCGCGCTTCCTGCGGCGAGAAAGGCGCCCTGATCCCTGTCGCAGGCGGCGCGCCTCGCGGGTAGCGCCCGGTGCTCCGATCCGGCCCGGAGATTCATCAAGCCGAACTGGTGCCGCGCAGGCGCTCCGCGCGACCTCAGCCGCGCTCGCGCCTGAACCGCTCCAACTCGGCCAGGGCCTCGGCCAGCCTCCATTCGGCCTCCTCGGCGCGCTGCCGCGTGTCCTCGATCCGCCGCTCCGCCTCATCGAGCCGCTGCTCCGCCTCTTCACGCAGCCCCATCAGGTCGTTCACCATCGCACCGAGCCTTGCGAGCACCTCGCGCGGCTCCGGCAGCCGGGCCAGCGCGTGGTAGAAGCACAGCCGGTCGCCCTCCACGCCCAGGTCCAGGTCGAGCACGGCGCTCGTGAGCAGGCCCGCCCGCCGGGCGATCGGCTCGTAGCGCGCGCTGCCCTGGGCGAGGCGGAAGCCGCGCAGCCGGCGGCGCCGGCGGTCGAAGACGAAGTACTCGGGGATCCCGAGCGACGCGTAGCGGGCGGCGAGGTTCTCGAGCTCCTCCTTGCTCCGCTCGTTCCAGAGGATCTCCAGCGCCAGCTCGACCCCCTTGCCCTCGGCGCTCACGGACCAGCAGGCGCGTTCCTTCACGTCGACGTCGCGCACGGCGATGAGATCCGGCGCGACCATGCGCCCTGCCGGGTAGTAGACAGGCAGCTCGCACGCGAGGTACACGCGCTTGCCGATGCTCTGGAAGAACCCGCTCAGCGTGTCCCGGGCCGCCACCTTGGCGTTGAAGTGGAAGTCGCCCTCGGGCGGGCTCACCTCGGAGATCTCGAGCTCCGACGGGAGCGCATCGACGACGCGCTGCCGCTCCTCGGGGGTCATCTTGTCCCAGATCTCCTGCGGCGGGGCCCGCGGATCGTCGGGGTCGATCACCCAGGATACCGGCGCGCGCTCCACGGTCCGAGCATAGCGAGCCCGCGCACGCGCCACCACGGCACACGCGCCCGGCCCGGCACCCGCCCGGGCTCGGCCCGTCGGGGGCGTTCCTGGACCGCGCCGAGCAGCGCCGCCTCTCCCGCTCGCGCGGCTGGCGCCTCAGGCCGTGCCGAGCAGCACCGCGCTCCCTGCGCGCGGCATTGCGCCCGGCGGGGTCCGCACCCCCGCTTGCGCTCTGCACTGCGTCCCGGGAGGGGTCCGGCGCGCCGGCCAACGCTCTGCATTGCGGTCTGGAGGGGTCCGGCACCCCGGCCAACGCTCTGCATTGCGGTCTGGAGGGGTCCGGACCCCCTTCTGGCACAAAATAGAGAGTGTTCAGGGGCTCTTTGGCACAGAATTTCGTCGAAGAATGCGTTTTCTGGCACAATCTTGCCCTGAAAATCGCTCCACCGAGCGTTCTCGAGGGGTCCGGCCCCCAGTGTGTCGCAATGCATTGCGTTTGTGCCGGTGCCGGATCCCCCTCCCATGGCACAGAACAGCGCCGTTCTGGCACAGAACCAGGACTTCCGCTCCCTCCAGAGGCCGCCCGCGGCGTCGGTGCCCCAACCTGGGTCGGCTCCCCAACCTGGGTCGGCTCCCCAACCTGGGTCGGTGCCCAACCTCCAACCTGGGTCGGCTCCCTCGGCTTCCTCGCCCCGCCGTCCCCTCGCCCGGCCGGCCGGCAACCGCCTCCCTCCCGCGCCTCGCGGCGGGGCGGCGCTCGCGACCGCGGCAGATCGCTGGCCACCCTCCGGCGGTTCGTCCTACGGTGTGCAGTCATGACGGAGACGACCGGCGGCCCTGGAAGGGACGTGCTCACCCAGACAGAGGCCGAGGAGCGCGCCGCGCGCATCGGCAATGCGCGCTACGAGCTCTCCCTCGACCTCTCGCGCGACGCCCGCGGTTACCGCGGCGAGGCGGTCGCGTACTTCGACGTCCGCGGCCACGGCGACACGTTCATCGACTTCCGCGGCCGGCGCATCGAGCGGCTCGAGATCAACGGCGTCGAGGTCGAGCCCGCGTGGTCCGACTGCCGCATCGTCCTCCCGGGGAGGCTGCTCGCCCCGGAGACGCGCGTGCGCGTCGTCTACGAGAACGACTACGATCACACCGGCGACGGCTTCCATCACTTCCGCGACCCGGAGGACGGCGAGGACTACCTCTACTCGGACCTCGAGCCGTTCAGCGCGCACCGCGTGTTCCCCTGCTTCGATCAGCCGGACATCAAGGCGAGCTACAGGCTCTCCGTCACCGCGCCCGAGGACTGGGAGGTCATCGGCAACGCCCGCGTCAGCCGCACGTTCGGCGCGGGCCTCGGCCGTATGACGCGGGTGTTCGAGGAGACGACCCGGTTCAGCACCTACGTCTTCGCGCTGATCGCCGGCCCGTACAGCGGCGTCCGCGACGAGCACCGCGGGATCCCCCTCGGGCTCTACTGCCGCAGGTCGCTCGCGAGGCACCTCGACGCCGAGGAGCTCTTCACGATCACGAAGCAGGGCTTCGACTTCTACCCGGAGTTCTTCGACTACCCCTACCCCTTCAGCAAGTACGACCAGGTCTTCGTCCCGGAGTTCAACGCCGGGGCCATGGAGAACGTCGGCGCCGTGACCCACAGCGAGCGCATGATCTTCCGGGACCCGCCGACGGACCACCAGCGCCTCACGCGCGCGGAGGTGCTCCTCCACGAGATGGCCCACATGTGGTTCGGCAACCTCGTGACCATGCGGTGGTGGAACGATCTCTGGCTGAACGAGAGCTTCGCCACGTACATGGCCTTCCTCGCGATGGACCAGGCGACCCGGTTCAAGCCGGCCGCGTGGAAGGCGTTCAACGTCATGAAGAGCTGGGCCTACCGGCAGGACCAGCTCGTGACGACGCACCCCATCGCCGGGGAGCTCGCCGACACGGAGCAGACGTTCCTCAACTTCGACGGCATCACGTACGGTAAGGGCGCCGCCGCGATGAAGCAGCTCGTCGCGGCGATCGGCCTCCCGGCCTTCCGCGAGGGGATGCGCCGGTACTTCAAGCGCTACCAGTACGGCAACGCGACGCTGCGCGAGTTCCTGTCCGCGCTGGAGGAGGGCTCGGGCCGCGACCTCGGCGCGTGGTCGCGCCTCTGGCTGGAGAAGGCGTCCCTCAACACGCTGACAACCGAGTGGGAGCCCGAGGGCGACCGCATCGGCCGGCTCCGCGTGCTGCAGACGGCGCCGGCCGACTACCCGATCCTCCGGCCGCACCGCATCGACGTCGCGCTGGCGCGCGAGGAGGACGGCGCGCTCGTCGTCGACTCCGTCCCCGCGGAGATCGACGGCGCGGCGACCGAGATCGCCGCCGCGCGGGGGCAGCGGGCGCCGCTCCTCGTGTTCCCCAACCACAACGATCTCACGTTCGCGAAGATCGCGCTCGACCCGGCCTCGCTCGCGTTCGTGCGCGAGCACATGGGCCGCGTGGAGGATCCGCTCCTGCGCCAGCTGCTCTGGTCGTCGCTCTGGAGCATGGTGCGCGACCAGAAGCTCGCCTCCCCCGCGTACCTCGCGCTGGTGAGGGACAAGCTGCCCGCCGAGCCGGACCTCTCGCTCGTCGACCCGGTGCTCACGAACGCGGCGACGGCGCTCGCGCGCTACGTGCCGGATCCGCTGCGCGAGGCCGAGGCGAGCGCGTTCACGGGCCTCGCCCTCGCGGCCCTGCGGGCGGCCCCCCGCGGCGACGCCCAGATCGTGTGGGCGCGGGCGCTCTTCAACGCGGCGTACTCCGCGCCGGACCTCGCGCTGGCCGCGCGCCTCGCGGACGGCGAGATCGAGGTGGAGGGCCTCGAGATTGACCAGGAGATGCGCTGGACGGTCGCCGTGAAGTGGATCGCGCGCGGCATGAAGGGCGCGGAGGAGCGGCTCGCGGCCGAGCGCGAGCGCGACCCGTCCGATCGCGGCCAGCGCGCCGCGCTGCGCGCCGAGACGGCGCGGCCGGATCCGGCGGCGAAGGCCGCGGCGTGGGCGCGCTTCCACGAGGACGGGTACGGCTCGCTGCACCTCACCGGCGCGGCCATGTCGGGCTTCAACTGGTCGTTCCAGCGCGCGCTGCTCGATCCGTACGCGCAGGCGTTCTTCGAGCGGGTGCAGCAGGTCTTCGAGACGCGGACGCACGAGTTCGCGTCCGCGTACTTCACCCATCTGTTCCCCTCGTACCGCGTCGATCGGGACCTCCTCGCCCGCGCGGAGGCGCGGACCGCAGCGCTCGGGCGGGCCCCGGACGGCGCGCCGGCGACGCCGCGGCTGCCGATGCTGGTCCGGATGCTCCGCGAGGCGAGCGACGACCTCGTGCGGGCGCTCGCCTGCCGGGAGGTCGCGGCGGCGAGCGCCGAGGGGCACCGCCCGGGGGGCGGGGGCGCCCTCGGCTGAGCGAGGAACCCAGGAGAGCGGCGCTCGAGGCGACGATGATCGTGCAGCTCGGCAAGACGTCCCTCACGTGGACGCGCGCGGACCTCGAGGCGAAGCTCGCCGGCCACGCGCGCGTCCTCATCGACGTCGGTACGGGCGACGGCCGCTTCGTGTACCGCTCGGCCGGCGCCCACCCCGACACGTACTGCATCGGCGTCGATCCCGCGGGGGAGCGGATGCGCGAGGTGTCGTGGCGCGCCAGCCGCAAGGTCGCCCGAGGCGGCCGGCCGAACGCGCTCTTCGTCGTCGCGTCCGTGCAAGCGCTGCCGGCGGAGCTCACCGGGCTCGCCCACACCCTCACGCTCAATTTCCCCTGGGCCTCGCTGCTCTCGGCCCTCGTGCTGCCCGAGGCGCCGGTGATCGAGGCGCTGCGCCAGCTCGTCCGGCCGGGCGGAGAGCTCATCGCGCTGCTCAACCAGAGCGTCTTCGACGACCGGCCCTACGCGGCGCGGCTCGGGCTCCCCGAGCTCTCGGAAGCGTGGGTCGACGACACGCTGCGCCCCGCCTACCGCGCCGCGGGCTTCGAGATCCGGACGAGCGAGCTCGTCGAGGGGGATATGCCGCACCAGACCAGCTGGGGACAGCACCTCACGCTCGCGTCGGGCCGGAGGACGCGCCTGCTCACGGCCGAGGCGATAGGCTGAGCACCGGCAGCCGTTCACCGGCTCGAACTCGCGGAGCAGCCGCCTGCGCTCGATGAACGAGCTGGTGCGCATCTGCCCCCATCGAGTCGCCGTACCCGCCGGAGCTCAGGTTGGCGCCTTGGTGGTCGATGTGGACCACCGGCCCGAGCTCCGGTGATCCATCGAAGTAGAACGCGCGCAGCGGCTTCGCGCGTCGCCTCGTCGTCGATCCTGGTCAGGTCCGACAAGAAGCAAGAGGCGTCCTCGGGCGGCCCGGCTGACGCCGGCGCCCGTGGTCACTGCGGTGCTGCGATCGTGATCGAGGGATCGAACCAGTAGTTACCGATATACTCTCCGCCGATCGAGCAATAGAACTCGAGGCCGTACTGCAGCACGCCCGCGGTGGCGAGCGCCGGAACGAGGATGTACGGGTTGCGCTTCACGGGCGAAGTCAGGCTCGCGTCGTGGCGGGTGACCAGGTAATTGGTGTTGTCATTCTCCGGCGCCCACGGAGAGTTCGAACCGGTGACATAGTCATAACCATACGAGTTGACGCGAGTGTCCCGGAAGCTGATGTCTCCGATAACCGCATCCCCGCCGGTGAGGTCATCGAGGGTAATCGGATTGGACTGCCAGGTCATTGCGACGAAACCCACCGGGGCGCAAGCCACGCCGATGTTGGAGTTCGAGTCCTGGACGGAGATGAGGACCTCCTCGTTGAAGTACACAGTCACGGGAGTGTCCCCGCTCTGGTTGGTGTAGGTATTGGGGTCGTTTCCTCTCCCGTACTTGAGAGGAGGGTGCGGCCCAGGATAATTCTGGGGATTGCCAAACTGGCCTCCAGGATTCTGCTTGAGAGCATTGCTATCGATCAGAAAAATGATGTGCATTGTCATGTTGTTCTCTTCTATTCCTGGGGGTTCACCGCGCAGACCTGGTACGCAGGCGCGGCGCCGACGCCCGCGGCGCGGCAGAGCCCTGATCCCAATACGGATCGCACCAAGAACCACGCGATCCCCGGGGATATCCGGAAGGTGAACGATCTCATGCGCCAGCAGCTGCAAGGCTTCAGCTCTGTCTGGGCGAACTACCAGCTCATCGGCGTGCAGGCCGACGTGACCGACTGCGAGATCACCGGCGCCCCTCCCCCGAAGGCGAACCCCACCGACTCGGATGCCACAAAAATGGCCGCAGGGCTGGCCTGCATCAGCGCGCAGGACGGCAGCGCGGCCAAGTGCCTGCAGGATAATGCCAATTACTACATGGCCAATCTGTTCGTCGAGACGGACCCGTTCCTCAACAACTTCAGCGGCCCAGGCTTCGGCGGCAACACGTTCGGGAACTGCGACAACACCGTGTACAACAAAACAACGTACGACATGGGAGGCTGCAAGGGATGCCACGGCGTCGCGCAGACCGCGTTCGGGACTGATTTCAGCTTCCTTCTCGACTTCGGCAACGGCAAGCCGGGTGTGGCACCGGATACGCTCCAGCCGCCGTATGCCGACCTCCAAGGGTTGAGGGTCTCGTCGAGCAAGGCCAGCGCCACGCCCGTACCAGGCTCCGGGCAGGTGTGTGCGTCCTTGACCGACTCCTTGATCGACCCCTCGACCGACAAGTGCCTCGACTACTGTAGACACCAGTGCGAGGCGAAGGCTTGCATCGCTTATAACGCCAGCAAGGGGGGTTGCGAGCTCTTCACCCCGGACGTGCCGATGTCGTCGCTGTCGCTGGCTGACGCTCAGGGGTACTTCGCCCTCCTCGCGCCGGGGACGATCCGCCCTCCCACGATCAAGACCGGACAGCCGCAGAAGGCGGTCTTCCCCGGGGGGTATCTCCATCGCTCCAGTCGCAAACACTGAGTCCAACCTCGATAACGTTCCCAAGGAGCCAGCCATGGCGATCCAGCAGACCAATCAGCAGATTCCGCTCACGCCCGCGATGCGTCAATTGATCGACGAGCTCAAGCGCCTCATGGCCAACCCCGTGGTCGAGGCCGCGTTCAACGAGGCCGTCGCGCACGTGAAGCCCTTCGTGGAGGACGGCTCGAAGAACCCGTGGGTCGGAGCGACCGCCGAGTACTTCGTGCGCTACTTCGAGCAGTGGTTCACCTTTCTGCCCGAGCCCACGGGAGGCCTGGGGAAGATCGTACCTTTCACCTACTTCTACCTCGACAACAAGTCCGCGTTCGCCTTCCTGAACACGTTCAAGAGCCGCACGACGAGCGACGAGTACACGACCGAGATCTTCAACTGGACCGTCAAATTCATCAAGGAGCGGGGGCGGTTCATGGACTCTCCGGAGTCGCTCAAGTTCATCGAGGCCTGGCTGAAGGATCCCGGGACTCACATCGAGGACTTCATCGTCCCCGAGGGTGGCTTCAAGTCCTTCAACGAGTTCTTCACGCGCAGGCTCAACCCCGCGAGGAATCCCCGGCCCATCGCGGCGCCTGACGACGGTTCGGTGCTCGTGGCGTCCGCCGACTCGGAGATCAACTTCATCCTCTCGGACCTCACGCTCACGAAGAAGCTCGACGTGAAGTCACGTCAGCTCAACATCACGCAGCTCCTGAACGGGTCGAAGTACGCAGCGAAGTTCGAGGGCGGCACGGCCGTCTCCTGCGTCCTCATGCCCCCCAACTACCATCGCTACCACGCTCCTGCCTCCGGCCGGATCGTCGAGGGGGTGGAGGTGCCTGGAATCTACAATGGCATCATGGACGGGGATCACTGGTTCAACACCATCTTCAACGTCGGCGAGAGCACGACGGACTTCAGCATCTTCGAGGACTTTCATCGCTCCTACTTCGTCATCAAGACCGAAAAGCACGGGTACATCGCCGTCATCCCGGTCGGCCTGAACACGATCAGCGCGATGTACCCGTCGCTCGTCAACAACCGGTCGACCCTGGTCCCGGTCGGAGGCGAGCCGGTCCCGGTCAAGAAGGGCGACGAGCTCGGGCACTTCGCGTACGGCGGCTCTCTGAACATCCTGCTCTTCCAGAAAGGCGTGTTCAACGCCGTTTCGGTCCTGATGGGGAGCCGCCTTGGCGCTCTGGGCACGCCATCCATCCCCGAGGCATTCCCAAGGACCTGAGGAGTCTGGGGGGCTGCGCTCTCACGACGGCACACGTGAGACAAACGAACTCCGGCGCGGCCCCAGGGCGGCTTCGGGGCTGTCGAGCAGGACCTCGAAGGTCGAGGGCGTCTGAGCACGTTCTTTGCGCTTTGCGGGACGCGCCGCAGCGCACGGCGAAGCCCTCGCGCTCGACTCGCACCGGAAGGCCGCCCCGCGACGCCGGACCATCCGCGAAGCACCACCGGGAGACCCACGATGGCGATCAAGGAGACACCGAGCCTCACGGATTCCTCGCCCCCGGGGTGCACCTGCGGGCGCGCTGCCCCTTCGCCGCGCTCGTCCGGCGCCTCCACGCTGGCCAGGCGCGCCGGCCAGCACCTCCCGCTCTTACCGGCCATCGCGCTGGTGCTGCTCCCGAAGTGCCCTTTGTGCGTGGCGGCCTATCTCGGGATCTTGGGCTCGCTCGGCGCCAGCGCCTGGCTGCGCGACGCATGGGGGCTGCCGCTCGGCGCCGGGCTGCTCGCCTTCGCGCTCGGCGCGCTCGTGCTGCGCGCACTGGCGAGCCAGGACTACCGCCCCATGCTCGCAGGCCTCGCCGGCGCGTCGGCCGTGCTCGGGGGCAAGTTCTGGCTCGACGCGCCGCCTCTCCTCTACGCGGGCGCTCTGCTCCTCATCGGCGCCTCGCTCTGGAGCGTACGCCTCGCCTCCCGGACGAAGGGGCCGTCCCCCTCACGAGATCGTGCGGCGGAGGGAGCGCAGGGCTCGTCGCTGCCTTCGCCGCCGTGAGGCACGGAGCGCGCGGAGAGCCCCGCGCCGCTCCGATACCGTACAGATTAGGCTCGCTCTGACAGAAGAAAAGGCGCTGACATGACCACAGGGATACGGCAGTCCATCTATGTCCTCCAGCAAGAATACGCCAAGGGAAACACGAAACCCCTTGAAGACGTGCTCTATGCCTGGAGGGGCATCCAGCGGCTCGACCCGCGTGAATGGAACTCGTTCTTCGCCTTGGGGGGCCTCCACGGAGAGCCTTTCCTGCTGCGACGCGCGGTCGATCGACTGCCGCCGGAGGATACATACGCCTACTGGGGAGGGTACTGCAACCACGGCAACATCCTGTTCCCGACCTGGCACAGAGCATACCTTTACTGCATGGAAAAGGCGCTGCAAACCATCGTACCGGGCGTGATGCTGCCTTTCTGGGACGAGACGGACGACTATTCTCTCCATCAGGGCGTCCCGGCCATTTTTACCCAGCCGACGGTCGACCTCCCGAGCTACGGCCTGATGGGTATCCCCAACCCGCTGCGGTCGTTCACCCTGCCCATCTCGGTCTCCGACAACTACTGGGGGGACCAGAACGCAAATGCCGACGAGGCGCACCCGTACTACAAGCGGGCCGGCTACACGACCGTGCGGTACCCGCTCTCAGGGCTGGTGGGCAACTTCGGGGACTCCGAGCTGACGTACGCCCACAACCAGAAGTATCCCGACCAGAACACGAACGACACGCTGCTCAACAACAACATCATGGCCTGGTTGAACGGCCCCGAGCCCACGGTTCCACCTCCTCCCGAGGGCGCCAACCTCTACGCATCGTACAGGGGGTGTCTATTCGCGCCGAACTACACGGTCTTCTCCAATACGACCTCGGCGGCCGCCTGGAACGCGGATATCCCACCCCATCAGCCCATGGTGGTAGCGCTGGAGGAGCCCCACAACGACCTCCACCTGGCCGTCGGCGGGTTCGACGCGCCGCAGATAGCTCCTGGTGGCACGGGGCTGGTCAGCGGCTCGAACGGGGACATGGGAGAGAACAACACGTCCTCCTTCGATCCGATCTTCTTCTTTCACCACTGCAACATCGACCGCATGTTCTGGCTCTGGCAGAAGCTGCATGGCCAAACCACGACGCTGGAGGTCTCCGACGACATGACAGACTACCCGGGCACCAGCTCGAACGACCTGCAAGGGCCGACCCCCGGCGTCCCGCCCGGCGCTCAGCTGACCCTCGATGGAACCGCGCTCAAACCGTTCAAGAGCCCGCTCACGAGCAAGCCCTACGTCAGCACGGACTGCGTGGACATCGAGAACCAGCTCGGCTACACCTATGGGCCAGGCTCATTCGACGATCTATCGCTCAATGACCAGGCCCGCGCGGCAGCGGTAAAGCCCGGGTTCAGCGCCAAGAAGCTCATGGTGAGGGGCATCGATCGCGCCCTGTTCCAGGGGTCGTTCCTGCTGACGGCGCACGCGACCGTGGCGAGCGACGGCGGCAAGACCAAGGAATACTACCTGGGCTACCACTCTGTCTTGAGCCGTTATAGCGTGAGCAACTGCGCGAACTGCCGCACTCACCTCGAGGTCATCGCCCACTTCTCCCTGAAGAACATGCCGGAGGACGAGGTCGATCGCGCGATCTTCACCGTGAAGGTTCACCATCGCGGGTCGGTGCTCCCTGCCGGCTTGAAGACCGTTCTCAAGATCCGCGGCTGACGGTCGGCGCCGGCGCTCATGGTGAGGATGGGCGCCCGCGCCGGCGTCAATCCGCGGCGCCCCCGCGTCGGTGATAGCCCGCCCGCGGCGCGACGGCGAGGGCGCGCTCACGGCTCGACGATGGCGCTGTCCTGGCCGCCCGCCGGGAGTCTCAACCCGGGGCCGGCAGGCAGCGCGGCGCGGGATCTCGGGTTCGCGAGAATCGAACATGCATGGAGGACCCAGTGCGCAATCATTCTGATGACATCAACAAGGATGCTACCGAGACGGTCGATCTCACGATCGTCGTCGACACAATCTCGCTCTCCAGCGAGCCAAGCTCGACGCCCGATAACCCGGCGGGGTGCGACCATCGTTACGCGTTCATGATCACTGACGCGAAACACGCTGTGGGCGGCAATGGGACCGCCGATCTGAACCTGCAGGCAGCGACCGGCGACACGCTCCGGATCTGGGCGAGCTCCATGAGCCACCAGGTCGAGGAGGAGGTCTTCATCTACGACTTCGTGCACTGGGATCCGGAGGGCCAGACCAGCACAGTCGGCGTCCTGAGCACGGACGGGATGAGATACCGGTCGTTCCCCAAGATTGTGAATGTGCCGCAGGATGGGCAGGACAACCACGAGCCGCCCAAGGTTTCGGCCAGATCGATAGACGTCAACTGCGCCGAGATCGACGTCAACAACTACGGCACGGAGTGGTTCATGGTGAGGTTCGTGGTGTACGGCCCGCTGCCGGACGGGGAAGGTGCTCGGCCGGTGAAAGGATACTACCAATGGGATCCTTCGATCACGGTCAATCATTGACGGTCCCCTCCAGCGAATAACACCCGCGGATGGCAGGCGACCGGTGCAGCGGGCTGTGCTCGCTCGAAATGCAGGGCAGCAGCGGCCAGGGCGACTCGGGCGTCGGGGGCGCTCGCGGCAGCCATCGACGGCCGGCCGGGCAAACATCGCCCCGCAGGCGCAATCCACGCGCCGACATGAGGCTGCCGTTCTAGACGACCCTGGACGACCGGGTTGGCCTCGAGGATGAGCGGGAACGAGGTGGGCCTCGCTGCTCTCGGCGCTCGTGCTGCACGAGTCGCCGGTGCTCGAGGCGCGATCGGCGGCGGAGCGCCGGGGTGAAGGCGCCGCGAGGCGCGCCGGCGCCGCGACACGCTCGGTCGCCGCGGCGCGCGCGGCCGCCGCGGCGGGCGATGCGCGGGGCGAGGGCGAACGTCGCGGGTTCGTCGCCCGCGCCGCGCGCCGCCGCGAAGCTCGGACCATCGCCCGGCGAGCCTATCGCGTGCTCTCGTGCTGCACCGCCTCCCGCTCGGTCACCCGGCGGACGGTCTGCGCGGTGTGCCTGTCATCCTCGCTCTGCGCGATGTCCGACAGGCTGATGATGCCGACCAGGCGGCCGTCCGCCTCGGTGCACAGGACGCGCGACTTGTGGTGCTGCCCCATCAGCTGCTCCGCGCGCTGCACGTCGTCGTCGGGCCGGCACGCGACCACCCCGCGCGTCATGACGTCGCCCGCCTTCGTGCTCAGCGGTCTGCTGTGGGCCAGCACCCGGATGGCGAGGTCGCGGTCCGTCAGCGCCCCCAGCACCCTCCCGGCGCTGTCGCAGACAGGAAGGAAGCCGACGTTCGCGTCGCGCATCTTGCACGCGGCCGTCTGGATGGTGTCGTCGGCCAGGACGCTCTGGATGTCTTGCTTCATGATCTCCTTGCACAGCATGGTTCCCTCCTTCGGTTCCTTTTGCAGCGCCCGGTAGCGTCACAGCGCACAAAAGGACCTTAGGGGACCATCGCCGGCGAGGGATGGAGCATCATGATGAATGCGGCGTCGGGCACCGCTTGATCGCGCCTCCGGCCGGCGAGCGCGCCGGGCGGCGCCCTGGCGGAGCGCCGCGGCGCCAGCCAAGCTGAGGTGCGAGACACCATGTCAGAGCGGATCACAGGGGCGGTCATCCGCCGGGCGCAGCCGGCAGACGCGGCCGTCATCGCGCGCATCGAGGTCGACTCCTGGCAGGCGGCCTACCTGGGCCTGATCCCGGCGGCCGATCTCAACGCCCTCTCCGTGCCGGCGCGCGAGGCGAGCTGGCAGCGCATCCTCAGCCGCGACCCCGCGACCGGGACGCGGACCTGGATGCTCTGCGCCGAGGGCGCCGGGCTCGGCTTCGCGAGCGCCGGGCCGACGCGCGACGACGACGGCCCAGGTGACGTCGGCGAGCTCTACACGATCTACCTCCTGCCCGCCGCGTGGGGGCGCGGGCTCGGCGCCGCGCTGCTCGACACGACGCAGGCCGACCTGGCCCGGCGCCGCCACAGGACCATGACGATCTGGGTCCTCGAGGGGAACACCCGCGCGCGCCACTTCTACGAGCTCTCCGGCTTCACCCGCGACGGCGCGCGGCGGTGGGCGCGGGTCGGCGCCGGCAGCCTCCCGGAGATCCGCTACCGGCGAGCGCTGTAGCGCGCCCCGGATGCCGGATGCCACGCCGAGGGCGGCGCCGGCGCGCGGACCAGCGACCAGCGACGCCCTGGGCCCCAGCGCGCCGGCGCTAGCCGAAGCGCACGACGATGCTGCTGTAGCCGCCCCGCGGGTCGTACTGGGAGGTGATCTTTCCCCAGGGATACTCGTACGGCGGCGCGCCGGGATCGACGCCAGCCAGGCGTCGTGGCTTGCCTTGCGCTCCGCCTCCTCCTTCTCGGACCAGTCGTTCCAGAACGCCTTCGACTCGGCGCCGACCTCGAACAGCTCGACCCACGCGATCTTGCCGCTGCAGAAGTGCAGCGTGATGCGGAAGGTCCGGAAGCCGATGCGCTGGCGCGACGTCCGGTATCCGCTCCACGGCTGCGTCTCGCTCAGGGCGTTGGCCATCCGCGCGAGCGGCGACGACAAGAACTGCGCTTCCGAGTACGAGGGTCCGATGCGAAGCCCGGATGTGAGCTCGATCTCGCCCGTCTGTCGATGGATCATCCAGCCCTCCGACCGCTCGGAGCAGCATACACCACGGCTCGCGGATCGGCGCGGCTCAGCCGAGCCCCGCCGACGTCCGCGCGCGACAGTCACGCGAAGACCCGATACCACGTCTCCGAAGGTGGGTGTTCGACGGAGATTCACCCCCTGCCGTTCGCGCGCGCGGCTTCTCGGAGGACAAGAGCCGCGGTCCCTCCCACGGAGCGCGACGGAGGCCGCCGCTGTCCTCCAGTGTCGACACGACGCCCACGATGTCGCGGGTGACCGAGCAAACCGAGAAGACAGAGCAAACCGAGCAGACCGAGCACGCACTTTCGCTATGGGCATAAGGCGGTGTGGCGCAATGCGGTTTTCCTGCTCGTGGCAACCCCGATAACCGGTAATATCGGTCACGGATCGCGCCGGGCCCCACCCGAGGTCATCCGAGGTCTTCTTGCCGCGTTGCCCTTCCTGCCATCGCCGACTCGCAGTGCTCACCTCCTGCCCGACGGACGGAGCCACGGCGCCGTCCCGCCCAGCGCCGGTCGATCTCGGCGCCGAGACGCCGCCGTCCGTCGCGGGCTTCCTCGTCGGCCCGCCGCTCGCGGCAGGCGCCTTCTCGGTCATCTGGGCCGCGACGCGCGCGGAGGACGGCGCCCCCGCCGTGCTCAAGGTCAGCACGGCCCACTCGCTGCTCGCGCGCGAGCGGTTCCGCAGCGAGGCGTGGGCGCTCGAGCAGCTCGGCCCCCCGGCCTCGCCTCGCCTGCTCCAGAACGGCGTGCTCGAGGACGGCCGCGCGTACATCGCGATGGAGCGCCTCCGCGGCGAGACGCTGGCGGCCCACCTCGAGGGCCTGCCCGCCGCGCCCGACCTGCGCTCCGCCCTCGACGTCGCGCTCGGCGTGCTGAGCTGCCTCCAGGTGGTGCACGAGCGCGGCCTGGTCCACCTGGATCTCGCGCCCGAGAACGTCTTCCTCGAGCCCGACGGCGGCGTGCGGCTCCTCGACTTCGGCCTCACGCAGCGCGTGCGCGGCGTCGTCTGCCACCCGGCGGACAGCGCGCTCACCACGCTGGGCGCCATGCTCGGGACGCCCGAGTACGCCGCGCCCGAGCGGCTCCGGGGCGAGCCGCTCGACGCGCGCGCGGACCTCTACGCCTTCGGCGCGCTCCTCTTCGAGCTGCTCACGCTGCGCCCTCCGTTCGCGGGCGATCGCGCGAACGTCACGCAGGGGCACCTCGGCCGGCTCCCCCCGAGGCCGAGCGAGATCGCCCCGGTCCCTCCGTCCATCGAGGCCCTCGTCCTCGCCTGCCTCGCCAAGGAGCGCGCGCTCCGCCCGGCGGACGCCGCGGGCCTGCGGGCCGCGCTCGCGTCGGCGGGCGCCGAGGCGCTCGCCCTGGCCGGCGGCGCCGCCGGCGCCGCGGCGACCGCGGGAGACGATGTCGCCACGGGCTCCACGGACCGGCACGACACGGTGGTGCTCGCCCTGGAGGCCCGCGGCGCCGAGGCCGAGGTCCGCGCCGCCGTGGCCCGCCACGACGGGCACCTCGCGCGGCAGCGCGGCTACCGCTTCGTCGCGATCTTCCCCGGCCCGAAAGAGGCGGCCGCGGAGCGCGCGCTCCTCGCGGGGCGGGAGATCGTCGCTTCGGTCGGCGCGCCCCTCGCGATCCACATCGCGCCGTTGAAGCTCCGCCGTGACGCCGAGAGCGTGCACGCCGCCGGGATCGCCGTGGAGCGGCCCGAGTCGTGGCTCCCCGCGGATTCGTGGCGGGGCATCGCGCTCAGCGCCGAGCTCGTCACCGCGCATCCCGGGTTCGATGTCGTCGCGGCGAGCGAGGACGGCCGCTACTTCTTCGCCCCGGACGCGCCCCCGCCCTCGGGCCATCGCGGCGCCGCGCGCGCCGCGCCGCCGCTCGTCGGGCGCGGCGACGTTCAGGGCGCCGTCGAGGAGAGCCGCGAGCGCGCGCTCGCGGGCCTCGGGCCCGGCCTGTGCGCGCTGATCGGCGAGCGCGGCGTCGGCAAGTCGCGGCTCGCCGAGGAGATCGCCGAGAGCAGCCGCCGCGCCCACCCGGGCGCGCTCGTGATCTCGCTGCGCGCCGAGCCGGAGCTCGGCGCGCGGCCCGGGGGCGGCTTCGGCCAGACCGCGGCCGCCTTGCTCGCCGAGGTGCTCGGCGCGAGGGACGGCGCCCCCGCGGCGCCCGACGACCCGCGCGCGTTCTGCGTCGAGCGGCTCGGAGAGCCGCTCGGCGGCGAGGTGTGGCCGGCCGTGGCCGCGATCCTCGGCTGGACGGGCGGCTCCGCAGGCCAGCCGCCGCCGCGCCGCGGGAGCGTGATCCGGGCGCTCGCAGAGGCGCTCCGCCGCCGGGGGATGGAGCGGCCCGTCGTCGTGATCGTCGACGACGCGCACCTCGCCGACGGCGCCACGCTCGACGCGCTCGACCTCGCGACGCGGCGCGAGGCGTCGGTCGCGCTCTGGGTGCTGCTCGCCGGCGCGCCGGCGCGCTGCTCGCCGACGCCGCGGCGCCACGCGCTGAGCGCCCGCGGCCACGCGCGCGATCACGTCGCGCTCCCGCCGCTCGACGACGCCGCCGGGCTCCTGCTCTGCGCGGAGCTCCTCCGGCCCGCGGAGCCTCCGCCGAGCGCGACGCTCCGGCGCATCTGCGCGTGGGCCGGCTACAACCCGCGCGGCCTCGTGGAGCTCACCCGGGCGATCAAGCGGGCGGGCCTCGTGCGGCTGCGGGCGAGATCGAGCGGCCACCAGCTCGCGACCGCCGAGCTGGAGAGGCTCCCGCCGTCGCCCGCGTGGCAGTGGTTCGCCGCGCGGCAGCTCGAGGCGCTCCCGCCGGAGCTCGCCGCCTGCGCGAGGCTCTGCGCGGTGCTCGGCTTCGAGGTCTCGGAGGACGTGGCGGCGAGCGTGCAACGCGCGTTCGAACGCGAGGGCGCGCCGGCGTACGTCGACCACGTCGACGTCTCGAGCGCCCTGCGCGCGCTGGTGGCGCGAGGGCTCCTCGTGCCCCGCGGCGCGCACGACGCCGCGCCGCGCGAGGGCGCCCTCTGCGGCGGCGCCAGCTACGCCTTCCGGAGCGCGCTCTTGCAGGAGGCCATCTACGCGCTGCTCCCGGAGGAGGAGCGCGCGGCGATGCACCGGCACGCGCTCGCCGTCTGGGAGCTCAGGGCCGAGGCCCGGCCGAGGGCGCCGGAGCTGCTCGAGCCGATCGCGCGCCACGCCGCGGCCGCCGGGGCGCGCGCGCGCGCGGCGCACGCGTACCTGCTCCTCGGCGATCTCCAGCGCGACCGGCACAACAACGCGGTGGCAGAGAGCCATTACGCGTCCGCGCTCCTCTGGGCCGACGGCGACGATCAGCGCCAGCGGTACCTCGCGCTCCTCGGCCGCGCGCGCGTGCGCTACCGCGTCCTGCGCACCGGCGAGGCGCTCGACGATCTCCGCTCCGCGGGGGCGCTCGCCCGGACGATGAAGGACCCGCGGATGATCGCGGAGGCGCTGCTCGAGGAGGCGACCGCGCTCGACTGGGCCGGCTCCTGGGAAGAGTCGGCGGCGCGCGTCGAGGAGGTGATCCCGCTGCTCGACGTCCGCGAGGGCCGCGCCGACGCCGCGCTCGCCGCGCGCTTCGAGGTCGCGGCAGGCCGCTCGGCGTTCCGCAAGGGCAACCTGGACGACGCGCTCGAGCGGCTCACGCAGGGCGTGGAGCGCGTCCGCGAGGCCGATCACGACACGCACGTGACGGGGCTCACGCTGCTGGCCTGCGTGCTCGCACGGTCCGGCCAGCTCGAGGAGGCGGAGCGGCGCTTCGACGACGCCGTGCGCAGCTGTGAGGAGCGCGGCGACCGGGGCCACCTCTGCGCGGCGCTCGTCCGCCGCGCGGAGCTCTGGCCGGCGCTCGACGCCCCGGATCGCGCGATGGCGGACCTCCGGCGCGCGGTCCAGCTGGCCCGCGAGGAGGCGAGCACCCTGGCGGAGCGCGACGCGACGATCAAGCTCGCGGAGCTGCTCTACCTCTGGGGGCACGAGGACGAGGCGCTGCCCCTGGTGCGGCAGGCGCGCTCGCTCGACGAGCAGCTCAAGGACAGGCCGGCCTACAGGAGCGCGCTCCTGCTCGCGCGGATCCATGCGATGCGCGACGAGCACGCGGACGCGAGCCGGCAGCTCCGGTGGCTGAGGGCGCAGGGGGCGATCGCGGATCTGCCGCCGTACGCCCAGGCCCTCCTCGGCGTCATGCAGCTCGCCGTGAAGGATCCGAGGTCCGGCATGGAGAGCCCGCGCACGCGGGCGACGGTGCGCGAGGAGGGGGAGCCGCCCGGCGAGCTGGGCGGCGGCCTCAGCGCCGATCAGCGGGTCGAGCTCCTCTACTGGCGGGCGCGCGCCCTGCTCGACGCCGGCCGCCCCGAGGATCTGGCGCTGCTCCTCGCGCGCACCGCGCCGCTGCTCGCCGAGAGCCGGGCCTGGCGCCCGCGCTTCGCGAAGCTCCGGGCGGGCGACGGGCAGCTCGCGGGATAGCGCCGCTCGGGCGCGGGGCCTTCACCTCGGATCGACGCGGAACACCTCGCCGGTCAGCATGACGACATAGAGCTCGCCGGCGGCGTCCTCGCCGAACGAGGCCGCGGGCAGGCGCGACTCGAGGTCCGCCGTGATCTCGACGTGATCCCGCACCCGCGAGCCGTCCCACCGCAGCGTCCAGAAGCGGTGCGTCCCGTAGTCGCCGTAAACGTACCTTCCCCGGAGGCACGGGATCGCTGACCCGCGGTAGACGTAGCCGCCCGTGATCGAGCCGCCCTCCCCGCTCGAGTGGCTGTGCTCCACGGCGGGCGCGACGCCGACGCGGGAGCACCCGGCGGCGACGCAGTGGTCACCCTCCATCGCCGGCCACCCGTAATTGCGCCGCCCGGTGCGCGCGGGCTCGATGTCGAGCTCTTCCCACGCGTTCTGTCCCACGTCGGCGATGTAGAGATCCCCGGTGCTCCGGTCGAAGCTGATGCGCCATGGATTGCGCAGGCCGTAGTCCCAGACGAGCGGGTTCACGCCCGCGCCGGAGAGGTTGCCTGAAGGGCCGAGCCCGCTGTCCACGTCGATCCGCAGGATCTTGCCGAGCGGAGACGAGAGGTCCTTGGCCGGAGAGGCCGAATACGGCGTGACAGCCGAGTCGCCCACGGACGCGTAGAGGTAGCCGTCGGGGCCGAACGCGAGCGTGCCGCCCACGTGGTTCCAGCCGCCGTGATTCGCGTCAAGGAGCGTCCGGACAGGCACGCTCCCCGCCGACGTGTCCGCGACATCGGGGTTCGAGGCCGAGCGGCGGAACTCGGCGATCGTGACGTTGCCCCTCGGCGCGGCGGTGTAGAAGAGCCAGAACCTGCCGTTGCTCGCGTAGCCCGGGTGAAACGCCATCCCGAGCAGCCCGCCTTCCGCGGTCGGGCTGGGCGCGCACACGAGCGGGTTCGCGCTCGCCGGCCGCGCCGGCGGGCACGAGGCGCCGCCCCGGAGTTCGAGGAACGGGGTGGACCGGAGGACACCGTCCTTGATCAGGCGGACGATGCCGTCCTTTTCGAGGACGAACATCCTCGATCGGTCGCCCGGCGGGCTGGCGAGGAAGACGGGGGTCGCCAGGCCGGCCGCGACCTGCGTGAGCTTCAGGCGCGGCACCCCGGCGCACGCGGCGCCGGAGCCGCCGCTGCTGGCGCCGGAGCCGCCGCTGCTGGCGCCGGAGCCGCCGCTGCTGGCGCCGGAGCCGCCGCTGCTGGCGCCGGAGCCGGAGCTCGCGCTCGTGCTGCTGACGCCAACGCTCGCGCCGCCTGCGCCGCTGCCTGCGCTGCCGCCGCCGCTCCCTGCCTCGGGCGGCGGCCCGAGGTCCTCGATCCAGGAGCGGACAGCCGCGAGGCCCGCCGCGTCGGCGGCGTCCGACGCGATCGGGGGCATCTGGGCCCTGGAGCCGCGGTTCTCCATCCGGCGCACGACGGCGCTCGACTCGGGATCTCCCGGCGTGATCCGGTAGAGCGCGCCGGGCTCCCAGAAGCTGGGCGTCACGCGCACGCCGGTCGTGTACGTATCGGTGCTCTCCACCGTGGTGTTCGCCGCGAGGAGGCGTGTCCGCAGGGTCGCGACGCCTGTGCTGTTGTGGCAATTGCCGCAGTTCGCATGGAGATAGCCGAGCGCGGCGGCCGCCCGGGCGTCGCCCGGCGGGCGCACCCCTCCCCGCATCGGGACGGTGAGCCACCCGGCGTCGCTCAGGGACGCGATCGTCTCGCCCGGTCCATCGTGGCTCAGCTGCAGCGCGCTGAAGCCGAGGACGCGCTCCGGGAGCTTGCCGTGGCACTCCCAGCAGTCCGCGGTCCGGGGGATGTCGTGCGCGGTCCCGCGCGCGTCCTCGACGCCCTCCTCGACGAGGAACGCGTCGTTCCTCGCAGGATCCCACGCGTACGCGGCGAACAGCCAGTCATCGATGCCCGGCCCGAACCGGTGGATGAACCGCGTCTCCACGGCCACGCCCTCCGCGCGGAACTCCTTCCAGAAGCGCGCGCCGACGGGCAGCGACCAGTGATCCATGTCGCTCGTGTCGACGGTGGAGCAGGGCGGCAGGTACACGAAGCGCCGCTTCGCGGCCCCGTCCGACCAGAGCTCGTAAGCAGGACGAAACTCGCGCGTGCCCGCCGCCCGCGATCGGGTCGTGATGTCGGCGTAGAGCCCGGTCTCGGAGAGCCGCGCGGGCGGCAGCGGATCGGGCGGCAGCGCGGCCGCGCCGGCGCACGGATCGCCCGCCGCGCTCGACGCGCCCGTCGAGCTCGACGCGGCGGCGCTCGACACGGCGGCGCTCGACACGGCGGCGCTCGACGCGGCGGCGCTCGACACGGCGGCGCTCGACGTGCCGACCGTCGCGCCCGTGCAGGGAGCGCAGCGCGGCCCTCCGCAGTCGAGGCCCACCTCGAGGCCGTTCATCACCCCGTCCGAGCAGGTCACGTAACAGACGTCGAGCCTGGGGCGCTCCTGCGCGCTGCCGATCTCGCTGCTCCTCAGGTAGGTCGTGTGGGCGCGCTCCTCGTCGCCCTCGGCGAGCAGCACGCCGTCGTTCCGCGCCGTCCCGAGCGCCCACGACTGCACGAGCGCCGACACGTCCGCCGCCCGAGCGCCGACGCCCGCCTCGGCCGCGATGGTCGCCGCGCTCTCGCCTTCAAAGCCGCTGTCCCCGAGGCTCGACCAGGTGACGGTGCGCTCGTCCCACGGGATCGTGACGCGGTGTACGCTCACAGCGCTGCTCTCCACCGCGTACGTCTGATGGAAGACCAGCGAGGCAGAGAGGACCGTCGCGCCGACCGGCACGGGAGAGAGCCCGAAGTACACGACAGACCGGCGGCGGCCGGCGCCCGCGGCCCACCCCGTCGAGAGGTTCGGAGATGCGGAGTCGTTCCACCCCGGAGCGTTTTGCCACAGTGTCGCATCTCTCACCGTGCCGAGAGCTCCACGCTGGATGGTGACGCACACCGCACCATCGCTCGAGAGCGCTGCTGGGGCCGCTCCGAGCGCCACCGAATCGCCCTCTCCGACACCGTGACTCGCGCCGGCGGGGCGCCCGGGCTCGCCCTCCGTCCCGGGCGCGGTGCTGCAGCCGATGGCCGCTGCCGCCGCGGCGGCGCCGGCCAGGACGCCGCGCACCACGAGAAAAGGGAGGCCCGTCATCGCCGCCAAGCGATGCGGGCGGCGGCGCGACAGCCCGAGTGGCCAGGGCGGCCCGAGCGAGAAGCGTCGTTGTTTCATTCAGCAATACCCTCCTTGCAGGGTCGCCCGGCGGGATCTTTCCCTCAGGTGAAGGCGTATGTGCGCGAGGGGCGCGGTGGCCGCACCGGATCCATGGACACACCTGGGCGCCGATGGACGCCACGTTCGTCATCGACGAGCAGGATCAACGAGCATGCCACTCCGCCGCGGACAACGCGTCGCGTTATGCCCTGGTGCGAAGTGCGCCGCCGCTCGAACTGCGAAGCGCATCACATTCCGAGGTGAGAACCGCATCACATCGGAAGCTCAATGGCGAAGGCGGAGCTCGCTCCGGGCGCCCTCTCCGTTCCGCGCTCGCCCTCACGGGAATCACGAGAGCCACGAGAGAAGCCGCGCCGCCCGCGGAACTAGTGGTTGGATCCTGCGCCAGGGCGGCGTAACATAACAGATTGTGTCATCCCCCGAACCGACGCAGAGCGCCTCGCTATTCCTCTGCATCACCTTCTTTCCGAGCGAGCGCCTGGCGACGGCGGTGCTGCGGCTGGTGTCCAGCTTCTGCGGCGCCGTGCTGGACGACGCGAATGTGAGCTCGCGGTTCTACATGGCCGCGCACGAGCTCGCCGAGAACATCACGAAATACTCCACCGGCCCTCGCGTCAGCCTCGAGCTCGCGCTGGAGGAGGACGAGAGGTCGCACATCATGAAGATCCGCGCGCGCAACGAGGCGTCGCCGGAGCGGCTGCGAGAGGTCGAGAAGCGGCTGCTCGACCTGAAGACGGCGAGCGACCCGCTGAAGCACTACGACGACCTCATCACGGAGACAGCGATGGTCGAGGGCGTCTCCGGCCTGGGCCTCGCGCGCGTCCGCGCCGAGGGAGGGCTCGACGTCGACTACAAGATCGAGGGCAACGAGCTCACGATCATCGCGCACGCGCCGCTCGAGCGGTGGAGGATGAATGGACAGCCTAAGGGTTGATCGCGTCACCACGGACAGCTTCGGCATCGAGCCGGCGCTGCTCGGCGATCGCCTGAGTATCAAGCTCACCGGGACGGGCGACATGGCGGCGGCCGCGCCGCTCGGCGCCTATTGCAAGGAGGTCCAGCACGAGGTGCGGCGCCTCTCGCTCGCAGCCGTGGAGTTCGACATACGCGCGCTGTACTTCCTGAACTCGAGCTGCCTGAAGGCGTTCATCGCCTTCATCGCCGGCGTCACCGGCGATGGCCCCAAGTGCAAGGTTCGGTTCATCACGGACGCGAGGCTCGGGTGGCAGCGGCGGAGCCTGGCGGCCCTGGAGCGCATGTCCCCCGGCCTCGTCTCCATCCACGACAAGTGAACGGGGAGCGATAGATCATGGCGGCGAAGCGCCACACGATCGCCCTCCTGACCGACTATCTTTGCGGCGAGTACCAGTCCGAGGCGCGCTTCGGGGTCGAGCGCGCGGCCGAGGCGCACGGCGTCAACCTCATCGTGGCCTTCGGCGAGACGCGCGCCCGCCAGGGCTACACGCTGGACGCCCGGGGCGGGATCTATTCGCTCATCGGCGCGACGACGGTCGATGGGGCGGTGATCATGTCGTCGGCGCTCACCAACTACGTCGGCTCCGAGGGAGCGCACGAGTTCTGCCGAGCGTTCGCGCCCTTGCCCGTGTGCAGCGTGGGGCTCGCGCTGGACGGCATCCCGAGCGTCATCGTCGACAACGCGGTCGGGGGGGAGGCGGCGGTCGCGCACGTGCTCGACGATCACGCGTGCAAGCGCGTCGCCTACATCAGCGGGCCGGCCAACAACGAGGAGGCGAAGCTGCGCGCCGGGGCGTACCGGAGGGCCCTCGAGGCGCGCGCGCTCCCCTATGACGAGCGCCTCTTCGTGTACGGCGATTTTCTGATCGACGGCGGCCGCCGCGCGATGCGCGAGCTCCTCGGGCGCAGGGTCGAGTTCGATGCCGTCGTCGCCGGCAACGACAACATGGCCCTCGGCGCGATGGACACGCTGAAGGCGCACGGCGTCGACATCCCTGGCGACGTCCTCGTGTGCGGGTTCGACGACGTCGCCGTCTCGCGCGTCACCAGGCCGTCGTTGACGACCGTCCGCCATCCGATCAAGGAGCTCGGGGCGCTCGCCGTCGAGACCGTCGTGCGCCAGCTCCGCGGCGAGCGTGTGCCGGAGTGCAGCCTCCTTCCCGTCGAGCTCACGCGGCGCGAGTCGTGCGGCTGCGGCTACTATTCTGCCCTCCCGCGCCCGACCGGGGCGCCTCCGCGCCGCGAGCCGCTCTCCGTCGCCGCGCAGCAGGAGCCCCTGGAGCGCGCGCTCGCGCGGTGCGTGACGGTCCCGGCGGCGTCGCTTCAGGCCTGGCCCCGAGAGCTGCTGTCGGCGCTCGAGGAGGAGCTGACGGGGCGGGAGGACCGCTTCCTGACGGCGCTCCAGGACGTCCTCGACGCGGCGGCGCGCGAGGGCGTCGCCCTCGACCAGTTCCAGGGCGCGATCACGCTGCTCCGCGCGAAGATCGGCCGGGCGCCCGGCCGCGCCTCCGACGACCGCCTCGAGCGGCTCTGGCACACGTGCCGCGTCCTGATCAGCAACGCCTCCGTGCGCGCCGAGGGCGAGAAGCGGCTGTACCTGGAGCGCGCGTCGGTCAACCTCAGCTGGACCGGCATGTTCTTCTCGACCTGCCTGGGCATGCCCACCCTCCGGCGCACGCTCGCGGCGGAGCTGCCGAAGCTGGATCTCACGCACGTCGCCATATCGCTCTTCGACGACCCCCAGCGCGCCACCTTGCAGTCGCTCTTTCTGATGGAGAACAGCCGCGAGGTGGAGCCGCCGCCCGGGACCTTCGCGTCCGCGTGCCTCGCGCCGCCCGGATTCCTGAGCTCGTCGGAGCGCTGGAGCGTCGTCGCGATGCCGCTCACGTTCGGGGAGACGGAGCACTACGGCATCGCGCTCGTCAACAGCGGCGCGAACGAGACGGTCTACGACGCGGTGCGCCTCCAGATCGGCTCCGCGATGAAGGCGGTGTCGATGCACCGGGAGATCGTCCGGCACGTGGAGATCCGCGAGCGGCTGGAGCAGGAGAGGGTCGATCAGGAGACCCTCGTCGCGAAGCACATCCAGACCACGCTCGTCCCGGCGCACCTCTTGGTGGACGGGCTCGAGCTCTCCGCGATGATGCGGCCGGCCGCGGAGGTCGGCGGCGACTACTACGACGTGCTCCCGACGCGGGATGGCGGGTGGCTCGGGATCGGCGACGTCGCGGGGCACGGGCTCGTGGCGGGCCTCGTCATGTTGATGATCCAGAGCATGGTCGCGGCCATGACCCGCAGGGATCCGAGCGCCCGCCCGAGCGAGGTCGTCTCGGCGCTCAACCGGGCGATCTACGACAACATCCGCGACCGGCTGAAGCGCGACGAGCACGCGACCCTGCTGCTGCTGCGCTACGAGCGCGGCGGGCGGGTGACGTTCGCGGGCGCGCACGACGACATCATCGTGTGCCGCGCGAGGACGCGGAGGAGCGAGTGCATCCCGAGCTCCGGCGTGTGGGTCGGCGTCCTGCCGTCCATCGACGCGATGACCAGGGACGCCGAGCTCCTCCTCGAGGACGGCGACCTGCTCGTGCTCTACAGCGACGGGGTGACGGAGGCGCGCAACGCGCACCGGGAGCAGTTCGGGCTCTCGCGGCTCTGCTCCACCGTCGAAGCCGCCCAGGACACGCCTGTCGACGACATCCGCGACCGGATCCTGCGGGAGGTCGACGGCTGGTGCCCGAGCCCGGACGACGACATCACGCTCGTCGTGGCCAGGTACCGCGCGCCGCGGTGATGGCGGCTCGCCGGGCTCGTCAGCCCGTGACGCGGCCCTCGATGATGCCGCCGTCCGCGGTGATGGCGACGACCACCTCGCCGTCGACGAACAGCGACACGACCGGGCCGACCCACGCGTCGTTCTCCCAGACGCACTCCCACACCCCCGCCATGGGCGGGATGCCGCCGCGCCGCACCCAGATGCGCCCCGCGCTGCCCGCCCAGGCGCGCCCCTCCGCGTCGATCGTCGCGGCCGACAGGGCGCGCCGCGGCTCGATGTTCTCCGTGAAGATGCTCTGCCCGTACCGCCAGACGACGCTCCCCTCCGCGCCGACGGCGATGCCCACGCCGAGATCGGGCCGCCCGGCGCACGCGACGAACGCCCGCGCGGGCGGCGCCGGGATGCGCTCCAGGTGCCAGTCGAGCGGCGCGTAGAGCGCGACGAGCCCCTCGCCCTTGCTCGATCGGCCGACGACGAGCCACCGCTCGTCCTCGACGCGCGCGACCGCGGCGAGGAGCGCGACGCCGTCGGCCGGCATCGGCCGCAGCCAGCGCTTGGCGATGAACGCGTGGAGGAGCGGCCGCGGATCGTTCGGCGTCGTCGAGACGAGGATGCCCATGTCCTCGAGGTCGCCGCTCAGCGCGACGTGGCTCTGCGGCTCTCCCGGCAGCTGGAAGACGCCCGTCACGCCGCCCGTCGTGTACACAGCGAGCGTCGAGGCGTCGCCGCCGATCAGCCACCGGCCGGGCCCGATCCGGTGCACGAAGCGCACGCCCTGCGGGCTCGGGAGTCCGCCGGACGACGCCTCGCTCCAGCTCGTCCCGTTCCAGAAGAGCAGCCCCCCCGTGGCCGCGGCGAGGCACCGGCCATAGCCGTCCCAGGCCACGCTCCGGATGACCGAATCGAGGCTCGGGTGGTGGAGCACGCTCCACGTCCAGCGCTCGACGACCGCCGACAGGCGCGGCGCGGGCTCCCGCGAGGCGCGCGGGGGCACAGTGATGATCTCGGCCTCGATCGGGCGGTCCTGGCTCGGGCGCTCGGCGGCCTTGGCGTTTCGCGGCGACAGCAGCGTCTGGCCGAGCTCCCCCTTGAGCAGCACCGGCGCCTTCAGGTGCGTGGACGGGACGGTCATCGGACCGACCTCCTCGGCGGCGCGCACGCGCTGCTCGCCGGCGCTCGCCACGATCCGCTGCTCCAGCGCGGAGATCGGCGAGGCGGGGCGGAGGTACGGCGAGAGCATCGCGGCCACGGCCACCGCCTCCTGGAGGCGCTCCTGCGCCTCGCCGGTGGACGCCCAGCGGAGCGCGAAGTCGATCGACTTGCACGCCTGCTCGTTGGCGCGCAGCGCGGGGTGGAGCCACCGCGTCTCGACGATGCTCCGGCGCGCGCGCGCCATGGCGGCCATGAGCGCCTGCGCCTGCGACTCCGCGATGATGTACTCCTCGCCCGTGAGCAGGAAGAAGATGACGGACGCGAGGTTGAAGATGTCGGTCCACGGGCCGATCGTGCTCGGATCCGCGGACAGCATCTCCGGCGGCGCGACCCCGGCGTTGCCGACGACGCCGGCCATGATCGTCTCGCGGATGCCGCGCGGCCGCGCCATGCCGAAGTCGCTGATCTTGAACAGCTCGTCGTCGCCGGAGCCGCAGCAGAGGATGCTCTCCGGCGTGAGCTGCCGATGGACGACGCCGACGTCGTGCACCGCCGACAGCCCGCTCGTGATGCACTCGATGGCGCGCGTCGCGCGCGCAGGATCGAACGCGTGGCCCGTGGCCTGGATGGTCCCCTGCACCCGCTGCCGGAGCGTCACGCCCTGCACGCCGCCGTGCACGTACTCGATGGTGATCCAGGGAAGATTGAGCGCCTTCGTGCCGCGGCGGACCTCGAACGTGCCGGTGTCGATGAGCCGGACCACGAAGGGGGTCGGAGGGACCTGCTCGTTGAGGCGGCCGAGGGACACCGCCTCTTTCTTCACGATGACGGCCGCTGACGGACCCATCTGCCTGAAGAGCGACGGCCGGAGGATCTTGACGACCACGGGCGTCTCGCCTTCGGGCGCGGTGCGGACCGCGTAGAACGAGACGAACATCGCCCCGGCCCCGGCGCGCGACACGATGCGGTAGCCGATGCTTGACGAGAGGTCGCTGGCGATCGTGGCACCCTGCAGACCTCCGAGGGCCTCTTCATCGCTGGGTATTGTGAGCACGTGAACGACCATAGCGCACCCGGCGCGGCGTGGAACAACTTGCCGAGGGGGAGCAACGCCGCCGCCTCGGGCATCGCCGGAGCGCCTCGGGGAGCGGCCCGTCGGTCTGCTCGCGGCGGCGAGCGCCGAGGGGGCGCCCCCCTGTAAGCCGCCGTGGGCGGCGCGCGTTGCACGGGCATGAAGAACCAGCGCTCCCTGTCCCGCACGTGCCTCGCCGGGCTCCTGCTCTCGGTCACACCGCTCCTCGCCGCGTGCGCGGCGCAGGCGTCGCCGCCCCTGGCCAACGCTCCGGAGGTCAACACCATCACGGTCGTCGGCCGCGGCGACGTCAGCGCGAGGCCTGACGTCGCCCGGGCCCAGATGGGCATCGAGGTGATGGCGCCGACGGTGCACGAGGCGACGAAGCTGGCCGCGGCGCGCATGACCGAGATCCTCGCCGCGCTCAAGAACGCCGGCCTGGCCGAGAAGGACATCCAGACCAGCAACTACTCCATCCAGCTCGTGCGGCAGTCCGACGTGCCGCCCTGGATGGCCATGGGCTACGCGCCGCCGGCGCCCGCGCCCGCGCCGGCGGCGCCGGCCGCGGCGCCCGCGGCGCCCGCGGGGCGCGGACCGAAGCCGACGCCGACGCCCGCGCCGAAGCCGCCGCCTGCCGACCTGGCGCCGGCAGCGCCGCCTCCGCCGACGCACTTCTATCAGGTGAGCAACACGGTGATGGTCGTGATCCGCAAGCTCGATCAGGTCGGGGCGGTGCTCGACGCGGCCGTGGCCGCCGGCGCGAACAACGTCTGGGGCGTCTCGTTCGGCCTCGACGAGACCGACCCGCTCGAGGCGCGCGCGCGGGAGAAGGCGATCGCGGACGCGCGGGCTCGCGCCGAGGCGCTCGCCAGGCTCCAGGGCGTCTCGCTCGGCCACGTCGTCTCGATCAGCGAGGTCGTCGAGCAGGGCCCGATCTACGCCCCCCGCCCCATGGCCGCCTCCGGCGGGTACTCCGCGGACATCGGTACGCCCGTGTCGTCCGGCGAGGTCCCGTTCGGCACGCAGGTGAAGGTCGTCTACGCGCTGGAGAGCGCGCCGGCGACCCCGCGCAAGTGACCTCGCGGCGCAAGTGGCGGGGCCGCGTGGGCCCCGCCCTGCGCGGCGGCCGCCAGATTCCAGCTAGATCAACCGCACATCGCCCCAGCAGGTAGAGTCCCAGAATCCAGCACGGCCCCAACCCCATCGGTCCCTGCACAGCGCCACCATGATCGCTCCGTCCCGCCCTTTCCCTCGCCGCGCTGCCGCCTTCGCGGCGCGCTCGCGCTGCCCCGCCGCGCTCGTTCGCTCGCTCGCGGCGGCAGCGCTCGCCGTCTCGACCACGGGCTGCCTCGTGGTCTCGCCGCCGGTGTACGAGCATCCCGAGCAGACCGCACCGGTGCTCACGGCGGTCTCCCCTCTCCCGCACAGGCCCATACACGTCACTCCGGAGGACAAATCCAACTACAGATCGAAGGATTTCGTCGCGACGGTGCTGTCCGAGGACAGCGGTGATCCCGTGCGGATCGCCCTGTACGTCGACTACGGGAGCCGCACATCGGAAGACTACCCGTATCCGTACCGGAGGTTCGCGGAATTGCCCTCGTTCCCGGCCGGGGCCATCGCCGACGGACAGCGCGTCATCACGGCCACGTTGAACTTCGGCCTCGTGGCTTTCCCGAACGACGGAGCGACGCCGGTGCGGGAGTGCCATACCGTCACCATGGTGGCAACACACGCCTTGAACGCGAACAAGTGCAATTGTCCGGACAACCCGGACGACATGGGCTTGCTCACCTGGCAGATCATCGACTGTGACCCGAGCGAGCCGACATGCCCCAAGTCGTGCCCTCCGCTGGACTGCGAGACCATCCCGTGCCTCTTCTGCGATGATCCCTCGCTCGAGGATCGCTGCGCGAACCGCTGAAGCCGCGGGGCCGCCGCGCTCCACGCGGGGCCGCGCGTTCGAGGGGGATGGCGCGCGCCCCTGGCGCCGCAGGGGCGTGGTACATGGGGTCGATGATCGCTCCCCCTGATGTCCAGCCGTCCCTCGCGCCGCGCGGCGGGGTCGTGCGCCCTGCGCGCCGGCCGCCCGGGTGGGTCGTCCCCGGGCCGCAGCCGGCGACGCCGGATCGCCCGGACGTCTGGCCCGGCCCCGGCGAGGACCTCTGCTATCTGTCGGGCGACTTCCGGATCCTGCAGCGGCTCGACGGGCACCGCTGGTCGGCCGACGACCTCGTGACCGCCTGGTTCGCGGCCGAGCGGGTGGCGCACGCGCCCCCGCTCCGCACGGTCGACCTGGGCTGCGGCATCGGCACGGTGCTCCTGTTCACCGCGTGGCGCTTCCCGGACGCGCGCTGCGCGGGCGTGGAGGCGCAGGAGGTGAGCGCCTCGATGGCGCGGCGCTCGGTCGCGTGGAACGGCGTCGACGCACGCGGCGAGGTCCGGTGGGGGGACCTGCGCGATCCGGCGGTGCTCGACGGGCTCGCGCCTGCGGACCTCGTGACGGGGACGCCGCCGTACCTGCCGGTCGGCACCGGCATCGAATCCGGTCGGGTCCAGTGCGGGCCGTGCCGCTTCGAGCACCGCGGCGGCGTGGAGGACTACTGCCTCGCGGCCGCGCGGCTGCTCGCTCCCGGCGCGCCGTTCGTGGCCTGCGCGGCGGCGCGGCAGCGGCCTCGCGTCGAGGCGGCGGCGGCTGCGGCGGGGCTCGCGCTCGAGGCGTGGCGCGACGTCGTCCCCAAGGACGGCAAGGTGGCCCTGTTCTCGGTCTATGCCCTGCGCCGCGCCGAGGCCGTGACGTCGTGCCACGACGAGCCGCCGCTCGTTCTGCGAGGCCGGAACGGGCGCTTCACCGAGGAGTTCGACGCGCTCCGCCGGACGATGGGAATGCCGGTGTAGCCGGGCTCCTGCGCGGGTGTCGCGCCGGTGGCTCACCGCTGTTGGACAGCACTCATTACCGGCAGATCCGCACCGGCAGATCCGCCTCTTTCGGCGGCGGTCAGCTCGGCTGCGACACGAGCGGAAGGGTCATGGTCTGCGCGCGGAACAACGGCCGTCCGTCGCGCGACGCGGGCGCGTCCTTCGCCTGCTGGCCCTGGGCCGGGCGCGGGCGCGCCGGGCGCGCCGGCTTGTCTCCAGGCTCTGGCGCAGGCGCAGGCGCAGCGGACACGCTCTCGACCGGGGCCTCCCATGCGTGCCGGGTCCCGCCGGCCTCGTTGGCCTGGAAGAACACGGCGCGGAGCGCCCTCCCCTCGACGTCCGTCTCGACGGCCATCATCCAGAACCACGGGCCATCCGGCTCGGTTTCTCCCCCCATGAACGAGAAGGCCATCTGTCGCGACTCCGCGCGGCGACCGTGCTCGCTGCGCGCGGCCTCGAGGTGCCGCTGCGAGGGTTTGTCGGCCGGACCGCGGTACACGCGCACCGCAACGCCCTCGATGTGCGGCATGAAGTACAGCCCATCTCGATGGACGGAGAGCCAGGGGTGTTTCCCGCTCTCTTCCAGCTTGCAGAGGGAATGACCGAACCGCTCGTGCGCCTTGCAGCCGATGCCCCAGCTGGTATCGCCCTCCTCGCGGTTCGCCTCGCTGAACGCCTTGTTGCGGACATCGACCGCCGTCTGCGCCAGGAGGACGAGCCGACTCTGCTGGAGGACGGGGTTCAGCTCCCAGGGCAAGGACGCATCCATCGGGTCTGGCACGGTACGCGTGTTCACTGAAAAGTCAATCGGTACCGGCGCTTGCACGTGCGCGAGGTGGCTCCGTGCGCCGCGCGGGCGGCGCGGCTCGCGCAGCGGGGGCGGCGGGTCGACCGGACGCCTTTCGAGCGGCGCCGCTGCGCGCCTTGCCAGAGCGCGCCGTGCTAGAGCGCGCGCCACGCACGACGGGTGTCGCGCGCGGGAGGTGTCCTTGGGAGAGGCGATCGTCGGAGGGAACGCCGCGGAGCGGCCGCTGGTCGGCGTGGGCGTCATGATGGTGCGCGACGGGCGCGTGCTGCTCGCGCGGCGGCGCGGCAGCCACGGCGACGGCAGCTACTCGTGGTGCGGCGGCCACCTCGAGCTCGGCGAGTCGTTCGAGGACTGCGCCATCCGCGAGGTGCGCGAGGAGAGCGGCCTCCTCGTCAGGAAGCTCTCCTTCCTTTGCCTGAGCAACATCCTCGCCTACGGCAAGCACTACGTGGACATCCAGCTCCTCGCGGAGGAGTTCGACGGCGAGCTCGAGGAGCGCGAGCCCCACAAGATCGCCGGCTGGGGCTGGTACCCGCTCGACGCGCTGCCCAGCCCGCTGTTCCGGCCGGTGGAGCTGGCCATCGCGAGCTACCGCAGCGGCCGCCGCTACAATCCCTGATCCCGTCCGCCGTGCGCTGGACGGCCCCGCACAGGCGGCGGGAACGCGCGCTCATGGATGCGGCTGCACCGGATCCCGAGCCCAAAGAAACCATGAGATCTTTTTATGTGTTCGCCCGGACCTCGGCGAGCGAACCGTCGAACCGTCGACATGGCTCGACCCGATGGCGCAGCGCACGCCTGGCACCGCCCAATGCCTCTACCCGAGCCCAGCAGGAGGGTCCTCTCCATTGAGCTTGCGGAGGATCCATGCGATGAGCTGGTGCCCGACACGATGCGATTCACGTTCATGGGGAGGAGGAGAGCTCGATGATCGCCGACCCGTCGCCCCTCAGACCGCGCCAGCCGCCCGTGGCCTTCGAGCAGGGCCTCACCCGCCACTGGCTCGGGGGCCAGGCGCTGCCGACCCACATCGCCAACGCCGTCAACCTGCTGTTCCCCGCGGGCGAGCGCTTCTTCATCCGGAGCGTCGCGCGTTATGCCGACCGCGTGGAGGACCCGGCGCTGCGCGCCCAGGTGAGGGCGTTCTTCGGGCAGGAGGGCCACCACGCGAAGGCGCACGAGCGGTTCTTCGACCTGCTCCGCGAGCAGGGCTACGAGATCGACCGGTTCCTCCGCGCCTACGAGCGGATCGCCTACGACGGTATCGAGCGCCTCTGCTCTCCCGAGCTGCGGCTGTCGGCCACCGCGGCGCTCGAGCACTACACCGCGATCCTGGCCGAGGAGGCGCTCCAGGAGGGGACGCTCGACCTCGCGCACCCGACCGCGAGGGCGCTCCTGCTCTGGCACGCCGCCGAGGAGATCGAGCACAAGGCCGTCGCCTTCGACGTGCTGAAAGCGATCGACCCGAGCTATCGCCTGCGCATGCGCGGCTTCGCGCTCGCCACGTCCACGCTCGCGATGTTCTGGCTCGCCGCCCTGCTCGTGCTGCTCGTCCAGGAGCTCCCCCGCCGCGGCGAGCGCGAGCGCGAAAAATCGACGGAGCGCATCCCGCCCGTGCGGCGCAGGTTCATCGTGAGGCGCGTGTTCCTCCGCGGCGCCCGCGAGTACGTGCGACGCGATTTCCACCCCTCCCAGAACGACAATCTCCACCTCGCCAGGGCGTACCTCGCCGGGATCGGCGTCCTCTGAGCGCGCGACGGCCTGGCCTGGCCGGCTGGCGAGCGCGGCGCAAAGCCACGCTCGCCGCGCAGCGTGGCATCCTGCCACAGCAGCGACACCCCGCTTGACCGTGACGCGCCCGCGACACGCCGCCAGACCGCCGCGTGCACCGCGGTTCGCAGCTGCAGCGCATGACGCTCTCCGTTGATAGGCATGCGCAGGGCACGTATCATGCGCACCATGGCAGACGCGGCGGACGGCTCGCCCGGCTTCAGCACTGGAAGCGCGAACGGCGGCGATCCCCCCGCGCCGCTCGTGCCCGACGTCGCGGATACGCTGCAGGGCGTCGACACCGTGGTACGCGACCGTCCTCCCGGGCGGGCGGAGCCGCCGGCCGAGCGGGACGGCGACGGCTCCACGCTGAGCGACGAGGACCTCTGGAAGGCCGCGGCGCGCTCGAGCATGCACGAGGGAGGCAGCGCGGTTCAGGTGCCGCCCGAGGGCACCTTGCTTGGAGGGGTCTACCGCGTCCTCGGTCGCCTTGGAGAAGGGGCGATGGGCGTCATCCTCCTGGCGCGCGACGAGCAGCTCCAGCGGGACGTCGCCATCAAGCTGCTCCGGCCCGAGCAGCTCGACAACGCGCAGATGCAGGCCCGCCTGCTGGCGGAGGCGCGGGCGATGGCGCGCGTCCACCACCCGAACGTCGTCGAGATCTATGCGTTCGGCGAGTACGAGAACGCGCCGTATTTCGTCATGCAGTACGTGCCCGGGGTCACGCTCGACACGCATGTCCACAGCAAGGGAGGCCGGCTCGGCCTCGACGAGGCCCTGAGCGTCCTCGACCAGGCCTGCCTCGGCGTCTCGGCGATCCACGCCTCGGGCATCGCCCACCGCGACGTCAAGCCGAGCAACATCCTCGTCGGCCAGGCCCTCCGCGTGGTGGTGGCCGATCTCGGGCTCGCGAAGCGGATCCCCCGCGGCGATCGGATCGAGCTCGCCTTCTCCGGCACCCCGGCGTACCTGGCGCCGGAGGTGGCGCTGGGCCGGCAGCTCGATCCCGCGCTGCTGCCGCGCATCGACGTCTACGCGCTCGGGGTGGTCGCGTACTACCTGCTCGCCGGCCGCCTGCCGTTCCAGAGCACGAGCACCGTCGATCTGGTCATGCAGCACGCGTATCAGCCCCCGATCCCGCCGAGCGAGCTCTGCACGGAGCTGCCGGCGTCGTTCGACGCGCCGGTGCTCGCGGCGCTGGCCAAGGAGCCCGACCAGCGCACGGCGAGCGCGGAGGCGCTGCGCGAGGCGCTGCTCGACGCGCGCGGCGCCATGCCGGCGTACGCGCGCACGACGCGCGTCATGGTCGCCGACGACAGCCCGTCGTTCCGCAGCTTCCTCACCAGCGTCCTCGCGGAGGCGCTGCCCGGCGCGGCCATCGAGACGGCGCCCGACGGCGCCGCGGCGCTCGCGGCCATCGAGGCGAACCGCCCTTCCCTCGGCGTGTTCGACCTCGACATGCCCGGCCTGGATGGGATCGCGCTCACGGCGGCGGTGCGCAAGCTCCCACAAGGGGATTTTCCGATCATCGTGGCGACGGGGACCGGGGGCGCGGCCGACTGGCAGTGCCTGTCGCGCCTCGGCGCGTCGGCGTTCCTCGTCAAGCCGTTCGACGCGGGGCAGCTCATCACCCTGGCGCGCGCGCTCGTGGGCGTCGCCGAAGAGCAGAAGCGCCGGCAATGAAGGTCGGGGCGAAGACCCTGGCCCCCGCCACGGTGGGGGTGGAGCAGGCGGCGTGGCGCGAAGCTTGCCGGCGGGAGATCGCCGATGTCCGGCGTGGGCGAGGCCCCCGATGAACGACAGCGAGATGAAGGTCCTGCTTGTGGATGACGACGAGGTCGACCACCTCGTCACGCGGAGGCTCCTCCGCGACGCTCCCCGCACCCGGTACGACGTGACGTGGCTGAGCAGCTCGGACGAGGCGATCCGGGCGCTGCGCGCCGGCGGCTACGACGTCTGCCTCCTCGACTTCCGGCTCGACGCTCGGACGGGCCTCGACGTCGTGCGCGAGGCCAACCACCTCGGCTGCGCGATCCCCATCATCATGCTGACGGGGGTCGGCGACGACGAGATCGACATGGCCGCGATGAGCGCGGGCGTCGCGGATTACCTGGTGAAGGGGAGGTTCGACGCGCAGATCCTCGAGCGCACGATCCGCTATGCCATCGAGCACAAGCGGAGCCAGCTCAAGCTCAAGCAGTACGCCGACACGCTGGAGGAGAGCAACCGGCAGCTCGTCCAGATGCACGAGGAGCTCGCGGCGAAGAACGCGGAGCTGGTCCGGCTGAACGAGGAGAAGAACCGCTTCGTCGGCATGGCGGCCCACGACCTCAGGAACCCGCTCGGCGTCATCCTGGGCTACAGCGATTTCATGCTGATGAGCCACCGGCGCGGGGAGCCGTCGTCGCTGCTCAAGGAGGGTGGCGTCGAGATCGTCAACATGATCAGGAGCTCGAGCAAATTCATGCTCTCGCTCATCAACGATCTGCTCGACGTGTCGATGATCGAGCTCGGCAAGCTGAACCTCGACAGGAAGAGCACGGATATCGTCCAGCTCGTCGAGTCGAACGTGGCGCTCAACATGGTGCTGGCGGGGCAGAAGAACATGAAGCTCGTCGTCGAGAGCGACGAGGGCGTCCCGCGGGTCGAGGTCGACGTCCACAAGCTGGAGCAGGTGCTCAACAACCTCATCAGCAACGCCATCCACTACTCGCCTCCGGGCACGACCATCCGCGTCCGGGTCGAGGGGGGCCGCGGGGGTGACGCCGGCGGAGGGGCCGAGGTGATTCTGTCGGTGAGGGACGAGGGGCCCGGGATCGCGGCGGAGGACCTCGGGAAGCTCTTCCGGCCGTTCGGGCGGGCGAGGACGGTCAGCACCGGCGGCGAGCGCTCGACGGGGCTGGGGCTCGCGATCGCGCAGCGGGTCGTCGAGGGCCATGGCGGGCGTATCTGGGTGGAGAGCGTGGTCTCCAAGGGGTCGACGTTCTTCGTGGCGCTGCCGGTGGCGCGATTGGAAGAGAAGGAAGAGGCGGCCTGACGGGGCGCGACGAGCGCGAGTCCCGCCCCGCTCGACGTCACGATAGAGGGCGTCGAGCGCCCCACAGACCGGCACGAGCCGAGGTCGACCAGCGCCGCGTCGCGTGGGCAGACGCCGCCACATGTAAGCGTTCGGCGCTCCACTCCACCCAAGACACCCTGCTGCGACACGCCGAGCGATCCGCTCTGCCGCCGTTCCGTCGCAGCATTCCACGTTGAGCGGCTCCTCCAGAAGGTGGATACTCCGCTGGATGCAAGCTTACGGTCCGCCGTAGCACGAAGGCGCGAAGACCGGCTCGATTGCGGGCAGCGCCGTGCCGGACGCGCCCTCGACCGCTCGCCGGGACTCGCCGCACCGCCGCCCTCGGGCCGCGACGTTCCGACCACGTTGAACCGTGGTCGAGCCATCGATGTGTGCAGTCTCCGTACCTCGAGCGAGGTACCAGGGAGGAGTGAGCCGTGGTGATGAGAAGAGCACTGTTCAGAGGCGTGCTGTCGGCGCAGGCCAGCGTGATGGCCGCGCTCCTCTTGATGCTCGGACAGGGATGCGGGCGCGACGACACCAAGCCCGTACCCCAGGAGCAGACCCCGCCGGAGCCGGACGAAGAAGAGAACGAGAACCCTCCGCCCGAAGAGGAGGAGCCTGATCCCGATCCTCCCAAGGAAGAGCCCGAGGAGCCAGAGCCCGAGACCCCACAGGGGCCCACCGATTTCGTGTCGGCCGATGATCCGTTCACCGAGGGGTACCTCGGCGAGGAGGAAGAAGAGGAAGAGGAGGAGGAGGAAGAAGAGGAAGAGAGCCGCGAGCTCGAGGAAGGCGACATCTACCGCGTCCTCGGCGGCGGGCAGCTCCTCAACCTCAACACCTTCCGCGGCCTGCAGGTCATCGACATCCAGGACCCGTCGGACCCGAAGTTCCTGGGCCAGATGCAGATCGCCGGCACCCCTGTCGAGATGTACGTCGTCGGCGACCGCGCGGTCGTGCTCCTGAACGACTGGGCCGGCTACCAGCTCAAGGCCGATGGCCTCACCGTGGAGCGGCGGACCGGCGGGACGGTGCTGTTCATCGACATCGCCGACCGCGCCGCGCCGAAGCTCCTGTCGCAGTACCCGGTCACGGGCGCCATCATGACGAGCCGCCTCGCGCGCGGCGAGAGCGCGAGCTCGCTCTACATCGCCTCGAACGGCTCGGAGCTCGAGGAGATCAACCCCGGGCAGTTCCAGTGGGTCAACAAGACCCTCGTCCGGAGCTTCGATGTCGGCGTCGACGCGCTCGTCGAGAGGAGCGCTATCGAGCTCGGCGACACCGTGACCGCCATCCACGCGGAGGCGGACGTGCTCCTCGTGGCGCGCAACAGCGGCAGCTGGTCGCAGGATCCCAGCGAGATCTCGATCATCGACATCTCGAACCGCGACGGGTCCATGGTGCTGCGCGACAGCGTGAGCGCGGCCGGCTACGTGCGCTCCCAGTTCCACATGGACTTCCGCGACAACATGCTGCGGGTCTTCTCCGGTCCGCAGTGGGCCGACGGGTCGCCCAGCTACCTCGAGACGTGGAACGCGGCCGATCCCGACAACATCGTGCCGATCGACAGCGAGGATTTCGGCGCCGAACAGTCGCTCTACGGCGCCATCTTCCTGGACGACAGGGCGTTCGCGGTCACCTACCGGCGCCAGGATCCTTTCCACGCCTTCTCCATCGATCCGAGCGGGAACATCACCGAGGAGAGCGAGTTCATCGTGTCCGGGTGGAACAACTTCTTCCGCCCGGTCTTCGGCGCGACCCGCCTGATCGGCATCGGCGTGAACGATCAGAACGGCCGGAAGCTCGCCGCCAGCCTCTATGACATCACCGATCTGACCAGCCAGGATCCGCTGGTGGCGCGCGCCGAGATCGACGGCGGCGCCCAGGGCTGGAGCTGGTCCGAGGCCGACTGGGACCACCGCGCGTTCACCGTGCTCGACGACGCGGTGGACGCCGTGGCGCCGAGCGGGGAGCCCGAGACGGGCCTCGTGCTGCTCCCGTTCTCCGCGAGCAGGACCGTGGACAACTACCGGCGGCCGTTCTCCGGCGTGCAGATCTTCACCTTCTCGGACACCACGCTGACCCGCCGCGGCGTGATGGAGCACGGGACGCCCGCGCGCCGCACGTTCCGCGCCGAGGACATCGCCACCGCGAACGTCTCCGATGAGGAGCTCACCCTCTATGCGCAGGACAAGCTCGACACGCCCGAGAAGCTCGGACACCTCGATCTCGCCCCGGATTATGTGAAGGTCTTCGCGTTCGGCGAGCACCGCGTCCGCGTGAAGATGCCTTACGATCTCTACTGGACCCCCGCCGAGAACCGGAAGATCAAGGCGGAGGTCGTGCCGAGCGCCGGGCTCACCCAGCTCGCGCAGCCGATCGCCACCTTCGATCTGCCGGCCGACGCGCAGCTGCATCAGGTGGGCGACCTGCTCGTGTCGCTGACCACCACCTTCGAGAACTGGGTGGGCAAGGTGACCCACCTCGAGGTGATCGACCTGTCCGATCCGACCGCGCCGCGGCGGGCGGGCACGCTCGACACGAGCGATCTCCCCGCCACGGGCGGCTACTACGGCGGGGCGAGCTCGTTCTCGACCGTGCACCCCGGGCGCGATGCCCTCGCCTTCCTGCGCGTCATCGGCCACTCCGAGGACCTCGGGGTCGGCTGGGCGTGCCGGACCAACTCGGTCGAGGATCCGGGCTGCTTCGGGCAGGAAGGCTGCACGTACATGGCCGGAGAGCGCACGTGCCGCAACATCGGCGGCGAGGAGTACTGCAACGGCGGGTTCGCGGAGTGCACGGACCACCCCGGCGCGGACACGAGCTGCGCGCCGGTCGAGGTCGACCGGAACGACATCGTGGGGATCACGTCGACGTATTGTTATGAGTACGTCCCGCGCCGCAGCTGGGCGCAAATCGAGGTCCACGTGGTCGACCTCTCCGACCCGGACCACCCGACGGTGGCGCCGGCCGTCGCGCTGCCGGACGACAACGAGACCGTGAATGTCCTCAACGACAACGGGGAGCTCTACTTCAATATCAAGCGCTCGATGAGCGGGCTCGCGCCGGACGATCCGCGCCCGCGCACGCAGTACTTCCTCACGCACCTCGATCTGACCAACCCGTCGCAGCCCGCGCTCGATCCGGGGATCAACGTGCCCGGCGAGGTGCTCGCGATCCAGGGGGCGTCGATCTACGCGAGGGACAGGGTGTGGGGCCAGCAGTTCATCGAGACGGCGATCGCGCGGCTCGAGGTGCACGAGGGGCTCGCGTACCTGCAGGAGTACCAGAAGTTCCCGGACCGCCAGGTCAACGCGATCTCCATCGACGGCCGCGGGCTGCCCGTCCTGTCCCACAGCCTGATCTGGCGTCCGGGCAACGGGTGGTACGGCGGATGGGATCCGAACCAGAAGCTGACCACGCTCTCGCCGACAGGTGAGGCGCCGCCGCCCGAGCCGGAGAACGAGAACCCCGCGATCCCCGAGTTCGACGTGCTCTCCACCGTCCGACTCGCCTCGTGGGCGTCGCTGCGCCACACGGCCGACATGCGGGCGCTCTTCGAGGTGCCCGGCGGCGCCCTGGCGATCTCGCTCGAGGAGCCGGAGGCGCCGAAGGCACAGGCGTTCTTCCCCACGTGGGGCTGGCCCGAGAGGTTCGTGACCAGCGGCGAGGAGGTCCTGTTCGCCGCCGGCCGATTCGGGATTCACCAGCTCGACCGCGAGACCGTCAACCTCGTCCCCTACCTGGGCGAGTAGCCGGGCCGCAAGGCAAGCCGGCCGGGGCCGAGCGCCCCGGGCCGGCTTGCCGCGACGGCGCGCAGCTCCGCACGGCGCGGCCGCTTCATCCCTCTCTTCGCTCTTCGAACGGCACGCATCGCGCAGGCTACGCGCCGCGGCCCTGCCGACCTGCTCCGGCGTCGGCTTGCGCCTGGAACGAACGCCTCGCACCGCGCCGGCCACGCGCCGCGAGAGGTCGACGGGCCGTCACGGGCGCGCGCTCGTGGTTTCGCGCGCCGACCATCGATGGGCTCGCGCGGTCCGCGGCACACGCAGGGCAGCGGGCCGCGCCCCCGCCACGCGTACGAGGCGGTGAGATCCGGTTTCGCGGAGCGCCCGACAACGCTATGGAGGAGCCCCATGGTCGAGCAAAGCACAGCGGAAAACGGGGAGGGGCAACCGGAGAGCGCGGGGCCCGTCGAGGAGCGCGCGACGGAAGCCGCCGGAGGGGCGGCGGAAGCGAGCGTGGAGGCCTCTTCCGGCGGCACGGCGACGACCACGACGGCGGGCGCAGCGAGCGCAGCAGACGCCGTGGTCGTGCCGGCCGACGCTGCGCCCGCTGCACCCTCCGCCGCTGCGCCCGCTCGATCGCGGCCGCCGCGGGTCATCGACATGCGCCGACCGCGCACGCCAGCGCCCGCGCAGGAGCCGCCGCCGCGGCGCTCGGCGCGGCCGGCGGAGCGTGGACCTGCCGACCGTGGAGCGCGCGAGCGCGGGCCGGCGGAGCGCGCAGGACGCGACGGCGGCCCGGCCGAGCGCGGAGCGCGCGAGGGCAACGCGGCCGAGCGCCGCTCGCCGGACAAGGCCAGGTGGACGCGGGATGGGGCGACGCCGCGCGGCCGGACAGGCGCCGGGGGTGCTACCCAGACCCACGCGCCCGCGGCCCCTCCAGCACAGGGCGCCGCCACGCGAGAGCAGCGCGCGGCTGCCGCCGCGGATCCCGCGCAGAACGAGGCGGAGCGCGCCGCGCTCGCCGACGCGAAGCGCGCGCCCGCCGCCGGAGAGGCCAACGCTTCCCGCAAGGCGTCGCGGCAGTCGCAGCCCGCCGAGACGCGCGGCGTGGCGCCGGCTCCGGCGCCAGAGACGACGGCGACTCCCGAGCCGCGCCGGGACGCCGCGTGGGTGCCTCCCCCCAGCGCCGCATTCCCGCGGAAGAAGAAGCCCGCGCTCACCGCGAAGGAGGCAATGAAGGCCAGAGTCCAGGCGCGGGCCGAAAGGAAGGCAGGGAAGCAGGCACCGAGCCGCGCGGCCGAGCGCACCGCGGACCAGAGCGTAGAGGCCGCCCGTGAGGAGCCCGGAGCGCCTCCTGCTGCAGCAAAGCCCCGTGACGCCGCTGTGGCAAAGCCCCGCGATGCGGCGCCAAGGTCAGCACGCCGCGACCAGGCGGAGCCGGCAGCGGCCGCGCCGACCGCGAAACCGGGGCTGCTCAGGCGATTGATGAGCCTGTTCCGGCGATCCGGCTAGCACCGCGGGACAGAAACCCCGCCAGAGAAAGCCGCCGATGGCGAGCGGCCGCCGGAAATGGTAGCGATTTTCATAGCTTCCGCCTGTTTCGCCGCCGAGGGCGGCTCCGGTGTGGCCCAACGGAGCGCCCTCCGCCGCCGCGTCGTCAAAGGGGCCGCGCTCACTCCACGGTCTGCGGCGGCAGGAACAGGGTGAGCCGCCGGTGCCGGCGCTCGATCAGCGCGTAACCTCGCTCCGCTCGATGCTCAGCTCAGGATGGTTCGCCTGGATCCACGCGAGCGCCTGCTCGATCACCGCAGGTTCGTCCGCATAGAGGATACAGGGGGACACGCAGAACTCGAGGTAGGCGGGCGTCGACCAGATTACCAGGTCGTCGCTCGTCCAGAACGACTGCGTCCGTCGCGCTCCTGCACGAGGGAATGGCCCTCGCGGCGCTCGGTGTTTACGGGGTCGTGCGTCCGACCTGAGGAGCCCTGGGATCCTCACTTCCCGCCGGGAGCGCCGAGCAGGCCGAGGCGGAGCCGGCCTTGGTCAGGTCGCTGCTGCGGCGCCGGTGAGGCGGGGAAGCCCGGCGCACCAGTCGAGCACCTCGGCGAACCGGCGCGTGATGAGTACGCCGAAGAGCGGATCGCGCGCGAGCTTGGCCTGGGTGGTCGCCGGGCTCGAGAGGCCGCAGAGGAAACGCGCCGCCTGGCGAGGATGGCCCAGGGCGCCCGCGTGCGCCGCGCGCAGCGCCGTGAACGCGGCGACGTCGAGCCCCACCGGCATCGGCGGCGCGTGCGCCGGCTCCGGCAGCGTCACGGCGACGCCGGCGCGGCAGAAGGTGCAGCGCCCGCACGCGGCGTCGAGGCGTTCGCCGAAGTACGCGGCGAGCGCGGCGGCGTGACAGCGCTCCGAGGTGAGCAGCTCGATCACCTGCCGCACGCGCCCGATCTCGGCGTCCTCGCGCCTCGCGAAGCGCGCGAGGAGCTCGCCGACGAGGGCGCCCGCGTCGTCCGTCGAGGCGACGCGCACGAAGCGGTGCCGGATGTCCGACGCCTTGAGCTCCGCGAGCCCCTGCCGCTCGAGGTACTCGAGCGCGCGCACCACCCGCTCGCGCGGCTGCTCCAGCGCGGCGGCGGCGGCGGCCGGGTCGACCGCGTACAGGACTCGCCCCTTCCTCGCATGGCCGAAGAGCGCCTCGAGGAACCGCGCCGGCTCGCCCTTCACCGACGCGATGACCTCCTCGAGCCTGCGGTGGAGCCGCACCTCGTAGCCGGCGTAGTGCGGCGTGAGCTGCCGGACCGCGCCCATCAGCTCGAGGTAGGTCAGCGCGGTGCGGAGCACGAGCGGCCGGACGTCGTGGCGCGTCCCCAGCGCGTGCAGGCCGAGCTCCACCTGGGGCGCGGCGAGCACGGCGCCGACCACCCCGTGGAGCGCGTCCTCGGTCGGCGTGTCGCCGTAGGCGAAGTTCTCGAGGACCGGCAGATCGTCGCCGCACACGAAGACCTCGACCACCGAGTGCGCCTGGTCCCTGCCGGCGCGGCCGATCTCCTGACTATAACTCTCGAGGCTCTTCGGGAGATTGTAATGGTCGACATAACGCACGTCGGGCTTGTCGATCCCCATCCCGAACGCAATGGTGGCGACCACGATGCCGCGGTCGCTCTGCATCCAGTCGTCCTGCACGCGCGCGCGCTCCGCCGCCTCCATCCCGGCGTGGTACGCGCGCGCCGGCAGCCCCGCAGAAGCGAGCTTCTCGGCCACGTGCTCGGCGGTCTTCTGGAGCGTGACATAGACGATGGTGGAGCCGGGCGGCCGGGATCGCAGGCGCTCAATCAGGACCCGGTCGCGCGCGGTCGCGCTCACCGCCGTCGCGCGGAGCTCGAGGTTCGGTCGGTAGAAGCCGGTGATGACCGTGTGCTCCTCGCGGATGCCGAATGTGGCGCAGACGTCGCGCACGACCCCGGGCGTCGCGGTGGCCGTCAACGCGAGCACGCGTGGCACACCGAGCGCCCGGGCGGTGTCCGCGAGCCTCAGGTAGTCGGGGCGGAAGTTGTGTCCCCACTCGGAGATGCAGTGGGCCTCGTCCACCGCGAAGATGGCGATCTTGAGCTCTTTCAGCAGCGACATGAACCGCTCGCTCACGAACCGCTCGGGGGCGACATAGAGCAGCTTCGTCTTGCCCGAGCGCAGATCCCTGTGCGCCTCCGCCGCGCCGTCGGCTGACAGCGACGAATCGAGCCGGACCGCGGCGATGCCGCGCGCGCTGAGGAAATCGATCTGATCCTTCATCAGCGCGATCAGCGGAGAGATGACGATCGTGACCCCGTCGAGCAGGAGCGCGGGGAGCTGGTAGCAGAGCGATTTGCCGCCGCCTGTCGGGAAGACCGCGAGCGCGCTGTGGCCCGAGAGCAAGGCATCCATGACCGCGCGCTGGCCTGGGCGGAGCTCGCGGAAGTTGAACCGCGCCTCGAGGACGTCGAGCAGATCGGGGCCGGATGGTGTGGGCTGATTCAAGAGGGCATCCTACACCTCGCTCGCGCCGAGGAACACCCCGCCGTCGCGCGCTCCGGACCGTTGCGGCGAAGAGCGGCGCCGTGCTTGTTCGCTGCTCCTCGCTCGACCTGGAGTTCGCCGCGTGGAAGATCCGCGCAGCGTCGCGCCCCGCCGAGCTGGTCGTCGTCTGTCGCCGCGCACGTCATCCAGCCTCGCGCGCCGTCCTCCTCGCGCTCGTTGACCGGGGCGCGCTCGATCACGCGAGCGGCGGGCTCGACGTTCGGCCCAAGCTTGCTCACCTCTCCGGTGCCAGCGGCAGCCCGAGCAGCCGGCCGATCGCCTCGTGAACGACCCGGGCCGCTACCTCATCCCCGAGGGCGACGGCGCGGCTCAGGGTGCTGGCAAACGAGGCGACCACTGCAGCCGCCCGCGCTGCCGACGGGCTCGCACGCCGATGTCGTCCCGCGACGGGTATGCCCGACGAAGGCTCCGGGAGCAGCGTCCGGTGGATGACGGCGGCGGGGCGGTTACGTCGGGCCCGACCATCCGCTGACCGCTGGACCATCGTCTCTCAAAAAGCTTCGAATACGCCAGTCTCAGGCGAATTCTCCGACCTCGCCCTGGTCGCGATTTCCTGAGCTCTACAGATCGGACTGCCGGGCTGCAGAGACGATATCTTCCCTCTTCCCTGACGTACAGGGCCCTCGCCCCGGCAGCCATGCGAGAGAACACAACCATGCGGCCAAGCAACCGCACGACGCCGACCACGCTCCGCAGCATGGTGACGTGAACGGCGAGTTGCCGGGTCAGCAGGCTCGTGCTCTGGCGCAGCTCTCGTGTTACGAAGTTGATGTCCATGGGGGATGCTGGAACGCCGGGCGCCACGGTCGCGAAAGAACGGTTCCGCAAGTGGAACGATTTCGTCCGCGAGCTGGATCTCGCCGACCCGCTGTGCCGTCTCGTGCTCGACTCATGGGAGCGCAGTCGGGCGGCGGCGGTCGACCCCGTTCGTCCGCCCTTCCGGCGGATCGACGACGAGGAGCTCGCGAGAAGGCTGGAACGGAGCGCCGACCTGGTCCGGGCCGCCATCCCTCACCTGCACTGGGCCGCCGCGCTGCTACGGGCGTCGGAGCCGGCCGTCTACCTCGTCGATGGGGACGGCATCGTCCTTCACTCGGTCGGCACGTCTCGTCCGATGATGGAGACATTCGGCCTCCTGCCCGGATTCGACTGGTCGGAGCGGACGATGGGGACCAACGGCGCCGGCACCGCCATTGCAGCCAATCGCCCGGTCGCGATCATCGGGCCGGAGCATTTCGCGAGCGCATTCGACGATTGCACGTGCACCGGCGCGCCGATCCACGCGCCCGACGGTACGATCATCGGCGCGATCGACGTCAGCACGTCCGCCGCGACCGGCAGCCCCGAGCGGCTCGCGCTGGTGGCGCACATCGCCTACACGATCGAGCGCGAGCTGCAGGCGTCATGGGAAAGCCGCCGCCGCGAGGCCGAGGAGGCGGGCCGGATCCAGGCAGAAGAGGCGCGCGAGCAGCTCGCCCGCCTGCAGGCCGTCACGGCCGCGCTCGCCCGCACATGCAGCGCCGGAGAGTCCGCCGGCGTCGCGATCCGCGCGATCGGCGCGATCCTTCAGGCCCAGGGCGCGCGGGCCTACCTGCGAACGGACGACCCACGAGGGCTGCGCCTCGTGGCCTCGACCGGCGACAACGGGACGTCGCCCTTCCCGTCGATCCCGTCCGATCCGGAGCAGCCGGTCGTCCTGGCCCTGTGCCGCGGCGAGCTGGTCATCCTGCCGGACCCCAACGAGGTCGAGGGGACCGCCACGCGCTTCGCCCCGCGCCCCACCATGTCCGCCATGGCCTCGCCACGCCTCGTGGCGCTGCCGCTCCGGATCCACGGTCGGGATCTCGGCGGCCTGGTGTTCATCATCGAGGGTTCGTGCCGCCTCGATCCGGCGATGCGTAAGCTGGTCGCCACGATGGCGGATCAGTGCGCTCAGGCGGTCGAGCGCAATGCCCTCTTCGAGTCGGAGATGCGCGCCCGCGCCGAGGCACAGGATGCGGTCCGGAAGCGCGAGCAGATGCTCGGCATCGTGGCCCACGATCTCCGCAACCCCCTCAGCGCGATCATGCTCCGGGCGGCCCTGCTGAAGCGGGAGCTGGCGTCCCGCGTCGACGAGGAGAAGTTGCGGGACGGCGTACGGACGATCGAGCGCGCAGCGCGCCACAGCAACCGCCTCATCGCCGACCTGCTCGACGTGGCGAGCATCGACGCTCGCCGATTGTCGATCCTGCCCGCCCCCCACGAGGTCTCCGACCTCGTGGCGGATGCGACGGAAACAGCGCGCTTCGGCGAGGCCGGCCGCTCGTTGTCGGTGCACGTGAAGGTTCCGACGGATCTGCCGCCGGTGCTCGCCGATCGCGACCGGATCGTCCAGGTCCTCTCCAACCTGCTCAGGAATGCCCACAAGTTCACGCCCGACGGCGGGGCGATCTGCGTGCGTGCCGAGGCGCTCGACGGCGAGGTGGGGATCCACGTCCGGGATTCCGGTGTCGGAATCGCGGCCGAACACCTCCCACTCATCTTCGACCCGTACTGGACGCGCCCGAACAACGGGCAGCGCGGCACTGGCCTCGGTCTGGCCATTGCGCGGGGGATCGTCCAGGCGCACGGTGGGCGAATCTGGGTGGAGAGCCGGGTTGGCGACGGGAGCACCTTCTCGTTTACCTTGCCGCTCGCCGATCGCTGAAGCGCACCTCGCGCCCGCACCGGGCCGACGCCGCGCGGGAACGTTCGCACCGCGTCGGTCTGGCGCTACCTGAACGACGACATGGTCGCGCCCGCGAACGTCGTCGCAGGCGGCAGCGTTCCCCTGCGCGCGCCCGCGGATCGCGGCAGCTACGCCCCACGGTTCTTCCACGACGACGTCTCCTTGGTGGAAGACGAGCTCTTCATCGTCGTGGAGTGATCAACCGCGGCGGGCTTTTTCGATGGTGGCGACGTCGATCTTCGTCATCGACATCATCGCCTCGAAGGCGCGCTTGGCCTCGGCGCCACCAGCGGCTAGAGCGTCGGTGAGCGTGCGTGGGGTGATCTGCCAGGATAGGCCCCAGCGGTCCTTGCACCAGCCGCAGGCGCTTTCCTGGCCTCCGTTGTTCACGATCGCATTCCAGTACCGGTCCGTCTCCTCCTGATTGTCTGTGGCAATCTGGAAGGAAAAGGCTTCGTTGTGCTTGAACACTGGCCCGCCATTGAGGCCGATGCAGGGAACGCCGCAAACCGTGAAGTCCACCGTGAGGACATCACCCTCCTTGCCTCCTGGAAAATCGCCAGGCGCCTTATGGACGGCGTTCACTTTGCTATCCGGAAAGGTAGCGGCGTAGAAGCGAGCGGCCTCCTCCGCGTCTTTGTCGAACCACAGGCAGATGGTGTTCTTGGGCTGCATGGTCATGTGCTCCTCGTCGTGGGACTCTAGATACGGCTCGCTGTCGGCGTCGAGCGCATTCGCGCGCTTCGCTGCCGGGGCAATCTACGCGGTGGCGCTCCGCTGCGTGGGCGGTCCGAACCAGGTGGTGAGGGCGTCACGAAGGCCGTGGTCCGTCCCCTCTCCGACCCACGCGACGTGTCCGTCGGGTCGGATCAAGACAGCAGTCGGCGCAGCTACCGCGCCGAGCACCGGGAGCTCCCACACACCAGCGGGGCGGGCTTCGAGCAGCCGAACACGAGCGGCCCAGGGAGTGATGTCGAAGGCCCCCGGCTCACCGAGGTTGAGCAAGACCGGCCTTGCCTCGTGCAGCAGCGTGAATGCGCGCAGCGGTCCGCTCTCGGTGACGAGGTCGAGATCGGGCATCCGACGTCCGAGCAGCGGGTGTCCTTCACCGAGGTCGTAGCGAATGTCGAGACCAGACATCATCGCGGCGTAGCGCTTGCGCGGCTCGTCGATCTTGAGCAGCTCCGTCACGGTCTCGCGCAGGGCCTCCGTTCGATCGTCGCCGCGACCGAGCGCGGTTTGTGCCATGGTCAGGCGCAGCACGCGGGCAGCGATGGGGTGCCGCTCGGCGTGATAGGTATCGAGCAGGCTGTCGGGCGATGTGCCGCTCACCACCTGGGCGAGCTTCCATCCCAGGTTCACGGCGTCCTGGACGCCGATGTTGAGCCCCTGTCCACCTGCCGGCGCGTGCACGTGCGCCGCGTCGCCCGCCAGGAGGACACGCCGGTCTCGGTAGGACGCCGCTTGCCGAGCCATGTCGCTGAATCGGGATAGCCAGGTCGGGTTACGAACACCGAAGTCGGTGCCGTAGACCGCGACGAGCGCGTCGCGCAGGTCCTGTAGCGTCGGCTTGTCGGCTTTGCCGACGTGCGGCTCCACGAGCACGACGCCGACACGCTTTCCGTCCTCCAGCCTACCCAGCGCGTTGACGCCCTTCTCGCCGCGGCGGACGCCCCACGCGGGCTCGTCCACCATGTCCACCTCCGCGATCAGGTAGCTCGTCGACGCGTCCCACCCGGCGAAGTCGATGCCCGCCTTCTTGCGGACCAGGCTGCGGCCGCCGTCGCACCCGACGAGGTACTTCGCTCGTAGCGTCACGCCGTCAGACAGCTCGACGTCGACGCCCGTGTCGTCCTGCGCAAACCCCGTCACGTCACGCCCGCGATAGAGCTTCACCGGCAGCTCGGAGACCCAGTCGGCCAGGATGCGCTCGATCCGGTTCTGGCGGAGCGCGAGCCCGTAGTTGTGGCGAACGGGGAAGTCGCTGATGTCGAGAGGGATGAACGAGAAGCCGGCGACCTGCATCGCCTGCCCTTGTGAGAGGAAGCGCTCCGCGACGCCACGCTGATCGAAGACCTCGATCGTGCGCGCGTGCAGACCGCCCGCGCGCGAGCCGGCGAGGTCCTGGTTTTCGCGCCGCTCGACGATGGCCACGTCGATCCGCGCCAGCGCCAGCTCGGCCGCCAACATGAGTCCCGTCGGACCTCCACCAGCGATCACCACGGCGTGCTTCGGCATCTTCATGGTGCAGCATGGTGCGGCATGCCCGGGGGCTTCCGGCAAGCCCCCATGTCTGGTATACGCTGGGGCTGGAGACGGACGGGGGGCGCGCTCGTTTCCTCGCCGCACGCGCGCCTCGCGGCACACGGCGGCGCGCCGAATTTTCCGATCGTGCGGCGTTCGTGGGGGATCGTGGCGACGGCCCCCCCAATGCACTCGCTCATCAGGTGGGCAGCTCCGACGGCACGCCGAACAGGGGGTACACCTCGGGCAGCATGAAATGGTCGACGGTCGCGATAGCGCCGTCGCGCGTGGTGACGAGCTGAATCGCCGACAGGGTGTGTGGCGCGCCAGCGGCTCGGGGACGATAGAAGGCCAATGCCGGTTGTCCGTTCGCGGCGATGCGCAAGTGCAGGAATTGCCCAGGGACGATGCTGCCGAACATCCGCCGGTAGAAGCGCTCGTTGGCGGCGCGCCCGGAGACCCAGGTTGGCGCCGGCGGCATGGTGGTGCGCATGTCTTCGTGGAATAGCGCGACCAGGGCGTCGAGGTTCGCCTCCTCGAAGGCGCGCACGTACTGTTCGAGCAAACGCGGATCCACTTGCGTGGTCGTCGCGATATCGACCGGCTCCGCCCCGCCGAGCTTGCCGCCGATCGCGGTGCGGGCGCGGAACAACGCGCTGTTCGCGGCCTCCACGCTCGTGGCGAGCGCTTGCGCCGTCTCCGCCGCCGACAGTCCGACCACGTCGCGGAGCAGCAGCGTCGCGCGCTGCAGCGGGGACAGGCATTGTAGGGCCGCCACGAAGGCCAAGGCGACGCTCTCCTTGAGCGCGTAGCGCGCCTGGGGGTCGCGCTCCTCGACGCCTTCCAGCCAGGCGCCGGGCATCGGCTCCAGCCAGACGGGCTCTTCGACGCGCGGCAGCGGGGGCCTGGCGTCCTCCGTCGCGGGGAACGCGTCCGTCGGAAACAAGCGCCGCGGCCGGCGCTTCAGCTCGTCCAGACAGACGTTGGTCGCGATGCGGAAGAGCCACGGCTTGACGAGCGCCTCGTCCTCCAACGAATCCTTGGCGCGCCAGGCGCGCAGCCAGGTCTCCTGCACCACGTCGTCGCCGTCGTGCGCGGAGCCGAGCATGCGGTAGCAGTGCAGGCGGATCGCGCCCCGCAGGGGCTCGACCGATCGCAGGAACGTGGCGTCGTCTTTAGGCGGCATGGGGCCTCATGGCGGCTTGGGCGTCGGCGAGGGCGCGGCGCATGCTATCGCGGCCGAGCACGCGCGTGAGCCACGACTCGAGGCGCGGAAATTCGGCCAGCGAAAGCCCGCACAGGGGCGCCAGGCTGTAGTGCGACGCGAGCGCGAAGTCGGCGAGCGAGAGCGATCCGGCCAAGTAGTCGCGCCCGGACAGCGCCGCATCGAGCACCTTGCTGAGCTGCGCGAAGTCGGCGCTGCTGATGGCGATGACCGCCTCGTTGGGCGCCCCCTGGCCGGTCAGGCGCTTCACGATGCGCTCGAACGCGACCGCGGTCATGGCCGGTCCCAGGTGCGCGAGCTGCCAGGCCAGCCAGCGATCCAGCTCGGCCTGGGCGCGCGCCGTGGCCGGCACCAGTCCGCCGCCGCATTTTGCGGCCAGGTAGCGCATGATGGCTGTCGACTCCCAGAGCACCAGGTCGTCGTCCACCAGCACCGGGACGCGCCCGTTCGGGTTCAGCTCGAGAAACTCGGGCGCGCGGGAAGCTCGTTGAAAGAGGTCGACGTGGACCGGCTCGAACGAGACGCCGAGCTCGTAGGCGACGGCACGGACCTTGCGGCAATTGGGAGAAAACGCAAAATCATAGAGTTTCATGGCAGTTTTGGCCTCTCCTCTCCAAGACTGCCGCCGGGGCCGAAACTGTTCGGGGGCCCCGAAGTTTTTTCAACCGCGGCCGGCCGAAGCGCCCGCGCCCAGTCGGGCCAGGAGCTCGTCCACCTGCTCCTGCTGCCCATCCCGGGGGCGAGCTCGCTCGCGCACCTGGAAGAAAGCTGGGCGGCGCGACGCATCGCGCTGGAGCCGGGCGAGATAGGGGCTCTGGCCCCCGCCGGCTCCGCCGTTCCGGCGCGCGGGCTGAAATCCGCGTTCGACCGTAATGCGGCGGAGGCCCGCGCGTCTTCCACCCAGAACCTCAAGGAGATTCTCGCATGAAGATCAGACACGCAATCTTCTCGATCGCGCTCGGCATCACCACGGTCGCCTCCGCGCTCGGCTGCTCGCAGCCCGCGAGCGCCGAGCCGCAGAAGGCGCCGCGCGTGGTCGAGATCATGATCCACGGCGCCTTCGTGCCCGACAAGATCGCCGCGGTCGAGGGGGAGCGGCTGGAGCTCAGGCTCGTCCGCCACGACAGCGGCGACTGCACCAAGGAGGTCGTCTTCCCGAGCCTCGGCATCCGCAAGGAGCTGCCGACCGGACAGCCGGTGACCATCGACCTCCCCGAGCTGAAGGCAGGGGAGCTCAAATTCGAGTGCGGCATGGGGATGATCAAGGGCACCATCGCCGTCGCGCCGAGGAAGTGAGCAGCAGACGGGAGCGCTCCCTGAGTCGCCGCGAGCGAGCCCTCCGGCTGGCGGATCGGTCGACAGGTGGGACGCGGTGCCTCCACGTAGGCAGCACGCCGTGACCGACGCGCCGCACCTCGAGCACGTCGTCACGGCATGCAGCGTCGCCTGGCACACCACCGCCTGACATGCCATCGAAGACGGATGCATATCCTACGATCGATTGTCTTATCCTCAGGTAACCGGACGTGCGCCGATTGCAACGTATTTGAAATATACCGGAGCTTGTCCCTCGGTCTGGGCTTGCTCACCTCTCTCCTGCTCGCGGCGGGCTGCAGCGGCGCGGGGAACGACGGTGGATCGGGCGGCAGCGGCTCGGTCGCTGGCAGCGGCGTCGGCCCGGTCGCTGGCAGCGGCGGCGGACCGGTCGCCGGCAGCGGCGGCGGCTCGGTCGCGAGCAGCGGCGCCGGCGGCGAATCGCCGGACCGTTGTACGCTGCCGCAGGAGACCGGGCCGTGCGACGCGTCGATCCCGAGCTACTGGCACGACCCCGGCACCGGCGAGTGCGTTCCGTTCATCTATGGTGGCTGCGAGGGCAACGAGAACCGCTTCGAGTCGCTCGCGGCGTGCCTGGAGGCCTGTCAGGGCACCACGACGGACATGGATGCATGCGCGGCGCCGGGGGATTGCGTCCTCGCGCCGCCGCGCTGCTGCGCCTCCTGCGACCCGGTCGATGCCAGCGCGTTCGTCGCCCTCCACCGCGACGCGCTGGCGGATTTCTGGAATGCCAGCGGATGCGGGGACACGCAATGCGCGCCATGCCCGGAGGTCGGCGAGGCCGAGCGCACGTCCCAGTACTTCGCCGCCACATGCGAGAGCGGGCGCTGCGTCGTCGTCGACGTGCGCGAATCCCCGCTGACGGAATGCACGAAAGACGCGGACTGCGCCCTGCGCGACGGCGTCGGGTGCTGCGAGTCGTGCGATGGGAAAGGCATCGTCGCCCTCAACCAGAGCGCGGATCTCGGCGCCCTCGTCTGCCCCGAAGAGATCGTCGCGTGCCCTCCCTGCGCGCCCGTGTATCCGGAAGGAATGGCGGCGGTGTGCTCGGAGGGCAGGTGTAAACCGCAGCTCTCCGAGGCGCCCTGACCGACGGGTATTCGTTCCTCTCCTTCGCGCTCGTCCAGGCCGGGAGACGGCGGCGCCGATCTCGAACGATCTCCGCGAGCGGGTGGTCGCGGCGTACAAGGCGGGTCCGCCGCGGAGAGCCGCCGCTCGGCGCCGTGGTAGCCTCGACCCGATGTCGCACGGCCAGCCATCGCCCTCCTCGCCCGACGAGACCCGCGCGCTCGTGTCCCGCTCCACGGAGCTCGTGTTCAGGCGCTTCCGGCTCAAGGTCCTGGAGGGCCCGGAGCGCGGCCTCACGCGGGACTCGGACGAGCCGGAGCTCGTGATCGGCTCCGCGCCGGGGACGCACCTCACGCTCACCGATCCGACCGTCTCCCGCCATCACTGCGCCATCACCGCGACGGCCGAGGGGTTCCTGCTCCGCGATCTCGACAGCAAGAACGGCACGACCATGGCCGGGTACCGCGTCCGCTCCGCCTACCTCAAGGCCGGGACCGTGCTCGGCGTCGGCGAGACCTCGCTGCGCTTCGAGCACCTCGACGAGGAGGTCCGCCAGCCGCTCAGCCACGAGGAGCGCTACGGCCGCGCCCTCGGGCAGAGCGCCGCCATGCGCCGCGTGTTCGCCCTCCTGCCCAGGATCGCCGGGAGCGCCTCCACCGTGCTGATCGAGGGCGAGACCGGCACCGGCAAGGGCCTCGTCGCCGAGGCCATCCACCAGAGCAGCCCGCGCGCGGGCGGGCCCTTCGTCGTCGTCGATTGCTCCGCGATCCCGCCGAACCTCATCGAGGCCGAGCTCTTCGGGCACGTGAAGGGCGCCTTCACCGGCGCGGTCGCGTCGCGCCCGGGCGCCTTCGAGGCGGCGCGCGGCGGCACCGTCTTCCTCGACGAGATCGGCGAGCTGCCGCTCGACATGCAGCCCAAGCTGCTCCGCGCGCTCGAGGAGCGCATCGTCAAGCGCATCGGCAGCCTCGATCCGGTGCCGCTCGACATGCGCGTCGTCGCGGCGACCCACCGCGACCTCCGGAAGGAGGTCAACCGCGGCCGCTTCCGGGCCGATCTCTTCTACCGCCTCAACGTGGTGCGGATCCGCATCCCGCCGCTGCGCGAGCGGATCGAGGACATCCCGCTGCTCGTCGCCCATTTCTACGAGCAGCTGGTCACGGACGGCGATCCGAGCCCGCCCGCCGAGCTCCTCCAGGCGCTCGCGCAGCAGGACTGGCCCGGCAACGTGCGCGAGCTGCGGGCCGCCGTGGAGCGCGCGGTCCTCCTCGGCGACGCGGCGCCGTGGCGCGACGGCGCGGACGACGAGGGGGGCGCGCCGGACAGCGCCGCGCCGCCCGCGCCCGAGGACGCCTTCGACCCGGCGCTCTCGTTCCGCGCCGCCAAGGAGAAGGCCACGTCGCGCTGGGAGCGCGCGTACCTCCGGGGGCTGCTCCGCGCCCACGGCGGCAACCTCTCGGCGGCCGCGCGCGCGGCGCGCATGGACAGGAGCCACCTCCACGAGCTGCTCCGCCGGCACGACCTGTCGGCCCGCGAGGAGTAGCCGCGTAGGCGCGCGCCTACACCTGTGGGCGCCCGCCTACGGGGACAGGGGCGCGCGGCGCGGAAAGCGCCGCCGGAAGGAGGACGGCAGCGCCGGCGATCCGCGAGATCCGCCGCCCGGCACCGGCGCACAGCGCCCGGCACGGGTGCTGCAGGCACAAGCGCTGCAGGCACAAGCGCTGCAGGCACAAGCGCTGCAATAGAGATCCGCGACACCATGACAATGCAAGGCACGCCCCGGTACCTGCTCCTGGCACTCCTCGGATCGAGCCCCGCTGCGCTTGGCTGCGCCGTGGCGGCGGACGAAGCCCCCGCCGCGCTCGGCGAAGCGGCGCAAGCCGTGCTCAGCGGCGATGAGCCGCCGGCGCCGGCGCCGGCGCCTGATCCGGAGCCGGACAACAGCTCTCCGAGGCCTGAGGTCATCTCGTTGAACGGCATCAAAGCCAATTTCACGCGGGACGTCCGCGTCCTAGACCTTCTCTTCAACCTCAAGTCTGCCCCCCTCGCCAGCGCGTCCAAGTTGATCTCCACGAGCGTGACCGGCGAAAAGAACAAGCTGCTCCGCACAGCGATGGCGTACATGATATCTTGCGCCCTGAGCCAGGGGCAACGGCTCCTCGTAAAGAATCCGCAACCGACAGCTTTCTATCAGTTCGACGGTCTCCACGGCCTTGCCCCGTCCTGGAGCGACCAGCGCGGGCTCACCGAGCAAGAGCAGCGCTGGGTGAGCGCGTGCCTGCTCGCGCACGCCAACAAGAGGGGCAATCCGGTCCGCTTCTCGCTGCGCGCGCCGCGCCTGACCATCACCCCCGAGGAAGCGATGGACTACACGGCCCAGGAAGCCACGTACTTCGGCGACCTCTTCCTCCGGGAGCCAAAGACGTTCGCGTGCATCGGCGCGACGAGCAACCAGGCGGCGATAGAGGGAGGGCGGACTTGCCACGAGTCCGGCGAGGAGTGCGAGTTCCAGGTCCTCGGTCCCTGCGCCGCACATTGCTCCAGAGACGGGGACATCTTCGGGCAGTGCGGGGACGGCGGCGTCACGTACCGGGAGGTCGTCACGGTCTACAACCGATCGAGCAACGATCTCGCGCCGACCACGCCTGGGGCAACCGGCGTCGGAGTCTTTCGTGCAGGCACCTTCGTGCTCGATCGCAACCGCAACGGGTGGGACGGCGACGCCGGGATCAGCTTCTCCGTCACCGGCAACACGCCTGTCGTGGGCGACTGGACCGGAGACGGTCACTCGAAGCCCGGCGTGTTCCGCGACGCCGACGGGATGTGGTTCCTCGATCTCGACGGCGAGGGCTGGTCGCCCCGCGTCGATCGGCAGATCCAGTTCGGGCTCCCCGGCGACGTGCCCGTGGTCGGCGACTGGACCGGCGAAGGCCAGACGCGCGTCGGCGTCTTCCGGGCCGGCGTCTGGTACTTCGATCTCGACGGCGACGGCTACGACACGTCCGATCGCGTCCTCCACTGGGGCAGTCCGGGGGACACCCCGGTCGTCGGGAGCTGGGACGGCAGCGGCAAGACGCGCCCCGGCGTCGTCCGCGTGCTGCCCGATGGCATGATGTACTGGTTCCTCGACATGAGCAGCGACGGGCTGGACGGCTCTTACCGCGTGCTCCAGTTCGGCCTGCGCGGCGATGTGCCCCTCGTCGGAGACTGGACCGGTACCGGCCAGACGCGCGTCGGCGTCTTCCGGAACGGGGAGTTCCACCTCGATTTCAACGGCAATGGGTACGACGGCGAGCTGCCCATCCTGCTCGGCCAAGCGGGCGATATCCCCGTCGTGGGGCGCTGGAGCGGCACCGCCCGGAGCCTCGTCGGCGCATGGCGGCCGCCGACCGGGACATGGCTCCTCGACATGAACGGCAACGGCTGGGACGGCGCAGACCGCGCCGTCCAGTTCGGCCTCCCCGGCGACGTCCCCCTCACCGGCTCCTGGTGAGCGAGAGCGGCGGGCACCCGCTTCGGATACGGGCCCATCTCGACGTTTTCGGTGCTCGGCGCACCGGAGTGCGCCTGCGCGCCGAAAACGCCGTTCTGGACCCGTCTCCTGTGCGGGTGACCGCCGCTCTGTGACGCAGGGTGCCTGGGCGGAGAGGTAGACGCTTTAGAACAACCGATTCGGGACAGCTGATCTCGGGCCGCGCTGACGCGGGGCGATCGCTGTTCGCAGATAGGCGTGTGTCGTCATGCCGGCGATCCGCGCCATGACCGATGGATCCTAGAAGATGAGGATGAAATCTATGAATTCGATGTCGACAAAGTCCACTACGCTGCTTCTTCTGATCGCCGCTGTCACCGCCGCGGCGGGCTGCGGGGAAGCGCCGCTCGACGGCGCCGACGCGCTCGAGGACTCCCTCGGCGAGGCGGACGGCGCGCTCGATGGCGAGAGCGATGACGGCAGCGACAGCCCGATCTTGCCGCCCATCTCGCGCGTTCGGACCGGCGTCGGGGTCTTCCGTGGGCTGAGCACCTTCGTGCTCGATCGCAACCGCAACGGGTGGGACGGCGACGCCGGGATCAGCTTCTCCGTCGCCGGCAACACGCCTGTCGTGGGCGACTGGACCGGAGACGGTCACTCGAAGCCCGGCGTGTTCCGCGACGCCGACGGGATGTGGTTCCTCGATCTCGACGGCGAGGGCTGGTCGCCCCGCGTCGATCGGCAGATCCAGTTCGGGCTCCCCGGCGACGTGCCCGTGGTCGGCGACTGGACCGGCGAAGGCCAGACGCGCGTCGGCGTCTTCCGGGCCGGCGTCTGGTACTTCGATCTCGACGGCGACGGCTACGACACGTCCGATCGCGTCCTCCACTGGGGCAGTCCGGGGGACACCCCGGTCGTCGGGAGCTGGGACGGCAGCGGCAAGACGCGCCCCGGCGTCGTCCGCGTGCTGCCCGATGGCATGATGTACTGGTTCCTCGACATGAGCAGCGACGGGCTGGACGGCTCTTACCGCGTGCTCCAGTTCGGCCTGCGCGGCGATGTGCCCCTCGTCGGAGACTGGACCGGTACCGGCCAGACGCGCGTCGGCGTCTTCCGGAACGGGGAATTCCACCTCGATCTCAACGGCAATGGGTACGACGGCGAGCTGCCCATCCTGCTCGGCCAAGCGGGCGATATCCCCGTCGTGGGGCGCTGGAGCGGCACCCCCCGGAGCCTCGTCGGCGTCTGGCGGCCGCCGACCGGGACATGGCTCCTCGACATGAACGGCAACGGCTGGGACGGCGCAGACCGCGCCCTCCAGTTCGGCCTCCCCGGCGACGTCCCCATCACCGGGATCTGGTGATCGCCGGGAGGGCGCGCGCGTAGAGCCGCGCCACGGCCCCGGCCGGCGCCGCCTCGATCCCGAGCCCGTCGAGCAGCGCCGCCGTCGCGAGGTCGAGCAGCGCCGCCGTCGCGAAGAGGCCGGCGGGCAGGCCCTCCGGGAGCCACGCCGCGACGTCGAGCAGCGGGCCCCCTGCCGGCGCGCCGCCGTCGAAGCGCGCCGGGGCGGCGTGGAGGCACAGCGCGACGTGCACCCGCGGATCGCGCGCGGGACGCGCCTCGAGCGCGCCGAGGAGCGCGCGCGCCGCGTCGATCGCCGACCGCCGCGCGGCGCGCTCGCCGCCGGGGAACCCGCCCGGATCGACGACGTAGAGCGCGGCGTGGCCGGCCTCGACCGCGGCGCGGAAGCCGCGCTCGGCGAGCCACGCCTGCGCGGCGGGCAGGATCGCCTCCAGGTCGTCGAGCAGGCCCGGCTCCGCGTCCTCCAGCGCCGCCGCGTCGGCGCGCGCCTCGACGTGGAGGGCGACCGCGAGCCGCTCGGCGCCGGACGGGAGGCCAGCGCGGCCCGCCGCCTCCCGGAGCTCGGCGAGCAGCGCCGCCGCGCCCTGCTGGCGGCGCCCCGGGTCCTTGCTGAGCGCCCGCAGCACCACCTCGTCGATCGCAGGCTCGACCGGCGCGCGCGCGCTCGGGCGCGGCGGGCGGGCGTGGAGGTGCAGCTGCGGGAGCAGCGCCGACGTCGCCGGGAAGGGCGGCTCGCCGGTGAGCAGGGCATAGAGGAGCGCGCCGAGCGCGTAGACGTCGGTGCGCTGATCCGTCGGCAGGCCGCGGATCTGCTCGGGCGCCATGAACGCCGGCGTGCCGACCATCTGCCGCGAGCCGGTGATCGCCGGCCCCGAGTCGTCGAGCAGCTTGGCCACGCCGAAGTCGAGGAGCACGACGCGCCGCGCGCCGCCTTCGTCCGCCAGGAAGACGTTCGAGGGCTTGATGTCGCGGTGCACGATCGCCTGAGCGTGCGCGGCCGAGAGCGCTGACGCGAGCGGATCGAGGATCGAGAGCGTCTCGTCGAGCGACAGGCGCCCGGCCGCCGCGAGGTGCGCCCGGAGATCCACGCCGTCGAGCAGCTCCATCGCGAAGTACGGGTTCCCGTCCGGAAGCTCGCCGACGTCGTGGACGGCGATGACGTTGGGGTGCCGGATGCGGCCGATCGCGCGCACCTCGCGCGCGAAGCGGAGCGCCGCCTCGTGGCTCGAGACGAGATCGGCGTGGAGCACCTTGAGCGCGCGCGCGGCGCCGCCCCCCTCCGCGGGGACCACGCGGTACACGGCGCCCGCGCCGCCGTGGCCGAGCAGCGATGCGACGACGTAGTCGCCGACGCGATCCCCGGGCGAGAGCACGCGCCGGTCCCCGGAGGAGCATCCCCGCGCCACGACCGTGGTGAGCGGCACAGGGTCGGTCGCGTCGCACTTCACAAGACATACAGCGTAGCATGCGGGGCGCGCGGAGCGCCGCCGGGGGCGCTCCGGATCTCAGCTTCTCGTACTCAGCCCCTCGCCCTCGCCGCACCGGACGCCGCCGCCCGAGAGGTCCTTTGCCTCGCTGCCCACGTTGCCACATCCGGGTCTCCGCCTCGCGCCCGTGTCCCCGCGACGGCTTCACGGCGCCCGCGGTCACGGAGGCGAGCGCCGGGGCGCCGTCGCGCATCGAGGGCTTCGCCGTGGGCGGCGAGCTCGGCCGCGGCGGGTTCTCGGTGGTCTGGGAGGCCACGCGCCGCGACGACGGCGCGGCCGCCGCCATCAAGGTGGCGCGCGCCAGCACCGGGCTCGCGCGGGCGCGCTTCGCGCGGGAGGCAGCGGCGATGTCCCGCGCCGGCGCGCCGCCCGCGCCCGCGCTCCACGCGCGAGGGCAGCTCGACGACGGGCGACCGTACCTCGCGACGGAGCGGGTGCGGGCGCCGACGCTCGCCCGGTGGATCGAGGACCGCGCCGCGGGCGCAGGCGCGGCGGCCGCCCCCGACGGCGCGCTCGCGGTGGCCGCGGCGGTGCTCGAGGCGCTCGGCGCCGTCCACGCGCGCGGCGTCGTGCACCGCGATCTCACGCCCGACAACGTGGCGATCGACGCGACCGGCCCCGCCGTGCGCGCGACGCTGCTCGACTTCGGCCGGGCTTGCACGCTCGGCGGCGGCGCCGCTCGCGAGACGGGCGACGGCGCGGCGTGGGCCGGCGCCGAACGGACCGGCGCGGGCTTCGCGCTGGGGACGCCCGAGTACATGGCGCCCGAGCAGATCCGCGGCGAGGCGGCGGCGGACGCGCGGACGGACCTCTATGCGTTCGGCGTGATCCTCCACGAGCTCTTCGCGCTGAGGCCGCCCTTCGTCGGCGATCGCAGCGCGATCGAGCACGGCCACCTCCACCTGCGCCCGCCGCGCCTGCCGGAGGAGGCAGGCGCCTCCGACGCGGTGCAGGAGCTCATCCTCGCCTGCATGGCCAAGGACCCGGCCGAGCGCCCGCCGAGCGCCGACGCCCTCCGGCGCGCGCTGGACGACGCGCTCCCGCGCACGCTGGACGATGCGCGCCGCCGCGCGCCGTGCGCCCTGCCCGTGGCCGCCGCCGCGCCCGCGCCGGCCGAGACGCCCGCGGCGGCCGAGATGCCCACGGCGGCCGAGACGCCCGCGGCGGCCGAGACGCCCGCGGCGGCCGAGACGCCCGCGGCGGCCGCAGCAAAGGCGCCGGGCGCGGCGCTCATCGCAGAGGGCCGCCGGCTGATGGCGCTCGTCGCCGTCGAGACCACGGCTGACGCCGCGCAGGTGAGCGCCGCCGTCGCGCGGCGCGCGGGCTTCGTGGCGCGGCGCCGCGGCCGACGCTTCGTCGCGGTCTTCTCGGGCGCCGACGTCGAGGCGCCGCTCGCGGCCGCGCTCGCCGCCGCCGAGGACCTCACCCGCGGCGGTGAAGCGCGCGCCGCTGTCCACCTCGCCCCGCTCCGCAGCCGCCCGCGCAGCGACGGCCCGCCCGCCGTCTACGGCGCGGCGGTGGAGCAGCCCGAGACCTGGATCCCCGAGGGCGCGGCGGATCCCGTAGTGCTCACCGAGGCCGCCGCCCGCGCGCTCCCGGCGGCGCGCGCCGGCGCTGGCGCCGAGACGGACCTCCTGCGGCAGCGCGCGGGACCGCCGCTCGTCGGCCGAGACGACGTCCTCGACGCGCTCGCCGCCAGCGCCGGCGCCTGCTTCGCGCGCGGCGCGCCTGGGCTGTTCACGCTCCTCGGCGAGCGCGGCCTCGGCAAGTCCCGCCTCCTCGCGGAGGCGGCCGCGCTGGTGCAGCGCCTCTGGCCCGACGCGGCGGTGATCGCCGCCGCCGCGGAGCCGCCCGCGGCGGGAGAGCCGGCGCGGCCGCTGCAGGAGCTCCTGCGCCAGGCGCTCGCCGGAGCGCCGCCGGGCGACGAGCACGGCCCGCGCGCGCTCGCCTCGGCGCTGCGCGCGCGGGCGCGCAGCGGGCCGATCGCGGTCGTCCTCGACGACGCGCACTGGGCGCCCGACGGCCTCCTCGACGCGCTCGAGGTCGCCACCCTGGACGGCGAGCGCGGGCCCTGCTGGGTGCTCGTCGCCGCGGATCCGCGGCTCGCCGCGGCGCGCCGGGGGTTCGGCGCGCGCGCCTCCCGGAGCGACGCGCTCACCCTGGCCCCGCTCGACGCGGCCGCCGGGGTCCGGCTCGCCGCCGCGCTCCTCGCGCCCGCCGAGTACCCGCCCGCGGCCGCGCTCGACCGGCTGCACGGCTGGGCCGCCGGCAACCCCGCGGCGCTCGTGGAGCTCGCCGCCGCGCTCAGGGAGGCCGGCATGGTGCGCCGGCGCGCGCGGACGGGCAGCTTCTACCTCGCCACCGCGGCGCTCGACCGCATCCCGCCCTCCCCCGCGTGGCAGTGGCTCGCCACGCGCCAGCTCGACCTCCTGCCGCGGGAGATCTCGGCGTGCGCCCGCCTGTGCGCGGTCCTCGGCGTCACCTTCAGCGCCGCCGAGGTCGAGCGCGTCCAGGGCGCGCTCGAGCGCGGCGGCGGCGCGACCACGCCCGTCGACGCGCGCGCCGGCCTGCGCGCGCTCCGCGACCACGGCCTGCTCGAGCAGCGCGCGCCCGATCGGTTCGCCTTCCGGAGCGCCGCGCTCCGCGACGCGCTGTACGGGATGCTCGACCCGTCGCACCGCCGTCGCGTCCACCAGGCTGCGCTCGAGGTGTGGCGGGATGCCCGGGATCCGGGCGCGGACGCGCTCGAGCGCCTCGCCCTGCACGCCGCCGCGGTGGGCGCGCGCGCGGAGGCCGCGGCGGCGTCGATCCGGCTCGCCGAGGCCGCGCTCGCGGCGCACGAGCACGTGGCCGCCGACGCCCATGCAACGCGCGCGATCGAGGTGATCGAGGTGATCGACGCGATTGACGTGGGCGACGTGATCCACGCGCCGGGCGAGGCTCCGGGAGGCGTGCCAGGCGAGGCGCTCGGCGGCGCCGACGGCCTGGCCAGGGCGCGCGCGCTCACGCTGCGGGGCGCGGCGCGCTACCGGATGTCGCGCACGCGCGAGGCGCTCGAGGACCTCACCGCGGCGGCCGCCTCCGCGCGCGCGTCGGGCGCAGACGCGCTGCTCTGCGAGGCCCTGCTCGAGGAGGCCACGGCGCTCGATTGGGACAACGACTTCGCCGGCTCGGCGGCGCGCGTGGAGGAGGCGCGGCCGATCGTCGCGCGCCTCGGCGACCGCCGGCTCTCGCGCCGCTTCCTCGTGGCCGAGGGGCGCTGCGGGTGGCGCCACGCGCGCGTGCCCGAGGCGGTCGAGCAGCTCGGCCGCGGCGCGGCGATGGCCGAGGCGGACGGAGATCACGAGGCGCGCGTCGTCGCGCTCCTGCTGCTCGCGTGCGCGCTGGTCGTGGCCGGTCGGCTCGCGGAGGCCGAGGCCCGCTTCGACGAGGTGATCGCGCTCGCGGCCGGGGCGAAGGACAGCGTCCACCTCTGCGTCGCGTACTGCAACCGGTTCTTCCTGTGGACCGCGATGGAGGCGCTGGACCGCGCGATCGACGATCTCCGGCGCGCGGTCGATCTGGCGCGCGAGGTGGGCAACCCGTGGCCCGAGCGCGCGGCGACCGGCAACCTCGCCGAGCAGCTCTTCTGGAACGGGAGCGACGACGAGGCGCTCGAGCTCGCCCGCCGAGGCCGCGCGCTCGAGGAGCGCTTCATGGAGCGCCCGGTGGTCGAGCTCTCGCTGATGCTCGCCCGGCTCCACGCCGCGCGCGGCGAGGACGCCGAGGCCGCGGCGGCGGTCGCGTGGATCCGCGCGAGCTGCCCGCCCGGCCCGGGGGCGCCGAACGCGCAGGCCTTGCTGGACTCCGTGGCGCTCGCGATCGGCGCGCCCGGCGGCGCGGGCTGGGAGGAGACGCTCGCGCGCTCGCGCGGCCTGCTCCCGATCGAGCGGCTCGAGGCGCTCTACTTCCTGGCGCGCGCCGCCCGCCGCGCCGGCCGGGAGGCCGACGCACGCGCGGCCTTCGCCGAGGCCCGCCCGCTGCTCCCGTCGGGCCTCTCGTTCGCCCGGCGCTTCGCCGCGCTGGGGATCGACGGATAAGATCCCCTGATGCCGAAGGAGAAGGCCAGGCCGGGCGAGACGCTCATCGCGCGCAACAAGCGCGCGGGCTTCAATTACGACCTCGGCGACCGGTTCGAGGCGGGGATCGTCCTCAAGGGGAGCGAGGTGAAGATGCTTCGCGCCGGCAAGGCCGACTTGACCGACTCGTTCTGCACGGTCCTCCGGGGCGAGGTGTTCCTGCACGGCGTGAGCATCGCCGCGATGGCAAGCGCCGCCTTCGGCCACGTGCCGAAGGGCGCGCGCAAGCTCCTCCTCCACCGGCGCGAGATCGAGCGCATCGATCTCTCGATCGCCCGCGAGGGCATGACCGCCGTCGCCACCCGGCTCTACTTCAAGAGCGGTCTTGCCAAGGTCGAGATCGCGCTGGCGCGGGGGAAGAAGAGCCACGACAAGCGCGAGACCATCAAGGAGCAAGACGCCGAGCGCGAGATGCGCGCCGTGGTGGTGCACGGACAGCGAGGGTACGGACGCGCGTGACGCTCCGGCGAGCTCGCGGAGGACCCGGCTCGGCGTCGATCGCAGGCCGGCGTCCCCGTGACGAGGCGGCTCGTCTCGCTGGACGTCTCTAAACGTCTTCGCGACGTCCTCGCGACGCCTTCGCCCGGAACGCCGCGCGCCGTGGAGCGCGCGGTGAAGTAGGATGCCCGCGTTGGCCCGCCCGAAACGCCCGCCGTCAGGCCCCCACCCGCTCGAGCTGCCGGGCGACGCCATGCGCGAGATGGTCGAGCTCGCGATGGACCGCATCGTCCAGCACATCGAGAGCCTGCCGGAGCAGCCGATGCACGCGACGCGGGGAGGCAAGCGGGTCGCGCGCTCGCTCCGCGAGCCGCTGCCGGAGCGCGGCGTGCCTTATGAAAAGCTCCTCCGGAAGCTCTTCGGCAAGCTCATCCCGATGAGCCTGAACACGGCGTCCCCCGGTTACATGGGGTACATCCCGGGCGGCGGGCTCTTTCACGCGGCCGTGGCCGATCTGATCGCGGACGCGGTGAACAGGTATGTGGGCGTCTTCCAGGCCGCCCCCCTGCTCGTGCAGATCGAGGCGAACGTGATCGCCTGGTTCTGCGCCATGCTCGGCCTGCCCGAGGGTTCGGGGGGGATCCTCACGACGGGCGGCTCGCTCGCGAACCTCGTCGCGGTGATCACCGCGCGCCGCGAGCGCCTCCCGCCGGACTTCCTGCGAGGGACCCTCTATGCCTCGGAGGAAGCGCACCACTCGGTGACGAAGGCCGCGCTCCTCGCCGGCTTTCCGCCGGAGGCCGTGCGCGAGATCCCGGTGGACGGGCGCTTTCGCATGCGGCTCGGCGCGGCGGCGGAGGCTGTCGCGCGCGACCGGGCGCGCGGCCTCTCCCCTTTCCTCCTCGTCGCCTCCGCGGGCACGACGGGCACCGGCGCGATCGACGAACTGCCCGCCCTCGCCGACCTCGCCCAGACCGAGCGCCTCTGGCTGCACGTCGACGCGGCGTACGGCGGCTTCTTCGCGCTCACCGAGCGAGGGCGCGCGGCGATGCGGGGGATCGAGCGCGCCGACTCGGTGACGCTGGACCCGCACAAGAGCCTCTTCTTGCCGTATGGGACAGGCTGCCTCGCGGTGCGCGATCGCGAGGCGCTGCGGCGCGCGCACGCGCTCTCCGCCTCGTACATGCCGCCGATGCAGGCGGAGGACGATCTCGTGGATTTCTGCGCGATCAGCCCCGAGCTGTCGCGCGACGCGCGCGGGCTGCGGGTGTGGCTGCCGCTCAAGATGCATGGGGCCTCCGTCTTCCGGGCCGAGCTCGACGAGAAGCTCACGCTCGCCTGCGGCGCGGCCGACGCGCTCCGGCAGATGGCGCACATCGAGGTCGTGGCGGAGCCCGAGCTGTCGCTCCTCGCGTTCAGGGCGCGGCCGCCCGGCGTCGACGACGGGCCGGCGCTCGACGCGCTGAATCGGCGCCTCCTCGCGCGGGTGAACGCGAAGCAGCGGGTGCTGCTCACGGGGGTGGTGGCCGGGGGGCGGTTTCTGCTGCGGATGTGCATCCTGAGCTTCAGGACACACGCGGACCGCGTGAACGCGGCGCTCGCCGACGTCGCGACGAGCCTTGCGGAAGTGCTGGAAGAGCTCCGAGATGGGCGGCTTTCGCCCGCGCGCGGAAGCGATCGGCACGGAGGAGCGGACGACGACTGAAGGGGCGCGACAGCCCAGCTCGCCCGGCGCTGGCTCAGCTCGGTCTCGTGGAACGGCCAGCCGTCTCGACCTCCACCGGCGAGGAGATCCCGAAGCTCGTCCTGGTGCTCACGGTGGTTTGGCTCCGGCGATCCATCTACGATCGAACCGAGGAGGTTCTCATGCGCACACAGCGACCTGTCTTGTTTGCGACGCTCCTATCGGCCGTCGCCGTCGCGATGTCCGCCGTGCCCGGATGCGGGGATGACGAGGCGCGGGCAGGCAGCGATTTCCTCTCCAGCTATGCGAAGGCCCTCTGCGAACGCACCTTCGCGTGCTGCGACGCGGCGACCCGCGCTGCGCACGACCTGGACGCGAGCTCCGCCGACGCGTGCGCCTCGGAGCTCGAGGCGATCCTCGTTGCCGTCAGCGACGGAGGCGAGGTGAAGGGCACCTTCGTCCCGGAGAAGGCGGAGGCGTGCCTCGCCGAGGTGGACGCGGCCCCCTGCGCCGAAATTCAAATCGTGAGCGTGCTCTTGGGGGTGAACGCCAAGTTCACGCCGTCCTGCCCCGGTGCGTGGGACGGCTCCGTGCCCGAGGGCGGGACGTGCGGCAACAACTGGGACTGCGCCCGGGACCGCTGCTTGCACACCGTCGACGCGAGCGGGCAGTCGACGTCGGCGTGCAGAGCGAGGGCGGTGGCCGGAGAGCCATGCTCGTCGAGGTTCGACTGCGACGACGGGCTCCGGTGCGACCAGCCCTCGGCGCCCGACGCGGGGACGTGCGCGCCACGGCTCGCCATGGGCGAATCGTGCAAGGGAAGCCTCGACTGCCAGGACGAGCTTCGCTGCGGCGAGGACGGGACGTGCCAGGCGCGCGAGCAGGCGGGTGGTGCATGCGCGTCGGACGAAGACTGCGCGGCCGGCGCGGCGTGCGATGGCGCCACGTGCACGCCGCTCGGCGCCGCCGGCGCGCCCTGCTCCGCCGATTCGGACTGCGCGTCCTTCGCGTGTGCTGATGCGACGGGCACCTGCGCCGACGTGTGCAAGGGCGGCTGATCTGGATCTCACCGGCGTCGAGCTCCGCGCCGGCGTCGTCGCGTCAAGCGGGCGCCTGGACGGGCGACGCCGCCTGGTCGAGGAGCGTGAAGGCGCGGAGCGCCTCGCCGACGCTCCACGCCTGGGCGATGCAGCCGCGCGGCACGAAGGGGGCGTCACCATCGAAGATCTCGCTGATCGAGCCGAGGCCGGCGGCGTTGATGTGATCACCCATCGGCGCGAGCAGCCGGCGGGCTGCGTCGGGATCGCGGTAGACGCGGAGGTGCGCCTCGATGAACGGGCCGATGAGCCACGCCCATACAGTGCCCTGGTGGTAAGAAGCGTCGCGGCGCTCCTGATCGCCGACGCAGACCCCCTGATAGGCCGGCTCCGACGGGGCGAGCGAGCGCAGCCCGTGCGACGTCAGGAGCGCCCGGGCGCACGCGTCGACAACGGCGCGCTGTCGCTCGGGGGAGAGCGGGCTCTCGGGGAGCGACACGGCGAAGAGCTGGTTCGGCCGGAGCGCCGCCTCGGCGCCGGAGGGCCCGTCGAGGACGTCGTAGCAGTAGTCCGCGGCGGCGTTCCAGAAGCGATCGAAGGACGCGAGGGCCCTCGCCGCCATCCCCTGATACGGCTCGGCGGGCTCGCCGAGGCGGGCGGCGAAGGCGACCATCGCCCGCAGCGCGTTGTACCAGAGGGCGTTGATCTCGACCGGCTTGCCGATACGCGGCGTGATCACGCGATCACCGACCTTGGCATCCATCCAGGTGAGCTGGACGCCTTCCTGCCCGCCGCGGAGCAGACCATCGCCCGGGTCGACATGGATCCCGTAACGCGTGCCCTTGATATGCCAGTCGATGATGTCCTGCAGCACCGGGAACAGATCGCGCAGGAGCCCGTCGTCGCCGGTCGCCTCGTGACAGGCGCGGATGGCCTGGAAGTACCAGAGGGTGGCGTCCATCGTGTTGTATTCAGGGACCGTGGCACCGTCGGGGAACCGGTTGGGCAGCATCCCCTGATCCACGAAGGCGGCGAACGTGCGGAGGATCGGCGCGGCGATGCTCGCCTGTCCTGTCGAGAGCGCGAGCCCGGGGAGGCTGATCATCGTGTCGCGGCCCCAGTCCTCGAACCAGGGATACCCGGCGATGATGCTCTTACCGGGGCTACCGCCGGGGCTCTTACCGGGGCTGCCGCCGGGGCTCTGCGCGCGGTCCACGACGAACTGGTCGGCGGCGAGGACGAGCTGTGCGACCCAGCCGGGGGCGGCGGCCGCGCCCGACGGCCTCGCCCCGCTCCACGCCGAGAGGAGGGCCCGATCGCGCGCGCGGCGGCGCGCGAGGGCCTCCGGCTCGACAGCGGTGGTGCCGTCTCCGGCGGCGGCGAGGAACACCACCGTCTCGCCGGGCAGGAGCGTCGTCTCGAAGGTCGCGACGTGGATGTGGTCGTCGCGATCGAGGAGGCCGCGCGCCGTCTCGGCCGGGAGCGCGAAGCCGCGGTAGAGCTCCGTCGCGGGGGTGGCCGCGCTGCCTTCCAGCTTGAGGAACAGCGGCAGCGCGTCGCCGGCCGTGACGACGCGGACGCCGCCCGAAGCGGCGCTGACCCCGGCCGGCCACGCGACGGTGCCGGTGTTGTGGAAGACGCGGTTGTTGGCGATGGCGCGCGCGGTGAAGCGCAACGGCTCGCGGGCCCGGAGCGCGGTGTAAGCGATGTAGGTGGTGTTCTGGCCGTGCTCCATCCAGATGCGCTTTTCGAGCAGCGCGTCGGCGCAGGCGTAGCGCCAGCAAGGGATCGAGCCGTCGAGCGCGAAGTGCTCGATGTTGACGAAGCCGCCCGGCGCGACGGCGCCGCTCGCCCAGCGGTTGGTCGCGAGGTCCCAGGCCGCGCCGCGGTACGTGACGGTCTCGTCGAGCTTGACCAGCATCAGCCGCCGATCGACGGGCGGCCGGAGGGCAGCGACGAGGAGCCCGTGGTAGCCGCGCGTGAGCGAGCCGGCCACCGTCCCGGAGCCATAGCCGCCGATGCCGTTGGTGACGAGCCACTCGCGCTCTTCGGCGATCCCCAGGTCGCCGCAGATTTCCCTCCCCATCCCGACCATGCGCTCCTCCTCCGGGACATCTATAGCTGACCGAGCGGGCTCGACGCGACCCTCGAAATCGCCGAGACGCCCTCGGTCGGCCTCGCCATGGGCCGGTCGCTCCCGACGCCGCGTTGCCCCCGCGACGCCCTATCGCTCGCCGACGACAGGCAGCGATCGGCGCGCCGGCGTGCCCTCGGAGGACGGGATGCGCGGCGGATCGGCCCACGACCCGAACAACTGCGGCTTGGCTCCGGCGCGATTGGAGCGGTCAACTCATCGACACGTGCAGTCGACCGAGATGGTGTAGCTGCCTTCGGCCCCGGCGTAGCCGTCCACCACCAGGTAGGATGTCTGGCCTGGCGCGCTCGTCCAGCTCACGGTCTCGACGGTCTGTAGATCCAGCGGGGTCGAGGACGCCATCTCGTTCGACCGGATGGGGTCGCAGGCGGAAAGCAGCAGCAGGTCCAGGTCCGTCGCGAGGTTCTCGAGCTTTGCGACCACCATGCACTCGGTCGTCGAGGAGAAGGCATAGACCGTCTCACGCCCGGACTCGGCACGGGCGGTCCGGCCGTAGCCCGTCCACACATTCGCGCGCCCCTGGCTCGTCGTGCTGTGATTCAAACGATCGCCACACGTGATCGGTAACGCTCCCCCACACGGGTCGACCGCCCCATCCCCGCCCCCGCCCGCGACACCGCCCCCGGCGCCGCCCGGGTCGCCGCCGGCGCCGGTGCCCCCGTGGCCGCCCTCGGCGCCGGCCGTTCCCGCCGAGCCGACGGCGCCGCCTTCGCCGCTGTTCGCGACGGATCCGCCGGCGCCGCCGCCGCCACCGGTGGCGCCAGAGCCATTGCCGGCAGCACCACCCGGCGCGTCCGCCTCGGGCACATCGTTGCCGCACGCTGCAACCATGAAAACCGCGCAACCAAGGGCCAGGTGAAGTCGAAACACATTGCCTCCTTCCGTTCCGCCTGCGCCCCGCAGCCTATCATGCCAATTCGGTGATCTGCCCCGAGGCGTTCCTCGCCGAGCGCGGCCTCCTGCGCGCTATGCTCGGTCATGCTCGCGTCCAGAGGTCACCTCATGTCCCGCGCGCATATCGCAGCGGTCCTCCTCGTTCTCCTCCTGCCAGCCGCGTGCGCTCACGGCCCGGCGCCGTCGCAGCCCGCCGACATCGCGGCGCTGCGGCTCGCGGACTGGCAGCCCACACCGCTTGTGGCGCTCGAGCGCACCGCGATCACCCACCTGGCCGTGCCCGCCATCGATGTCCACACGCACCTGCGCCGGGTCGTGGACGTGGCCGCCGAGGTCGCGCGCATGGACGCGTTTCACGTCGAGACCATCGTCAACCTCGATGGCTTCTCGGGCAAGCGCCTGGCGCGCGAGCTCGAGCGCTTCGACCGCGCATATCCAGGGCGCTTCCTGACCTTTGCCAACCTCGACCTCACGCTCGTGGGCGCGCCGGGGTGGGGCGAGCGCGTGGCCGCTCAGCTCGCGACCGACTTCGAGGCCGGGGCCAAGGGGCTCAAGATCTTCAAGGAGCTCGGGCTCACGGTGCGCACGCCCGAGGGCCGGCGCGTCGCGCTCGACAGCCCGGAGCTCGAGCCGGTCTGGCGCACGTGCGCGCGCTACCGCCGGCCCGTGCTCTGGCACGTGGCCGACCCGGCGGCGTTCTTCGTCCCGCTGGACGCGAAGAACGAGCGCTGGCACGAGCTGCGCGAGTTCCCGGGCTGGTCGTTCGCAGACCGGACGCGCTTTCCCACGCGCGCGCAGCTCTTCGAGGAGCGCAACCGCGTCCTCGAACGCCACCCCGACGTCACGTTCGTGGGCGCGCACATGGGCAGCTCGTCCGAAGACCTGAAGCAGCTCGCGGGCTGGCTCGATCGCTTCCCCAATTTCAACGTCGACATGTCGGCCAGCATCAGCGAGCTGGGCCGGCAGCCGCGCGCGGCACACCGCTTCTTCGTCCGCTACCAGGACCGCGTGCTCTTCGGCACCGACCTCAAGAGCGCAAAGACCGCAGGCTACGAGGTCTACGCGCGCTTCCTCGAGACCGAGGACGACTACTTCGACACCGAGGCAGCGAACGGCCGCCAGGGGTTCTGGAGGATCTACGGCATCCAGTTGCCCGCGCCCGCGCTGCGGAAGATCTACCGCGACAACGCCCGTCGCCTGCTCTGGCCCGCAGAGGCCGATCGGCCCGCGGCACGCCCGTGATGCTCGGCGCCGGGCGCAACATACGATGTTCCGTCCGGCGCGACACGCGATGTTCCGTCCGGCGTTCCGCGCGGTGTGCCTCGTTCCGCCCGTCACACGCGTTGTTTCACCTCCCGTTCATTCCATCGTCTGCTCGCTCGTTTCGCCCCTCCCCCTGGCCGTGGCGAAACGCTCGATCGCCATGCCGGCGGCCATCGCCGCGACGAACGCGAGGACGGCGCTCGATCCGGTCGCCAGCGAGACGAGCGCCGGCCCCGGGCAGTACCCGGCGAGACCCCAGCCGACACCGAAGAGCCCGGCACCGGCGACGAGGCGCGCGTCGATGTCGGCGCGCGTCGGGACGACCGCCCGATCGGCCAGGAGGGGAAACCTCGGCGCGCGAGCAAGGCCGGGCGCATCGGAGCCGCCCCCGCGCCGCCGCCGGCGAAGGACGCGGTAGGCCAGGAAGTGGACGGAGACCGCGCCGGCCATCACGAACGCGAGGCTCGGGTCCCAGTCGCCGGCCACGTCGAGGAAGGCGATGACCCTGGACGGCTGCGTCATGCCGGAGACGCCGAGCCCCACGGCGAACAGCAAGCCGGCCAGGAATGCGGCCGCGCCCTGCCTCATCGCGCCGCCCCGAGCAGGTGCCGGCTGAGGTACACCGTGATGGCCGCGGTCGCCATGAACGTCACCGTGGCGACGAGAGACCGGACCGAAAGGCGGCTAAGGCCGCAGACTCCATGGCCGCTCGTGCACCCGCTGCCGAGCCGCGCGCCGCACCCGACGAGCAAGCCGGCGACGATCACGAGGCCGAGCGAGCCGCCGCCCCCCGCCGGAGGGAAGGCGCGCGGGTGCGCGGCGACGAGCGCGAGACCGCCGAGGAGGAGGCCCCCGACGAACGCCGCACGCCAGGCGGTATCACCAGGCTTCCGGAAGAGGAGCCCTCCGAAGACGCCGCTGATGCCAGCGACCCTCCCGTTGAAGAGCAGGAGGAGAGACGCGCCCAGGCCGATGAGGACGCCGCCGAGGAGCGGGCCTATCGCGCCTATCGCAGTGAATTCATTCACGATGAGACCTCGCTGAGGAACCGGTGGCCAGCATAGCAATGCGCGTCATCCACGGAAGACGAACCACCACGCGGTGCGCAATGCCGGAGCCCGCTCGGCGTGTGTCGACCGGCCCCGCCGGCTCGCGCGCCCCTCGCCCCCGTCCACCGCCGCTCGCCGCGCAGCCGCTGCTGCCAGCGCGCGGCGCCACACCCCGCCACGATCGCCGCCCGACAGAGCGGGTGGGGCTGGAAGCGGGCGTATCGCACACGGCGCCGGCAGGCGGCCGAGATTCTGCCGGGTCCCAGAGGTGCTGGTGTATACTGACGGCCGATGGCCCACGCAGGCTCGGACGCGGCGGAACCGGCTTCATGGCGCAGGATTCCGCGCGTCGGGGATGTCGTCGGCGGCAAGTACCGCGTCGAGCGGGTGCTCGGACGCGGCGGCATGGGGATCGTCGTCGCGGCGCACCACCTCTCGCTGCGCCATCGCGTCGCGCTGAAGTTCCTGCTGCCCGAGGGGCGCACAACGCCCGGCGCCACGGAGCGATTCTTCCGAGAGGCGCAGGCCGCGGCGGCGATCGCCAGCGAGCACATCGCCCGCGTCATCGACGTGGGGCAGACCGACGACGATCTGCCCTATTTCGTGATGGAGTACCTGAATGGCATCGATCTGGAGGCGCTGCTCGAATCGCGGGGCCCGCTGCCCGTAGAGCACGCGGTCAGCTACGTGATCGAGGCCTGCGAGGCGCTCGCCGAGGCGCACTCGCTCGGGATCGTCCACCGCGACCTCAAGCCGGGCAACCTCTTCCTCGCGAGCCGCAAGGACGGCTCGACCCTGATCAAGGTGCTCGACTTCGGCATCTCGAAGGCGTCCGAGGAGGGCGTGCTCGGCTTGAACGCCCAGCTGACCGCATCCGCCGTGGTGCTCGGCTCTCCCCGCTACATGTCGCCGGAGCACATCCGCAGCACCCGGACGGTGGACGCCCGCAGCGACATCTGGGCGCTCGGCATGACGCTCTATCAGCTCCTGACAGGGCGGCTGCCGTTCGAGACCGAGTCCGTCTCGGCGCTGTTCGTCAGCATCGTGACCGACGTGCCCGTGCCGCCGCGCAGCCACCGGCCGGAGATCCCGCTCGCGCTCGAGTGGATCATCCTGATGTGCCTCGAGAAGGATCCGGCGCGCCGTCCCCAGACGATCGCCGAGCTGGCCACGCTGCTCGAGCCGCTCGGGTCGGAGTACGCGCGCCAGACGGTGGCGCGCATCCTGCGCAGGGCGATGGGGAACGAGGCCGTCGACGCGCCGCCTCCGCCGGATCGCCCGCGGGCCATCGACGAGGAAGCCGAGACCCTGACCGGGCCGATCGGCCCCACGCGTGGGTCCCGGCACAGCTTGAGCGAGCAGGCGAAGGAGCGCGCCCCCTCGATGCCGCCCACGCAGGCGTCCGTCGCTCCACCCGCCCTCGCGATGGCGGCCTCGCCCTCGATGCCGCCTGCGCGGGTGTCCGTCGTTCCTCTCACGCTCACCGCGACGGCCTCGCCGTCGGTGACGCCCGCGCGGGCGTCCGTCGCTCCTCTCACGCTCACGGCGGCGGCCTCGCCGTCGGTGCCGCCGGCGCAGACGTCGGCTGCCGGACCTCCCTCCGTGCACGCGTTGCCCCCGGACGAGTCGCTGGCGCCGACGGCGGCGCCGTCCAGGCGGGGCGAGCGCGTCGCCGCAGGGGATCCACAGGAGCGGCGCCGGCGAAGCATGGTCGCGCCCATCGCGGCGGCGGCGCTCGTCGCGCTCCTCGGGGGCATGGCGGCGACCGCGTGGCTCGGGCGCGGCGCGGCGCCGGCCGCGGGCGCGCCGCCTGCCGGCGAGGCGGCCTCGCAGGTCGCGCCGGCGCAGGGCGAGCCTTCTGCGCCCTCGAGCGAGGATCCCGGGCCCTCGTCCCTCCCGCCGTCCGAGGCCGCCTCGCCGCCCACGGCCGCGGCGGCCGCCGCGGCGAGCGGGTTCGCCACGGCCGGGGCCGCGCTCACGCCGCTCGGCTCGGCGAGGGCGGGCCGCCCGCGCGCGGTGCTCGCGCCCTCGTCGCCGTACCCGGCCAGCAGCGAGCCGGCGCCGACGAAGGCGACGCGCCTGCGCGAGCACCGCTAGCGGCATGCGTCGAGCGCCCTCGAGCACGCGCGCTCGCCGGTGGAGGCTCGCCGCGGTGCCCCTCCTCGCGGGCGCCCTGCTCCAGGCCCCCGCCGCCCGCGCCGACGGCGAGGGCCAGGCCGACGAGGCCGACCTCCACTTCGACCTGGGCCGCGATCTCTACAAGCAGGGGCGGTTCCAGGCCGCCCTCGAGCACTTCCTCGCGTCGAACCGGCTCGTGCCGAACCGCAACGTGGTCTTCAACATCGCGCTCACCTACGAGGAGCTGGGCCGCTTCGCCGACGCGCACCGGTACTACGACGACGCGCTCGAGGGCGAGACCGATCCGGAGGTCGTCGCCGAGCTCCAGGCCGCGCTCCAGCGGATCGCGCCGCGCGTGGCCGTGCTCCAGATCGTCACGTCGCCGCCGGGCGCCAGGATCTACGTCGATCGCAAGGACCTCGGCGCGCGCGGCACGGCGCCGCGCCGGCTCGCCATGTCCGAGGGGCGCTACCGGATCCTCGTCGAGCTCGCGGGCTACGAGCCCGTGGCCGTGGACGACGTCCCGGTGAAGCTCGGGCAGAGCAAGGAGGTCCTCATCGTGCTCCGCCGCATCGTCGGCACCGTGCGGGTGGACGTGCGCGGCGCGAGCGAGGCCACGGTGCACGTCGACCACGAGGGCGCGCCGCCCGCCTGCACCGCCCCGTGCGATCTCGATCTGCCGCCGGGCCGCCACGTGCTCCATTTCTCGCGCCCGGGCTTCGAGGCGGCGCCGCAGCCGCTGACGCTCGCCGCGCACGAGACGGTGCCGATCACGGCGACGCTCAGCCCGCTCACCGGCTCGATCCTCGTGCGCGCCGACGAGCCCGCCGCCCTCGTCGAGATCGACGGCCGCCCCATGGGCTTCACGCCGTCGGTGATCCAGGGCGTCCCCGTGGGCCGGCGCCGCGTCCGCGTCAGCCTGCGGGGCTTCACGCCCGTCGAGCGGACGATCGAGGTGGCGGCCGGCCAGCAGGCGGAGCTGCGCGACGTCACGCTGGCGCCGCTCCGGGAGGTGTCGTCGGCCTCACGCGTCCTCGAGCGCCTGGAGGACGCGCCCGCATCCATCAGCGTCATCGACCAGCAGGAGCTGCGCGCCTTCGGGTACCCGACCATCGCCGAGGCGCTGCGCGGCACGCGCGGCGTCTACCTCTCGAACGATCACGTGGTCTACTCGGCCGGGATCCGCGGGCTCGGCGAGCCGCTCGACTACGGCAACCGGCTGCTCGTCCTCTCCGACGGCCACTCGACGAACGACAACGTGCTGAACGCCTCGTTCGTGGGCTCCGACGCGCGCGACGACCTCCACGACGTGGATCACATCGAGGTCGTCCGCGGCCCTGGCTCGCTGCTCTACGGCACGGGCGCGCTCTCCGGCATCGTCAACCTCGTCCCGCGCGGGCGCGACGAGCCCACGGCCGCGCACGTGGCGGCCGGCACCTACTACGACGGCGTGGGCCACGCGCGCGCCGGGTTCCACTACAACGCCCGCAAGGACGCGGGCGTGCGGGCGAGCGTCACCGGGGCGCGCTCCGACGGGTTCGACGTCCCGGTGTCGCTGCGGGACCCCGGCGAGGGGCCGCGCGCGCAGATCGCCGAGCGCGCCGAGACGTTCCGGGCCGGCGGCACGTCCGGGCGCGCCTGGTACGGGCCGTTCACGGCGCAGTGGATGTACCACACGCGCGAGCAGCTCGTCCCGACCGGCTACGTGGGCACGCGGCTCAACGACCTCGGGACGAGCTACGAGGACGCGCACATGATGGCCGAGCTGCGCTTCGAGCCGCGGCTCGCGCCCGACCTGCAGCTCATGGCGCGCGCCCACGTGAACCGCTTCGTCTGGCGCGGCGTCTACGCGTTCGAGGAGGAGACGATCTTCGAGCAGCAGCACGGCACCTGGCTGGGCGGCGAGCTCAGGGCGGCGTGGACGCCGCTCCCCTGGCTGAGGGTCACCGGCGGCGGCGAGGTGCAGGCGCATCCCGAGGCGACGCTGGGCAGCGTTCTCGGGGACGGCCGCGTGACCACGAAGCCCGAGCCGTACCGCTTCGGCGCCGGTTACCTCATCCTCGACAGCTCGCCCGCCCCGTGGGTCCGCCTCTCGTGGGGCGCGCGCCTCGACGTCTACAGCACGTTCGCGCCGATCGTCGTGCCGCGCGCCGCGATCATCCTCCGGCCCGCGCCGGGAGGCGTCCTGAAGATCATGGCCGGGCGTGCCTTCCGCGCCCCGAGCATCTCCGAGCAGTTCTACACCGACGGCAAGACGCAGGTGCCCGCCGTCGACCCCGCCCGGGGCCTCGTGCTCAAGCCGGAGTCCATCGCTTCGGCCGAGATCGAGTACTCGCAGCGCCTCGGCGACGACTGGACCGCGCTCGGCGCCGTCCACGCGAGCAAGCTGTCAGCCCGGATCATCTCCGCCGAGGACAGGCCCGGGGTGCCCGGCGTGGTGCGCTACGTGAACAGCCGTCCAGACGCGTTCGTGGCGGGGGGTGACGTCGAGCTCCGCCGCGAGTGGCGGCAAGGCTGGATGCTCGCGGCGACGTACGGCTACCAGCGCGGCGAGCTCAGGCGCGGAGAGCGGCTGATCAACGCCCCGGAGCACCTGGCGTCGTTTCGCGGCGTCGTGCCCGTGGTGGAGCGGCTCGTCGCCGCCGGGCTCCGGGTCAACCTGGAGGCGCCCCGGCGCATCGCCCGCAGCTCGGCCGACGAGACCGCGGGCGCGATCGTCGCGGACCTCACGGTGTCCGGGGAGCTCCAGCGCTTCCACAGCCGCTATGTGATCGGCATCTACAACGCGATGGACACGCGGTACGACTATCCGGCCGCGGAGAGCTACCTCTCGACCACGAGCCGGCAGAACGGCAGGACGTTCCTCGCCGAGATCACCGTCAGCTATCCCTAGTTTCGCCCGCCAGGGGTCCAGCCAGGGATCCGGAGAGAGATTTCAACGCAAAGACGCGAAGGCGCAAAGACGCAAAAAAGAGCAGATTATTTGTATTTTGCGCCTTTGCGTCTTTGCGTCGAAATCTCTTCGTTCGCGCTACAGATCCCTGGTTGGACTTCTGACAGGCGGAGCCAGTTCGGTCGATCGGACTGGCGACCAGCGAGCACGGAGAGCGATCAAGAGCGCAGAGGGCGCTGGCCCAGGTCGGTGAAGAACCGCAGGAGATAGCCGTCAGGGTCGGCGACGACGAACTGGCGGTTGCCGAGCTCCGTATCGCCCTCACGGTACCATCGATCCTCGAAGGGGATCACGATCTGGAAGCCGCCTGCGCACACGCGCTCGTACAGCGAAGTGACGTCGGCGACCTCGATCTGAAAATTGACGCCGCGCCCGTAAGGATGCTCCAGCGGCGCGGTGCGGAACCTGCGGCCCGGCCCTGCCGCCTCCTGCAGCATCAGCTGCGCGCCCTCGAGGTCGATGAAAGCAAATCTCTCCTCGGGCCTCTCGAACCGCAGCGTGCAGCCGATGACGCCAACGTAGAAGCGGAGCGAGGCGCCGAGATCCGCCACGTCGAGCTCCGGGATGAGCTTCTGCCCGTTCATTCTCCTTCCCAAGCGAGATCGACCGATGGCTCGAGCCACGCCGCCGTTTGTCGCAGCGCGAGGAGCCGCATGCTGAGAGCGTACCGAACGCTCGGGCGGGGCTGCCAGTACCATCTCAGCAGCGACGGAGCTCCGCTCGCGCCCCAGCGGCGCGCTCGCCTCAGCTCTTCAGGGCGGAGGAGCCGGCGGGCGCTCCGGCGGATTCAACGTCCCGGCGGCGCTGAGCGACCCCCGCGCGGACCGCGCATTCTGGCCCACGATCCCGGGTACGGGCGTGCAGGTGCACGGTGGGGTGGACGCCCCCCCACGATCGACATCCCCCTGCCCTGAGCGCGAAACCGCCGGTCGCGATCTGCGTAGGTGCCGGTGCGTGGACGAGAAGAGCACGACGCGGCCCGCGCCTTTGGCCAGGCGCGGAGCGCCAACCACCTCTGCGACGATCGACACCAACGAACGAGGAACCCACCATGAAACGGACGCTCTCGCCCCCCCATCACTCCCTCCTGCTCCTCGCCGCCCTGGGCGGGCTCGCAGGCGCACCTGCGTGCGCGGCGCCTCCGGACGACGGAGAGGTAGACCGCGTACCGCTCGAGGAGAAGGTCGCCGGAGAGGCGGCGCAGGCGCTGGGCACGGGGTCTCCGCGATTCAACGAGGTCGTGAGGAAGGGGACCCACAACTCGTACTTCACGGCACGGTGGATCAACGAGGAGTTCGGCGCCAGCGGGGCGGCCATGCCGCTCCTCGATCAGCTCCTGCACGAGCACGTGCGCAGCATTGAACTCGACATCTCGCGAGATCACGACCTCGCCGGCCAGTTCGTGGTCCGGCACTCCTACAACCACCTCGATCCGTTGCTCGCGGGCGCGGTCGCCCCGCTCGCGGGCCTGCCGCCACCGTTCGATCCGCTTTTCGCGTTCACGGTGCCGCCGCTGCTCGACGACATCAGCCACAAGAACACGCAATGCACGCACCTCTTCGATTGCCTCCAGATCCTCCGCAAGTACGACTACGCCCTGCCGAGCCACGAGGCGACGGTCGTCCACCTCGAGTTCAAGGAGATGAACATCTTCACCCAGGCGCGGCGCATGTTCGACGCGAGCCACTCCGCCGCCGACCTCGACGCGACGCTGTGGGAGGGGCTCGGCACCCGCCTGTACACGCCGCGCGAGATGCTCTCCCGGCCAGGGTGCCAGGGGAAGACGATCCGGCAGTGCGTCAAGGACGCCGGCTGGCCGACGCTCGAGGAGCTGCGGGGGCGCTACCTCGTCACCGTCCACGCGAACTGGGGGGACAATTACTGGGACTGGCTCGATTATGCGTCGGGCGACATGATGACGCACGTCGCATTCCCGATGCGGGAGTTCTTCGCAAAGGACGCTTTGAGGCTGCCCGGCGACGTCCAGGCGAAGCTCCGCGTTTGTCCCGAGTACGACCCCTGGATCGAGATCAACGCCCAGTCGCTCGAGCTCAACAATGGCAACCCGAAGGTCGCGGACGTCGCCTGCGAGCCCTGGTACGCGGCCGCGATCGAGAGGGCGCGTGAGAGCTCGGTGTTCGCGGGGGTCTGGCTGGACTCGCTGGATCCCGTCGAGCGCACCGAACTGCTGAACGAGGGGGTCGTCCTGCGCTCCGACAGCGCGGCCACGACCGCCAGCACGGCAGCGCAGAACGAGCACGTCAGCGCGGGCTTCCGGCTCATCACGAACGATCAGCCGTGGGCGTTCGCTGGGGATGCGGGCAGCGCGCCCCTGCCCACGGACCCGGGGAACGCGGTCTTTCTGCCGTCGCCGCTCGGTCCGGATCCGGCAATCCGGGAGCCGGGGCAGCGCCTTTACCTCCACTTGACGGGCCTCCCGAGCCCGGCGGCGTACGCCGGCACGACGCTCCCGATGCGCGGATCGCCCACGCTCGATGCCTGGGAGGTCCAGCCCTCGACGACGCGCGGGCCTATCTCGCCCGAGTACGCCGCGAAGCTCGGCGGCCCGGGTACGCCGGCGCCGAACGCGGCCGTGCCCGGCGAAGGGTGCCTGTTCGCGGCGACGCCCGATCACGCGACCGAGGTCCGCCTCTGCCGCGATACGCGCGGCGAGGACGGCGCGCACGACGATCTGCTGCGCACCTGGCTGACGTTCACCGTCATCCGTCCCGGCCAGGCGCCGCAGACGACGCGCTGGCAGCTCCCGCATGGAACCTACGGCCGGTACCGTGGCGATCTCCTGCGGCTCCAGGTGACCCGCACGTCCCAGGGCGGCGTGGTGACCAGCACGGTGTTCCCGATGTCGGCGGGCGAGATCGGTGAGAGCGGCGTGCCCGCGTGGGAGCTCGCCGCCTTGCAGCTCGACTTCTCCGCGGATCTCTCCTTGCAGGGCATCTACGGGACGAACGACGTCGAGTTCGTGAAGCTGACGCGAAACGGCACGGAGGTCCCTGCGTCCATGCTCGCGACCCCCCACGCCGATCGGCTCGTGGATCTCTCGACACCGGCTTTCGGCGAGCCGAGGTGGAAGGGGACGAAGCTCGTGCTCTGGAATCAGTTCGGCAGCGCGTTCACCGGGGTGCACCGCGCCTTCGGCACGCGTGCGGGCCAGGGCCGCCACCTGTACACAACGGACCTCCACGAGGCGCGGACCGCGGGCGTCACGGCCGAGGCCGAGGGGTATTTCTTCCTGGCGCGCGATCCGGGCATGAGCGGCACGAGCGCGCTGCTCAGGGCGCGCATCGGGCCGAAAACGCTCCTCACGACGTCCCCCGACTGCCAGCTTGGCACCGAGGAGGCCGCGCGCATGTGCGCCGAGCGCGTGGGGTACATCGCGACATCGCAGCTCCCAGGCACGACCCCGCTGTACCGGCTGCACCGCAACGGCGGCAACTACTTCAACTCCGGCGATTACCTCTACACGATCTCGAGCGCGGAGCAATCGAGCGCGATAGCGCAGGGGTACAAGGACGAGGGGATCATCGGCTACGTGTGGACTGCCGGTACGCTCGACGGCCTGCCGGTCCACGCGACCTGCAACACGCTCGCGCCGCCCGACTTCTGCACGCCGCACGTGTTCAACGGCAGCAGCGCGCACCAGATCGACGAGGATTACATCGAGCCGCACGAGGCCGTCTGGTACGCGTTCCAGGTGCCGTCGGGCGGGATCGTCGAGTCCTACCTGAACATCGTGGGCCCCGAGGACGTGGATCTCGCGCTCTTCGCTGATCCCGCCGGATGGCCGGTCAGCAGCAGCAACGGCTACAGCAATGTCGAGCTCGTGCGGGCGAGCCTGCCGCCTGGGTCCTGGGCCTACCTGCGGGTGAAGAGCTACGCGTCGAGCACCGGCTACTACCGGCTGAGCCTCTCCGAGCCCGGCGCCGAGAGGGGGGAGTCGTCTCACCTCTGGCCGGGCAGCTATGGCTACCCCGCGCTCCAGCACCCTGCCCGCTTCCGCGTGGACGCGAACGAGGTCGATTACTACGCAGTGTCGAGCTGGAACGGAATCGGGCAGATCACTGTCGAATTCAACCACGCGGCGGGCGACATCGACGTGGCCCTCTACTCCTGGACGGGGGCCATCGTCGCCTCCAGCACCGGCGTGACGAACAGCGAGACGATCACCCTGCCCGCCGCGCTCGACGGCCCCCACTTCCTGAAGGTCTACGGCTATCTGGGGGCCGTGAACGACTACTCCCTGATCGTGACCCCCCGCTGAGCGACCCGGGGGCCGGCGCGAGCGCATCGCGCCAGCCCCGCACGGCGATCCGCAAGCCACGCCGAGCGCATCGCACCGGCCCGGGTCAGCTCTGCAGGGCGGGAGACCCCGAGAGGCCGTCCCCTGCCCGCCCGCGCCGCGGCGGCGGCGCGCCGTGGCCCGCCGCCTGCGCCACGGGCTCGCCCGTCTCGAGGTCGATCTCCTTCTTGGGCCCGTCGGGCCGGGGTGCCCTCGAGTCGAGGAGCGTCACCCGGCGATATCCGAGCGCCACGAGCTCGCGCGCAGCCACGGCGAGCTCGAGCCCGATCGTGACGTCCGCTCCCGCGGCTATCGGCTCGGCCGGCGGGGGCACATAGACTACCGCGCCGGCGCCGGCCGCCTCGATGTCTCGCAGGGCGTCGAACAGAGGGGCGTCGCCGAGGAGGTCCGAGACGAGCGCGGCGCGGTGGGTGTACACGAGGGCGGGGTCGCCGGCGTGCGCCGGCGCGCCGTGCGTCAGGAGGAGCAGCTGCCTCTCGCGACGTAGCGTGTACGTGTGCGCCCGCCACTCGCCGCTCGGGCTTCCTGCAGGCCGGAACGGGGCGCTCCGGACGCGCGCGGCGACGTCCTCGGACCGCACCCGGCAGCGGATGAGGTCATCGATGGAGACGAGCGGCAGCCCCTGTCGCGCCGCGAAGCGCGCGAGGTCCCGGCGGCGCGCCATCGTCCCGTCGTCATTCAGGATCTCGCAGATCACGGCGGCCGGCAGCGCCCCGGCGAGCCGCGCCAGGTCGACGGCGCCCTCGGTGTGCCCCTCGCGCTCGAACACCCCGTCCCGGCGCGCCCGCAGCGGGAACACGTGCCCTGGCGACACGACGTCTCGCGGCGACGCGTCCCGCGCGATCGCGGCCGCGACCGTGCGCGCCCGGTCGCGGGCGCTGATGCCGGTCGTGACGCCCTCGCGCGCCTCGATGCTCACCGTGAACGCCGTCGACCGGCGGGCGCCGGGCCGGGTCGCCATGAGCGGCAGCCCGAGGCGGTCCACCTGGTCCTCGGTGAGGGCGAGGCAGATCAGCCCCCGGCCGTGGGTCGCCATGAAATTGATGGTGGCCGGCGTCGCGTGCTCCGCCAGGACGACGAGATCTCCCTCGTCCTCGCGCGCCTCGTCGTCGACGAGGATCACCATACCGCCGGACTGGAGCTGCTCGACGGCAGCCTGAACACGCAACGTGGATGTCGAAACGGCCATGGATTCCTCTTCGCTCAGCGGGCCGGGAGCGGCGCCAGTCGATCGATCTCTTCCAGATCGGCCCCGGTCAGCCGGAAGCCCACGGCGGCGGCGTTCGCGCGCACCTGCTCCGGCGACGTCGCGCCGGCGATCACGGAGGCCACCGCAGGCCGGCTGGCGAGCCACGAGAAGGCCAGCTCCAGCAGCGTGTGGCCCCGGGACGCCGCGTAAGCGCCGAGCGCCGCGGCGGTCTGCCGGTTCCGCTCGGTCAGGAAGCGCGCGGAGAGCGCCGTGTCCTGCGACGAGAGCCGCGCGCCGACGGGCGCCGGGGCGTCGGGCCGGTACTTGCCGGAGAGCAGCCCGCTCGCCAGCGGGAAATAGGGCAGAAAGGCGATCCCCAGGCGCTTGCTGTCCGAGAGCACCTCGCGCTCGGGCTCGCGCTGGAGCAGGCTGTACTCGTTCTGGACGCTCACGAAGCGCGCTTGCCCCGGGCGGGCGGCCTCCTCGGCGACGCGGATCTGCGCGGCCGAGAAGTTGGAGCTGCCGATCTCGCGCACCTTGCCGGCGCGGACCAGCGCGTCGAGCGCCTCGAGCGTGTCCTCGATCGGCGTCTCGGGATCGGGGCGGTGCAGCTGGTACAGGTCGATCCAGTCGGTGCCCAGCCGGCGCAAGCTGTCCTCCACGGCGCGCTGGATGTACGCCGGCCGCGCGCCGCCCCTGCGCTCGTCGTCGAGCGGGACGCCGAACTTGGTCGCGATGATCACCGAGCTCCGCCGGCTCCCGAGTGCCTTGCCGAGCAGCTCCTCGCTCTTCGTGCCGCCGTAGACGTCCGCCGTGTCGAAGAAGTTGATGCCGACGTCGAGCGCCGCGCCGACGACCGCCGCCGTCCTTTGCTCGTCGATTCGACCGCCGAAGTTGTTGCACCCCAGGCCCACGACCGACACGTCGAGCGAGCCAATCCGCCTCTTCTCCATCAGGTCATTCCTTGCAGCAAGTTGGGTTCGAGCGAGTCGCCAGCGCTGGCGGCGCAGGCCGCGCGTCGCGGCCCGCGCCCGCGTGCCGTCAGCCCTTCGGCTTGCCGTTCGCGTCCCACTCCGCCCAGAAGCGCTCGAGCCCGGTGTCCTTCAGCGCCCGGTTGAGGAAGCGCCGATCGGTCCAGGGCTCGACCTCGAACGTGCTCCTGATCAGGCCGTACTTCTTCGAGTCGGCGACCGCCGACTTGTACCGGGCGATGGCGTACTCGTCGAGCAGCGGGCTGGCGTTCTGCTTCATGTCCTCGCCCTGCTGCGCTTCCTTGTAGTTTGCGAAGGGCGTGCCGGACTTCGACCAGAGCTGGAAGGCCTGCGTGCGGTTCTTCTCGTCCGAGACCCACGCCGCCGACTTCACCGCGAGCGTGATGATCTTCTGCACGACGTCGGGGTACTCGTTGATGAAGTCCTCCCGCGCGATGATGCCTGAATTGCTCGGGTAGGTAGGGGAATCCCCCTTGGTCGTGTAGACGATCTTCCCGATCCCCTGGTCGCGCAGCGAGAGGTAGTCCGTGCCGCCGAACACCGCGTCGATGTCCTTCGTGGCGATCGCCGCCTTCGCGGTGGAGGCATCCATGCTGATGGACCGGATATCCTTCTCGGTCAGCCCGTGGCCCTCGAGGATCCGGTTCGCGGACAGCTGCGAGGCCGTGCCCTTCTGGAAGGCCACCTTCTTGCCGCGCAGATCCTTGACGCCGGTGATCGGCGAATCGGCGGGCACCACCAGGTAGGCGTGTCCGCGCCGGCTGGCGCTGGCCAGGAGCCGCGTCTTGAGGCCGCTCGCCCGGCCGACCACGGAAGGCAGGTGACCGTGAGTCCAGATGTCGAGCAGGTTGTTCGCGACCGCCTCGTTCACGGCCGGGCCGGCGCCGCGGAAGAAGTTCCACTTCACCTCGATGCCGTCCTTCTTGAACTCCTCGGCCAGGGTCCCCTGGAGGTGCAAGAGGGAGAAGAAGCTTCCTCCGGTGACGGGGCGATTGCCCACGCCGACACCGGGCACCCCGACGCGGATCACGCTGGGCCCGGCGGCCCGGGCCCTGCCTGCGAGAAGCGCTACCGACACCGCTGCTGCGGCGCCTCCCAAGAACTGACGTCTTTGCATGGCGCCGTGATGTGCACCGTGCGTGCCATTCCATGAAACGCTTGGAATCAAGGGTCTGCCGCGCGGCACTGTTGCCAGGGAAGCACCCGATCCGCAGGGCTGCTGGCCCAGCGGTCACCACCGTGAACGTGGTCGTGGTCGTGAACGTGGTCGTGGTCGTGGTCGTGGCCGTGGTCGTGGCCGTGGCCGTGGTCGTGGTCGTCGACGACACGATCGTAGACGTGAACGTTCCGCCGGTACCTTGGTCGACGAGTGTCGCTGCCCCCGGCGACTTCCGGGGACGTTCACGTTCACGACAAGCCGTTGACGACCACGACCACGACCACGACCACGTTCACGACCACGTTGGTGACCGGGGGGGCGGGCTTGGGGCTCCACGGCACTCCCGCGCAACGGGTGAGCCGCGAGGCCGCTTCAGCCGCCGAGCCCTCCCGGCCGGGCGCTCGCGAAGATCGCGACGTTCCTCGGCGTCACCTCGGTCTCGAACACGAGGGCCGCCTCGACCTCGTGCCCTCGCTCGCCGAGGGCCATCGCGCGATCCAGCGCGACCGCGACCTCCGTGAGCCGGGCCAGGAGCGCGCGCGGCAGCGTGAGCCGGCGCATCTGGCCGAACGCCGCGCGCGCCGCGACCTCGCGCTCGCGGAGCTCGGCCTCGGTCGCCGGGCCGAGGCCCCGCAGGGCGAGCGCCCGGGCCGCGAGCTCGCGCAGCCCGCCGTGCGCGCGCCGCCGGTTGATCCCGCGCATCTCCTCGCCCAGGGCGACGTCGAGCCCGCGGCCGCGGAGCAGCGAGAGCAGCGCGTGCCGCCGCTCGCGCGCCAGGAGCTCCTCGTCGAGGCTGGCCTCGACCCCCGCGGGGCGCGCCGTCAGGTTGGTGAGCCCCAGCGCCTCGCGCTTCAGGACGAGCCCCGCCGCCCTGGCCGCGGCCGAGAGCGGGGCGCGGGCCGGCGCGCCGATCTTCTGCAGGCAGCACGAGACGAGCGCCAGGTCGCAGGGCGCCTCGGCCGCCGCCGTCGCCGTGCGGTCCCCGAGCTCGCCGCAGGCGTGCAGGCCCACCGCCAGGTCGTCCGGACCGAACGCCAGCGCCTGCTCGAAGGCGTCGAACGCCACGAAGCGCGCCCGGCCCCCGGCGGCCAGCGCGGAGGCGGTGGCCACGCGGTCGGGCTCGCGCTCCAGGCCGACCGCATCGCGGTCGAAGCGCGCGGCGGCCAGGCGGGTGAAGTGGCCGTGCCCCGCGCCCACGTCGACGAGGCGGCGGGCGCGGGCAGCCATGGGGGCCACGGCGCCGAGCAGGGCCTCCAGCTGGAGCCGCTTGCGCGCGGGCACCGCCCGCAGCTCGTCCAGCGACGCCGGCGGGAGCGGCTGGACAGGCCGCCGCGGCAGCCTGGCCGCCTCGTCCGCGGCGCGCGCCAGGGCCACGAGGCTCGGGGGCGGGCGCTCGAGGCCGTCGATGCACGCGGCGAGCCCCTCGGCCTCGCAGCGGGCGAGCTCGGCGTCGGAGAGCGACAGGAGGAAGCCCGTCCAGCCCCGCGCCTCGCACCAGGCCGGCGGCGCGCCCTCGTCGACCCGCGCTTCGACGATGTCGAGCGCCGGCACGAGCACCGCTAGGGCGCGCGCGAGGCGCTGGGCGACGGAGGGAGGGGTGGTCGATGGAGGCATGCGCGGCCCGGAGGCGGGGCGAGGACTACCGGATCCGCGCGCCGCCAGGAAGACGCCTCTGGCGCGTCGCCAGGGGAGATCGCCGAGGCCTGAGCTCGGCTCCGATCGAGATTTGCCTGTGCACGGAGCTGCCGCAGCAGGCGCTGGATCCCTCGGCTTTCCCCCTCCCCTCACCGCCGCGCCGCCCCTACACCACCGCGAGGCGCGGCACCACGCGGCGGCGCTGCGCCGTCGCGTAGAGAACCGCGCCCTCCAGCGCCCCGGCGCGTGCCCGCCGCCCACGAGGACCCATGGGACGAACCTTCTCCGAGCTGGACGACGACCTCATCGGCTTCCTCGCCGAGCAGCGCCTCTTCTTCGTGGCCTCCGCCCCCTCGGGCAGCGGCGGGCACGTCAACCTGTCGCCGAAGGGGCACGACACCTTCCGCGTGCTCGACCCGCGGACCGTGGCCTACCTCGACCTGACCGGCAGCGGCGTCGAGACCATCGCGCACCTGCGCGACAATGGCCGCATCACGCTGATGTTCTGCGCGTTCGACGGCCCGCCCCGCATCCTGCGCCTCCAGGGCCGCGGCGAGCCCGTCTTCCCCGGCGACCCGCGCTTCGGCGCGCTGGCGGACCTCTTCCCGCCGTTCCAGGGCGTCCGCTCGGTGATCCGCGTCGAGCTCGAGCGCGTCGCCACGTCGTGCGGCTACGCCGTGCCGCGCATGGCCTACGAGGGCGAGCGGGAGACGCTGTCGAAGTGGGCGGAGCGCAAGGGGCCGGAGGGCCTCTCGCGCTATCGGCTGGAGAAGAACACGACGAGCATCGACGGCCTGCCGGGCCTGCCGCCGCCGTCGGAGGACGCGTGATCTCAGAGCCTGCGGGTCTCGCCGACGTCGAGGATCCAGAGGCGCTCCATGTCGCCGCGGCCCTTCAGGAAGGCCTCGCGCGCGAGGACCGGCGGCTCGCCGATCGGCTCGTCGGTGAGCTTGTACGTGCCCCAGTGCATCGCGACGAAGGTGCGCGCGCCGAGCAGCTTGGACGCCTGCACGGCCTCTTCCGGGCCCATGTGCTGCGGCTCCATGAACCAGCGCGGGGCGTAGGCGCCGATGGGCAACATGGCCCAGTCGATGGATCCGCCGTTGCGCTCGCCGATCTCGGCGAAGCCGTCGAAGAAGCCGGTGTCGCCCGAGTGGTATGCGGTGCCCTCGGGGCCGCGGATCACGAAGCCGCCCCAGAGCGCCTCGTTCCTGTCCCAGGGCATGCGCATCGACCAGTGCCGCGCGGGCACGAGCGTGATCTCGACCTGGCCGACGTGGACAGACTGCCACCACGCGAGCTCGTCGATCGCGCCCGCGCCCAGCTTCGCGAGGAGCGCGCCGTTGCCCTGCGGCACCACGAAGCGGGGCCGGAGCGTCGAGCTCTTCTTGCCGAGCTTGCCCGGGTGCACGGCGTGCGCCGCGAGGATGCGCGAGAGCGTCGGCGTGTCCAGGTGATCGCGGTGGTTGTGTGTGATCAGCACCAGATCGATCTCGGTGAGGTCCTCGAGCGGGATGCCCGCCGGGGCGAGCCGCTTCGCGGTGCCGAGGCCCATCGCGAGGATGGGATCGATCAGGATGCGCAGGCCGCCCAGCACGAGCAGGAACGACGCGTGGCCGATCCACGTGAGCGAGGCGCGGCCGCTCTCGACGAGCGAGCGGTCGTACGTGCGGTGCGGCGTGACGAACCCGTCAGCGACGGCCTTCTCGCGGGCGCCGAGCTTCCACTTGAGGACGTCGGCCGCGCCGCGCGCGGGCGTGGTGGCGAGATGATCGAAGCGTCCCACGCAGGGCGGTATACCACGTGGGGCGAGCGGCCCATGAGCCCGCCGACCATGACCACGCTCCCGCGCCCACGTCGCATCCAGGACGCCAGGGCGCCGGAGGATCTGACCCGTCACGGGGCGACCCTGGCTCCGCCCGGCTCGCCCGCCGGAGAGCGCGCGCGGGAGGACGGCAGCCACCCGTACGCGGAGAGGAAGCGGAGCAGCGCCGGGTCGTCGACCGACAGCGGCGGCAGGTACTCCTCGACGCGGACGCGGCGCCACCACGCGCCGCTCCCGTCGCCGATGCGGGTGAAGCTGTAACGGTAGCGCTCGGCGCGGATGTACCGGGGCGGCGCGCCGGGGAACGGGTTGCCGGCGAGGAGGCGCTGCGCGCCCGCGTCGCCCGAGAGGAGCTTGTAGATGAAATGAACGAGCCACGGCTCGCGCTCGTAGCTCCCGAACGCCGCGAACCATATCTGCCAGTCGAGGCGGTAGTGGTACGGCGAGATCACGCACGGGCGCCGGCGCACGTCGCCAGGCTTGCACGGCAGGTCGTACTCGAGCCACCGCGTCCCCTCGCCCAGCGCCTCGTCGCTCGTGCCCTCCAGGATCACCTCGTAACGCTCCCGGCCGACGCTGCCGAACGCGCCGTAGGTGTTCACCAGGCCGAAGCTGTCGAACGTCGCGTTCATCGCCTGCCGCGGCGAGAGCAGGTTCATGACCGGGTTCACGCTCAGGCAGAGCACGGTGATCGCGAGCGCGACGGCGGCGGCGCGGTGCGCCCGCGACGGGGAGAGCTGCGCCGCGAGCGCCGCGGCGCGCTCCCGGAGCCGCGACGGGAAGAGCCGGCCGAGCGCGCCGTCGTCGAAGCAGGCGATCGCCGGTACGATGGTGAGCCAGTTGAGGAAGGAGAGGTTGCCGCTCGCGATCAAGATCCCCTGGAAGAGCACGAGGAAGACGCCGGCGACGTGACGAGCGCGCCGGGGGCCGAACGCGAACCAGGGGACGACGAGCTCCACGAAGTGATTGAAGAGCACGCCGGCCGCGTGCACCGGCGCCGGGAGCTGGTGGAGGTAATAGCTCAGCGGGTTCGGGACCGGCTGCGTCTCGTAGTGGTAGACAAGGCAGGTCAGGTCGCGCCAGCACGGGTCGCCGCGGAGCTTGATGAGGCCAGCGCCGAGCATGATCCGGAAGATGAGCCAGCGAAAGAGCCAGATCACGACCACGGGCGGCGGCGGCGCCCGGAAGGGCCGGAATCCGCGAACCGGGCAGAGGAAGACGGCCAGAAAGCCGGTCTCGGCGAGCTGGTGCTCCCAGCCGTAACCGTAGAAGACCTGCCCGATGTGCACGAACGAGAGGTAGAGCGCCCAGAGCGCGAGCTGCACGACCGCGTTGGTGACGCCGGCGCACACCGCGAGCGACAGCGCCACGCCGAGCCACGCGGCGGCCTGGAGGACGCCCTCGGAGGCGCCGAGCCACAGGAACAGCGTGGGGAGCCGGCGAAAGGCCGCGCCCTCGGAGCCGGTCACGGCGACGAGGCGATCGAGGAAGCGGTCGGCGGGCAGGAGGCCTTGCGGGCCGAGCAGCGGGCCGAGCTGCCGGGCGAGCGAGAAGAAAGCGATGAAGTACACGAAGCCGAGGAGGCGGAGCAGGACGAAGCGCGTGAGGAGATATGTCTGCGGAGGGCCGAGGAAGCGGCAGAGCGGGTGGCTCCGGATGCGACGGAGCAGCGCGGCGTCGTCGTCGGCCCCATCTTGGGGCGGTGCTTCGCGGGCCATCGGGCGCGAGAGGATAGCCCTCCCGCGCGCCGGTCATCCACCGCGCTTCATCGTGGCGTGGATGAGCCCGTAGGGGATGAGGTCACGCACGGCCGTCGCACGTCGGACATGCCGCCTTGACGGGCGAGCGCCCCGCGCATTCTGGCGGCCATGTCGCGGCCGAAGGCGTGAGGGTCAGCCCGCGTTCGCGAGAGGCGCCGGCGCTCGCCGCAGCGCGAGCTTCTTCAGGAACGTCACCGGGTCGAGGTAGTACGGATTTTCGTGCACGTGGCCGCCGATGATCACGTGCGAGTGCGTGGCGAGCACATCGGCGATCACCCGGCCGCTGAAGCGATTGACGTCGTAGCAGCAAAGGAGCGTGCAGTCGTGCTTGGGCGCCAGCGTGTTCACCTTTGCTTCGTAGACCATCAGGTCCTCGGTGCCCGGCAGGCTCTTCAGCGCCCATTCCATGTCGCCGCAGGTGCGAACGGACTTGAACTCGCCTTCGGCTGCGCCCTGGAGCACGCCCTCGAGCGTCGAGAGCATGCGGTCCGCGACGAACACGTTGTCCTGGAGGTACGTCTGCTCGGAAGGCACGACCTTGAGCTGGCCACGCTGAATCGCGTCCTGCACCGGCACGCCGCCCTTTTGCATCCGATTTACATGGTCGTCATGTACGCTCGACTCGAGGATGGTCACCACCTCGTCGCCGATATCGATTCCTTCCTGGAAGTACGGATTGAGGACGTCGTACATTTCCTTGCGCGAATCGAAGAACGCGCAGATGTGCTGCAGGCCATGAAGCTCCTTGCCGCAGAGACTCACTTTTCGCGTGCGTGATGGCGCCATGTTGCACTCCTGAAGTCCGTACGCGTACCACCTCGTCGCATCCGCGTCGACCCATATCTCGGCGGCGCTCGGCGAGCTCGTGTGCTTCGGCGTGTGGCGGAACTCGAAACGCGAGGCAAGCGCGTGGTCCCGCTCGGTCCCGAAGGCCTCGATGAGCATCGCGAGCTCTGCCATGCATTCGGCCTCAGCCGCGCTGCAACGGCACAAGCTGGGGTGGATGCGCGAACCCTGCTTCGCCACGAACATGGATGGAGATCCCGGTGCATGACGAAAGGTGCACGCCGGGTCTGGACGGGGGCGGCCAAAGACCGGTCTGGCGCAAGCCGGGCACGGCGCCGGCCGTCCACCGAGCTACGAATGCGACAGCCGCGCCCTCTCGCCGGAGACGCCATCCTGTGCCCGGCGTCGCAGTCGGCTGTGATGCACGACAGATCTACACGACAAGGACCATGGCGGGAACACCGAGGCGAACGCGCATATCCGTTGCGAAGGACAGTTCATCCGTTATAGTGGACACATGCTGCCCGCCTCGCTCGTGCAAGCCACCGCCGTCGAGCTCCTCGCGCTCTATCGCTCCCGCAGCGCCTCCCCCGTCGAGGCGCTCCGCGCCGTCCTCGCCCATGTGGAGCGCCACGGAGCGCCGCTCAACGCGTTCGCGCTCCTCGACGAGGAGCGGGCCCTGGAGGCCGCGCGGGCGTCCGAGGCGCGCTGGGCTCGAGGCGAGCCGGTGGGGCGCCTGGACGGGGTGCCTGTCTCGGTGAAGGACCTCCTGCTCACGCGCGGCTGGCCGACCCGGCGGGGCTCGCGCACCGTGGATGCGGCCGGTCCCTGGACGGAGGACGCGCCCGCCGTCGCCCGCCTGCGGGAGCACGGGGCGGTGCTCTTCGGGAAGACGACGACCTCCGAGTTCGGCCTGAAGGGCCTCGGCGACAGCCCGCTGACCGGGATCACGCGCAACGCGTGGGACCCGCGGCGCACGCCGGGCGGCAGCAGCGCCGGCGCCGTCACGGCGGTGGCGGCCGGCTTCGGTCCGCTCGCCGTCGGAACGGACGGCGGCGGCTCGATCCGCGTGCCGAGCGCGTTCTCCGGGGTGGTGGGGTGCAAGCCGACCTTCGGTCGCGTGCCCGCGCACCCGGCGAGCGTGGTGGGGGTGCCCCCGCACGTGGGGCCGATCGCGCGCACCGTCGGCGACGCGGCGCTGCTCCTCTCGGTCCTCTCCGGTCCTGACGACCGCGATCCGTTCCGGGCCCCGCCGCCGCGCGAGGACGCGCTGTACCTGGGCGCGGTCGTCGCGGTCGACGCCTCCGACGCCCCCGACGCGTCCAACACGCTCGACGCGTCTGACGCGCTCAATGCAAGGTTCCTGCGCCGCGTGCGGGTCGGCGTGAGCGCCACGCTCGGGTACGTCGATCTGCCGGGCGAGACGCGGGCCCGCTTCGACGCGGCGGTCGCGCTCCTGCAACGGCTTGGCGCCGAGGTGGACGAGGTGGCGCCGCCGTTCGCGGACCCGGGGGGCGTGCTGCGGACGCTGTTCGCGGCGCGCGCCGCGCACACGGTGCGGGAGCTCGGACCGGAGCAGCGCGCGCTGCTCGATCCGGCGGTCCAGAGCGCGGCAGCCCAGGGAGAGGCGCTGAGCGCGGTGGCGTACCTAGAGGCGGAGCGGCAGCGCGCGGAGCTGGCGCTGACCATGGCCGCGTTCCACCGCCGCTTCGATCTGCTGGTGACGCCGACGTCGGCCGGGGCCGCGCCCCTGATCGACGGCGGCGCGCTCCCCCCCTCCTTCGCCGCGCCCTTCAGCCTGACGCGCCAGCCGGCGATCAGCGTGCCGATGGGACTCACCAGCGCCGGCCTGCCGCTCGGGCTGCAGATCGTGGGGCGCCACTTCGAGGAAGCGCTGGTCCTGCGCGCCGCGCTCGCGCTCGAGCGAGAGAGCGCTCCGCTGCAGGCGCCGCCGCTCCGCGCGAGCTGAGCGGTCGCGCAAGGCCACGACCCGATGGGCGCGATGGTCCGCTTCGTTGCGCGACGCTCTCGTTCATCCGGTGCCCGAGCTCGCGACCGCAGCCCGGGACCGGCGGAGCGCCGGCGAGGGCGCGGGCGGCATCCTCAGGATGCCGCTCGCGATGCGCGGCTATGCGCGCAAGTGAGCGAGGTTCCGCTTAACCACGCGCAAGTGAGCGAGGTTCCGCTCAACTACGCGCGCAAGTGAGCGAGGTTCCGCTCAACATGCCACGCACCCCTCCGAGGAATAGCCCGAAGAATCGGGGGGTTTGATGCGTGGGCACCTGCCTTGCTCTGAGGGAACAGCGAACCCTCACAAGGAGCTGCTCACATGAAGAATACCCTTCGCGCCGCGCTCGCCGTCTTGTCTCTTGCCTCCGGCCTCCTGGCCGGCTGCGTCGTAGCCCCCGAAGAAGCGACCACTCCGGAGGAGACGACGGCCGTGACAGAGGCGCTCGTGAACAACGGTGGGGGCACTGGTTCGCTCAGCTGGTGGTGCAGCGAAGACGGAAGCTGCACGTGCGAGGGTGGAACGCTGTCGTCAGACTGCTGGGGGCTCTCTCCGTACTGCATCGACAGGTTCGAGTGTCGCATCAACCCGCCGTACCTGTGCTATTGCCACTGGAAGGCCGTGCGACAAACCCCGGGCGTCAAGGCGACGACGGGGACAGTCGGGAACGCGACAGTCGGGACAGCGATCAGTCCGTGAGCGCCCGCGCGGCGGCAGGGCTCGCCTAGGCGGGCTATCCACCGGCATGCTGTCGAATTCACGCCATCGGGATACCCCGCCGTGCCGCCCCCGCCCACCGCGAAAAGGTAGCGTATCCGACCGCCGCCCCGTCCTGTCGAGGAGACCAGCCGAGCGCCGTGGAGGCGCGCGGGCTCCACACGGGACGACGAAGGCGCAAGCAGGGTGCCCCACGAGCGCCTGCGGGGGGGACAACGACCGCTCCGTAAGCCGAGCTCGCACCGCGGCCCATCCTCACCCTGGTCGCACGCCTCCGCACACAAGTTCTTGGGCCGCGCCTCTCGCTCTTCCTTCTTGCAACTGGTCAGCGGAGGTGGCCTCCTGAATCCTGGGGACGAATAGCCTGGTTGATGCTGGTTGAACACCACGGGAGGAGCGCTCCATGCAGCCTCGAACGACAGCGAGCAACGCACCCATCGCCCCGGTTCGCCGGTCCGGCGCGCCGCCCATCGACATGGCGCTGAACCACGGCACGTACTGTTCCGAGCGGTGCGCGGACGTCCTGCGGCGCCACGCCGGCAACATCTCGCTGCGGAGCTACCCGGCCGGAGACAACGGAGATCTCCGGCGCGCGCTCGCCGCGGACGCGGGCGTCAGGCCGGAGAACGTGCTGGTCGCCAACGGGAGCGGCCCGCTGCTCAAGACCTGCATCCCGTTCCTGATCGAGCGCGAGATCAAGCGTTCGGCGATGCGAACGCTGCGCTTCTTGCTGAAGCGCACGGCGTATCCCATCATCACCACGCGGCTCACCTACTCCAAGGTGCCTGCCTCCGGTGTCCGCGTGGGGCTGCGATGCGAGCTGCTCCCGCTCTGCCCGGAGAACGGCTTCGCGCTCGACATGAACATGCTCGAGTCGCGCCTCTCGCGGCAGGACGGCCTGGTTTACCTCTGCAACCCCAACAACCCCACGGGCAACGTCCTCATCACGAGGCAGGAGCTCGGTCCGCTGCTCACCCGGTTCCCGAAATCCCTCTTCTTCATCGACGAAGCCTACGTGCACTATCTCGAGGAGAGCCCGAACACCCGGATGGCGGACCTGGTGCTGCGCCATCCCAACCTGATGGTGCTGCGCAGCTTCTCCTTCGCCTACGGGCTCGCGTCGGTGCGCGTGGGGTACGCCATGGGGAACGCGAAGGTGGTGGCGCAGATGGAGGCCAAGATGACGCCGCACCGCGTCGGGCAGCTGGCCGCGGAGCTCGCGATGGCGTCGCTCCAGGACAGCGGACACCTCGGATTCGTCCGGCATCAGACAGCGAGGGAGCGAGCCAGGCTGATGGCAGCCATCGGAGCTCATCGCGCTCTGGAGGCCTATCCGTCACAGACCAACTTCATCCTGTGCCGCGCGCGCGGGGCGTGGTCCGGGGCGAAGATCCACGACGCGCTGCTCGCCCGAGGCGTGAAGGTGAAGGCCTTCGAGCCGTTCGGCGACGAGCGATACGATGAATACTTCCGCGTGACCGTCGGCCTGCCGGCGGAGAACAGCTGCTTCATCGAGCAGCTCGACGCCCTGATGAGCCCGCGCCGCAGGGAGGAGCCCTCCATGACGGCGGCGCCGGCGGTGCGCCAGGTCGAGCTCTCGGAGCTTGCTTAGCCGAGAGTTTGCTCAAGGTTCCGGGAATGGAGCCCCGAGGACCGAGACCCGTCCCTGCCTGCCTGATCGACACGCAGCGGGAGATCCTGGAACCCCTGGTACCAGCGCCTGAGCCCGCTCTCCAGCCTGTATGAAGCATGCGGAGCAGGTGACGCTGATACGGCGCACGCTCGATCTGATCCAGCGGCGGACCACGGACATGGACGCGGAGCCGGAGCAGAGGCCGGTGGACATCTACACGTCACCGACGCGGCTCGAGAGGGAGCGAGGGCAGCTGTTCCAGCGCTACCCCATCGTCCTGACGAGCGCGGCGCTCCTGCAAAGGCCGGGCGATTACGTCACCCACGACGGGCTGGGCGCGCCGATCCTGCTTTGCGTCGACAAGGAGGGCCAGATCAGGGGGTTCTTGAACGTCTGTCGCCACCGAGGTGCCCGGCTCCTCGACGGCCCGACGGGCGTCGCCCGGAGCTCCTTCACGTGCCCTTTCCACGGATGGACCTATGGGCTCGATGGCAAGCTGCTGCACGTCCCGCACGCCTACGGCTTTGCCGAGGGGCATTGCGAACGCACCGCGCTCACCCCGTTCCCTGTGCGGGTGAAGTTCGGCATGGTGTGGACCGATCCTGGGCCGGATCTGGACGCTTTTCTGGGTCCCCTCGCGCAAGAGCTCGCCGGCTGGAACCTCTCGCGCCTCCAGCCGGCATATCAGCTCACCTTCTCGCCCAACGCGAACTGGAAGCTCCTCATGGAAGTGGCATTCGAGGTCTATCACTTCCGGAAGACGCACGCGCAGACGATCGCACCCTGGTTGCACGACAATATCGCCTTGCATGACGACTTCTATCCCCACCAGCGCATGATCGTCCCCAGAAACAGGATCAACGCGTGCCTGGACCGCGATCCAGCGAGCTGGGATCTCCTCTCCGTCGCGAATGTCGTCTATCTGATATTTCCCAATACCGTCCTCATGCTACGAGAAGGGCCGACCATTCTCCAGACGGTGTTTCCGAGCAGCCTGGATCGGACGCTCTGGCGCACGTGGGCGAGCGCCGCCCGCGTCCCGCAGACGGAGCGCGAGGTGCGCCATACAAGAGCAGACAGAGAGAGCTTCGAGACGACACTGGACGAAGACTTCAGGAGGGTGACGTCGATCCAGAGCGGGCTGCGCTCCGGCGCGAACCAGGTCGTCACGTTCGGCCGCTTCGAGCTCGGGCCCATCCGGTTTCACCGCGCGCTCGACGACTTCCTCGCGAGGTGAACGCGCGTGTCCACCGGCACGCACCGGCTCCGGAGCTCGGTCGCCGGTGGATCAGGAGGAATCAGGAGCAAGACGATGACATCCGCGGTCACGCACAAGGAATGCTCAGTGGACAGCTTCGACGCGCTGGATCCCGCCTTCGTGGCGGACCCCTACCCGTTCTACGCGCGCCTCCGGGCGGAAGCGCCGGTCCATTTCGTCGCCTCGGTAGGGGAATGGTGGATCACGAAGTATTCCTACGCGAAGCTCGCCCTGGCCGACAGGCGCTTGACGACACAACGTGAAAAGGTCATGGCCGTCGTCCCGCGCCGCGGCTCCGGATCCTGCCCATGGACCCCGAACATGATGGAGCTGGATCCGCCGGAGCATGACCGGGTGCGCGCCCTCGTCGGCAAGGCGTTCACGCGCGAGGTGGTCCAGCGCCTCCGGTCGAGGATCGAGGAGATCGCGCACGAGCTCGTGGACCTCGTCGAGGGGGACGGGCGGATGGACGTCGTGGCCGACTACGCGTATCCCTTGCCGACGTTCGTGCTCTGCGAGCTGATGGGCTTGCCGGCATCGGAGCGAGAGCAATTTCGCGCGTGGACGACCCGGATTCATCTGAAGTTCGACCAGGCTCAACCGCCGGAGGTGCGGCAGCAGGGTGAAGAGGCCTATGACGCCGCGCGAGAGTACCTGAGCAGGGTGATCTCCGAGCGGCAGGTGCGCCCGGGCGCCGATCTGATCAGCGCGCTGCTCTCTGCCGACGACCACGGCGATCGGCTCGCGCTCCCGGAGCTCTTGTCGAACCTCACGTTCTTCCTCTACGCCGGCTTCGAGACGACGGCCCGGATGATCTCGGCTGGCGTGTACACCTTGCTCTCGCATCCCGATCAGCTGACGCTGCTTCGAGGCCACCCGGAGCTGACGCAGACGGCCGTCGAGGAGCTGCTGCGCTACACGTCGCCCGGGCAGCGAGGGATGGAGCGGTGGGCGCTCACGGATCTCGAGCTCGGGGGCAAGCTGATCCACAAGGGGGATCGGCTATCCATCGTGCTGGGCGCCGCCAACCGCGACCCCGAGGTGTTTGCGGAGCCCGATCGGCTGGACATCACGCGGAAGCACAACCCGCACCTGGTGTTCGCCCGGGGCACGCACGCGTGCCTGGGCTCCTTCCTCGCCATCACCGAGCTCGAGATCGCCTTCTCGGTGCTGCTGCGCCGGCTGCCGCGGCTCGAGCTCGCGACCCCGGCGCCGACATGGGAGCCCAACACCAAGCTCCGCGGGATGGCGGCGCTGCACGTCCGTTTCCAGGCCGGAGGAAGAAGATGACATCCGCGGTCACGCACAAGGAATGGTCAGTCGACAGCTTCGAAGCGCTGGATCCTGCCTTCGTGGCGGACCCCTACCCGCTCTATGCACGCCTCCGGGCGGAAGCGCCGGTCCATTTCGTCGCTTCGGTAGGGGAATGGTGGATCACGAAATATTCCTACGCGAAGCTCGTCCTGGCCGACAGGCGCTTGACCACACAACGTGAAAAGCTCATGGCCTTCCCCCCGCGCCACACCTCCGGATCATGCCCGTGGGCCCAGAACATGATAGAGCTGGATCCACCCGAGCATGACCGGGTGCGTTCCCTCGTCGGCAAGGTGCTCACGCGCGAGGCGATCCAGCGCCTCCGGTCGAGGATCGAGCAGGTCGCGCATGAGCTCGTGGATCGCGTCGAGGGGGACGGGCACATGGACATCATGGCCGACTACGCGTATCCCCTGCCGACGAACGTGCTCTGTGAGCTGATGGGCTTGCCGGCATCGGAGCGAGAGCTACTTCGCGCGTGGATGCCCGGAATTCATCTGCAGTTCGATCAGGCTCAACCGCCGGCGGTGCGACAGCAGGGCGAAGCCGCCGATGGCGCCGCGCGAGAGTACCTGAGCCGATGGATCGCCGAGCGGCAGGTGCGCCCGGGCGCCGATCTGATCAGCGCGCTGCTCTCCGCCGAGGACCACGGCGATCGGCTCGCGTTTCCGGAGCTCTTGTCGAACCTCAGCTTGCTCTTCTACGCCGGCTTCGAAACGACGGCCCGGATGATCTCGGCTGGCGTGTACACCTTGCTCTCGCATCCCGATCAGCTGACGCTGCTTCGAGCCCACCCGGAGCTGATGCAGAGCGCCGTCGAGGAGCTGCTTCGCTACGCGTCGCCTGTACAGCGGGGCGTGGAGCGCTGGGCGCTCACGGATCTCGAGCTCGGGGGCAAGCTGATCCGCAAGGGGGATCGGCTGTCCGTCGTGCTGAGCGCCGTCAACCGCGACCCCGAGGTGTTTCCGGAGCCGGACCGGCTGGACATCACGCGGAAGCACAACCCGCACCTGGTGTTCGCCCGGGGCACGCATGCGTGCCTCGGGTCTTTGTTTGCCATCACCGAGCTCGAGATCGCCTTCTCGGTGCTGCTGCGCCGGCTGCCGCGGCTCGAGCTCGCGACCCCGGAGCCGACATGGGGGCCCAACACCAAGCTCCGCGGGATGACGGCGCTGCACGTCCGCTTCTAGTTCCGCGTGTCAGAAATCCCGCCAGAGACACCGGTCGATGACGAGTGGTCGCTGGAAACAGCAGCGATTTTCGTGCTGTGCCTCGAGGAGGCGTTCTACCGCTTCTGCGAGTACGTCACGTCGGCCTGGGCAACCCGGCGGTGCGGCAGGACGAGTGGCTCACCGCCCAGCTGCGCGCCCTCGCGCTCTGTCCCGAGCCGGCCTTCGTGGTGCCCGCCGAGGTGCGCCGCGCGCCGCGCGGCTAGTTCGCCATTCGCCGGCGACCCGCCGATCCTGTACGCCGCGCTCGCCGGCCGCGCCATCCGCGGCGCGATCACCCCGAACATCGCCGCGGTGCTGCGCGGCGAGAAGGCTCCCGACGACGCGCTGGCCCGCGAGCTGGGCGCGATGGGGCTCCTCTGCGTCAGCGCGCGCGCCGGTAGTGCATCGCCACCGCGCCGCAGCGGAGCGGCTTGGCCGAGACCAGCTCGAGCCGCCGCGTGGCGGGCAGCCCGCTCTGGTACAGGGTCGGGCCGTGGCCGGCGAGCTTGGGGTGGACGAGGAACTTGTACTCGTCGATGAGATCCAGCCGATCCAGCTCGGTCGCGAGCTTGCCGCTGCCGAGGAGCACGCCGGCCGGGGTCGCGTCCTTGAGCTTCTGCACGCCCATGCGCAGATCGCCGGCGATGGGGTGGCTGTTGGTCCACGGGAAGTCCTTGCGCGTGGACGACACCACGTACTTCGGCTTGGTCTCCAGCTTGACCGCCCACTCGCGCATCGCCGGAGGCGCCTCCTCGTCGCCGCGGGCGACCGCCGGCCAGTAGCTCTCCATCATCTCGTAGGTGACGCGGCCCCACAGCATCGCGCCGCTCTCGTCCATGAGGCGGGTGAAGAAGGCGTGCGTCTCGTCGTCGGCGATCCCCTCCTGGTGGTCGACGCAGCCGTCCAGCGTGACGTTGATGGTGAAGGTCAGCAGTCCCATGCGGCGAGTCTCCTTCGGAACGAGGCATCGGTCAATGTTCCGGTATTGCAATGCGCACCGCGAGGCTCTCGGCTTTGTCATCTCGCAAGACTCTCGAGTCCGTGTAGTCGCAAAGTACAGGCCCAATCTGACGTTCTGGCAAGATGTGCAGCTGCAGGGATTCGTGAGTCCCCCCTACACTAGGTGGGACGTTTTCGGTAGCGGCCCAGGGGACAAGTCGGCTCACCTTCGAGGAGACTTGGGTCTCCTGCGTCGCCAAGGTTGATGTGAGCTTGTCTACCATCAGCGCAACGTCAAACCGGGTGCCTGCGGCTGCAGTGCCAGTGCGTAGGCAAATCAAGCCGGAGCGCGTAGGCAAATCAAGCCGGATCGCAGCGCGAGGAAGTGTAGCGCGGCAGAGCGAAAGGGTGGGACCGCGAGCGTCGTGATGGCTCGGTCCTGGGTCGAAAGAGCGTGGTCCAGGCGGCGCCGCGCGCGCTAAGGGGCGCATCGGCGTGCCGTGGGCACACGTGTCCGTCCGGGCGTTGGTCTGGCCCGGGAGGCGCGTCGCGAGACGCTATACGGAGTCACCGGGCGCCTTGCGGCGCACAACGGTGCTTTTCCAGTACGGTGGTCCCCGGTTGGGAGAGCGTGCTGGAACATCGGTCGGCTCGCCGAGCGCGCAGAGGAAGCGGACGATGTTCCGGGGCTCAGTGACCATGGCGACGAGCTTCATCCGCACCTTGCAAGCTGGGCACTCGAGGACATCGATCGCAAATGTGCGGCGGAAGAGCTCGGCGCTGTTTGTCGACCGCCCGATAGCCGCCACGCTTGCGTTTCGGAGCGGCGTCATCGTCCGCCTTCGTAGACTCTTCTGGCTTCGCAGGGCGCGGTCCGATGCGCTTGCGCCATGGACTCGCCGGGACGAGCACCCCCGCGTAGTTGACGGTGTGAAAGCGCGGAGGCGGGACGCTGGCCACGACACGGCCCCCGCCAGCGCGAGCGCGCCCGAGGCGGGCACCGCGGCGGCTCCTGCGGTGGTGCCGGCCCCGTTGCCGCTCGGCCCGAGCGCGGACGCGGGCGCGTCGAACGCCGCCTCCCTGGCGCCGGCGCAGGCATCGCCCGTCCCCTCCGGGGCAGCAGCGCGAAGCGCCGCGCCCGCGCGCCCCACGTCCCCGGCCACCGCTCGGACCGCGGCGCCGCGCAAGACACTACCGGGTCCTCGCAAGAAGTCCGGCGGGCGCGGGCCGGACTGGGGGCGATAGCGCCCGCGTCCCTGGATGAAGCGCTGCGTCCCTGGGTGACGAGCACGCTGCCGCATGTGCCCCCTGCACGGAGGCGGAACAATCCCGTCCCTGGAGCGGCGCTCACCTGCGCGCGGTACGGGCTCAGCCGAGGAGCTAGCCTGCGGCTAGGTGGTGCAGATCTGAAGCTTGAAAGGTCAGGCACGCTCGTTGCTCATGGCCCCAGCGACCCCCGCGAGAATCGGAGCGCGATGAGGGGCTATCCGGAAGCTCTGAGCTTTCGGCGGCGAGGAACACGCGCTCGTCGAGGGCAGGCGGCGTCAAGGCCGGACTCGCGGCCTCACACAGGCTGGATAGTACGGGGGCAACCAACAAAGAGAATGAAACATCGGTTTTCCCCAGCCTCAGGGCCATGTCGAGTTGACATCATTTACTGCGAGGTTCAAGCATGAAACGATTTCATTGTGAGACGCTTTCCGTGTGCATCCTGGCAGCAGGCGTCGCCGCTTGCAGCGGCTCGACCGGCGATCCTCTGCCGGTGGGCTCGACGAGAGGCCCCCAGCCCGACCAGGCTGCGCCGATCTCCTCCGGGGACGACGGCTCCGGAGCGGAGGGGGATGATCTCGCGCCCGCCGGAGAGCTGAACGAAGATACCAGCGCGACCGAGGAGGAGCTGAGGCCCAAGGAGGACGACTCCCCCCTGTCCACGCTCCCGTTCGACCCCATGGGGGGGGATCGCCTGAAGGGCCTCCCGCTCCCCTTGCAGAACGTGACCTGCCCCAGCTTCGAGGGATTCACGTGGCATGACGAGACGCCCACGACCGGCGCGGATCTCGGGAACGCGGTCGCCGCGTCCTGCGACGCCGTCTACGAGGTCGGGTCCACCACCGGGGCCATCTCGGGCGAGGTGAACAGCGGCGCGAGTGACGCCTTCATCCGCAAGGTCGGGCAGGACGGGAAACTAGTGTGGGGCGCGCAGATCGGCACGTCGGCGAACGACCAGGCGACGGGCGTCGCCGTCTCCTCGGCCCAGTGCCCCGCGAGCGGCAACGAGCCGCTCTACGTGGTCGGCCACACGAGCGGCGCGATCGAGGGCGGCCAGCACAAGGGATCTTCGGACGCCTTCCTCGTCAAGCTGAACGCAAACGGGACCGAGGCGTGGCGGCGCCAGCTCGGTACGGCTGCGGTGGATCAAGCGTGGTCTGTGGCCCACGCACCAGACGGCAGCGTCTACGTGGTGGGCTCCACAGGCGGGAATCTCGCCGGGGTGAACCCGCCGCCGACGAACGGCACCACGTCGCTGTTCGTGGCGAAGTATTCGGCGAGCGGCAATCTCGTCTGGACCAGGCAGCTCGGAGTGAACAACAAGACGACCATCGCGCGCAGCGTGTCCGTCGGAGCCGATGGGCAGGTCTACGTCGCCGGTTACACCACCGGCGCGCTGGCAGGCCAGCCGTACGCGGGCGGCAGCGCTGACGCCTTTGTCGCCCGCTACAGCGACAGCGGTGCTCTGGGCGGGGTGGCGCTCCTCGGAACGAACCTCCAAGACCAGGCGTTCAGCCTGACCACTGCGGTGGAGTCGGGTCAGACCGTCGTCTACGTCTCCGGCACGACCAACGGGAACTTCCCCTCTTATGCCTCTTCGACGAAGTATGACGCCTTCCTCGCCAAGCTGGACGCGAGCCTCACCACGCAATGGATCCGGCAGACAGCGGCGAGCGAGAACGTCTCCGCTACGTCGGTGGCCGTCGTCGGTGGATCTGTCGTGTTGACCGGCCAGACCTCCCGCGACCTCGACTCCGACGCGTCCCTCGGGAGCGAGGACATGTACCTGCGCGAGTACAGCGCGGCGGGGGCACACCTGCGCACCGAGTACATCGGCACGGACGCGACAGAGGCGGCGCAAGGCGTCGCCGTCGATCCGAGGGGCAACGTCTTCCTGACGGGCAGGACGGACGCGCCGTTCTGCGGTCACTCCTTCGGCGGCGGTGGTAGCGACGCCCTCCTCGTCAAGGTCATGAAGGGGTGCCGCGTGGACACCTCGGATTCGTGCAAGGCTGCCAGCTGCAACGGAGACCCCCATTACGTCAGCTTCGATCGTGTCGCCTTCGACTTCCAGGGGGAGGGCGACTTCGTGTTGGCGACCAGCGCGGCCACTCCCGATCTGGAGATCCAGATCCGGCAGTGCCCTGTGTCGCCGGGCATCTCGACCGGCCGGGCCGTGGGCGCGCGCATCGCGGGCGATCTCGTGGAGTTCCATGTGAACGGCGCGTTCTACCTGAACGGGCAACCGACGGTGGTGCCGTCGAGCGGCGCGCTCGCGCTCGCCGGCGGCGGGAGCGTCTACCGGTCCGCGAGCGGCAGGACCGTGCTGGCCTGGCCGACGGGAGAGCGGCTGGCGATGTATCCGAGGAGCTATGCCCTCGGCTTGTACCTGGACACGCTCTTCCTCGTCCCGCAGGCCAGCGTGGGCAGGATGCTCGGCCTCTTCGGGAACGCCGATAACGACCCCACCAACGAGTTCATGATGGCCCGGGACGGCAGCGCGCTGAGCAGCGCGCTGACGTTCTTCGAGATGTACCAGGACACGAACAGCTACGCGGACGTCTGGCGGGTGGACGCCGCGCAGGGCGACGTCGCGCTCATCCATCAGGGCACGCCGTGCGGCAATCCGGCCGGCACCGCGCAGCCGGTGTGGCTCAACGACCTGACCCCCGCGCAGAGGGCCGCGGGCGAGCTGGCCTGCGCCGGCATCACCGACGAGGCCATCAAGCAGACGTGCATCCTCGACGTGGGCCTCACCGGCGACCCGAGCTTCGCCGCCTCGGCCCAGCAGACCGCCACGGATCTCGCGAACCACGGGCAGGGCGGGCCGCTCATCAACAGCCCCCGCAGCGTCTACTTCAACAACTTCACCGGATCCATCGGCCCGGAGTGGGAGTCCATCGTCACCAGCGTGATCCCGCTCGGAGACCGCACCTTCCTGGGGCAGTTCGGCAACGAGACGGCGAACCTGACGCTCAACGATCTCGCCCCCCACACCGAGCTGACCGTCAGCTTCGACCTCTACCTCGTCAACGCTTGGGATGGCGATGGTCCCCTTGGCCCCAGCGTCTGGACCGCGTCCGCGGACGGCGTCGAGCTGCTCAGCGGGACCTTCTCCAACACCATGAGCTCCCAGAGCTATCCGCTGGACGGGAGCCTGGCCGGCTCGGGAGCGCGCGAGGTGAACACCCTCGCCTATCCGTACGGCGACTCCGTGTACCGCATGAAGCTGGTCTTCCCGCACTCCGCGCCCGACCTCGCGCTCGACCTGTCCGCGGCTGGGCTGACCGGCCTCTTCGATGAGGGCTGGGGCGTGACCAACTTCGAGGTCCAGGGGCGCTGACGCTCCCTGAAATAGCCGTGAAATAACCTCGACGGGCGGGCCTCTCCATAACCCGCCGGGCTATCGCCCATGGCCGCCGCGCTTGCCTCCCGGCACAGGCCTGCTGGTTGCCGACATCACTTTCCGGATGCCTCCGGGGCGCTTCGGCACGCAACCGCCGCGCGCGGGCGATCCCAGTAGAGCCTGCGGGCACTGGCGAGCGGCAAGGCTCCGGCAGCGAGTCGACGCGAGCGGCGGGCTCGACGTTCGGCCCAAGCTTGCTCACCCCTCCGGTGCCACCGGCAGCCCGAGCAGCCGACCGAGCGCCTCGTGAACGATCCGGGCCGCCACCTCATCCCCGAGGGCGACGGCGCGGTATAGGGTGCTGGCGAGCGAGGCGACCACCGCAGCCCTACGCGACGGATCGGTCACGGCGAGCTCCCCAAGCCCGGGGCTTGGCCGCTGGGCCCGGGTTGGGTCCACGCCCTCCGAACGGGTGCGATCCGTCGCCACGCTCTCCCGAAATCCCGCGGAAGCGACGGATCGCGACGGTTCACCCCCGCGGAAGAGTCCCGCCAGAGAAACAGATCGATGAATAGCGGCCTCCGGAAACAGCAACGAATTCCATAGTTTCCGCCAACTTTACCGCCGAGGGCGGCTCCGGTGTGGCCCAACGGGGCGCCCTCCGCCGCCGAGTCGCCGGCGGTTAGGGGCCCACGGCATCACCGATCGGGGGCGGCGCCTGGCCCGGTGACGCAACAGCTGGAGAGCATGTACCCGACGACGGGCGCAGGGGAGCCGCCGTATCCGCCGGCGCTGATGTGCATGGTCACCCTGCTGCAGGGCTACGTCGGCGCATTGAATGCCGAGGCCGTGGAGCTGTCCGTCGTCGGCCTGCGCTGGCAGAGGGTGCTCGGCTGCCTGGGTGCGGCCACGTCCGCGTTCTCGCAGGGCGCGCTGCAAGCGTTCCGGGAGCGAGGGTGACGATCTCGGCGCGCACGTCGAGGCGACGGTCCACGTCCGCCTGATCGAGCCCACGCCGGACTTCGGACCCGGGCGGAGCGGGCGGAGGGCGCCGTCGATTCGGGTCCTGGTCAGTCCTGCGTAGCCTGCGTCTCCGCGGTATTGCCGCCTGCGCTGGCGCCGGAGCAGTCGGCGGCAACCGCCCGGAGCGCCGCGACGCCTCCACGCGGAACGGCGTAGGTGATCGCAAAGGCCTCGCCGGACCAGGCGACCCGCGCGCGCGCGTCGCTCGCGTCCGGATCGGCCGCGCGCAGATCGATATCCTCGCCGACGGTGCGATGGAGCCACGTTCGCCGCCGGAAGCGCCCGCGCTCGCCGTGTGGCTCGATGTACTCGGCGAAGGGCATCCGGAGCGCGCCGCGCTCGGCGGCGCCGTCGGGGCGCAGCGCGAGGTGGTCGAGGGCGCCGCCGGCGCTGGCCGCGCCGGGAGCGTCGAGGACGGCGTACTGGACGGTATCCATGGAGCTCAGCCAGACCTGCCGCGCGACGTGGATCCTGCCGTCGGGCCCCCAGCGGGCCTGGAGGCGGGCGTCGAGGAGCCGCCCGGAGAGCGCGTCGGTGAAGTTGCCTTGTACCGAGCGCACGCCGCCGGGGCCGACGACGCGCAGCGCGCCGCCCTCGTCGAGGAGCAGGAGGGTCGGCGGGCCGGAGCCTCGCACGGGAAGCGCGTAGTCGGCGGCCGGCAGCTCGCTCCTTGTCACCTCGAGAGCGTCGCTGGCCGGCGCGCGTGCGGCGCACGAGCGCACGGCCGGCGCGCGTGCGGCCGGCACGTGGATTGAGATGAAGTCCTTGCCCGTGACGAGCGCGAAGGCGCGGTCCATCCCGGGGATCACGGCTTCGATGTCAAAGGGGCCGCCCTGGAGAGGCACCCACGCGCCGAGAGCACATCCTGCGGAGTCGGTGCGCTGGGCGACGAGGCCAACCGGCTCGAGCCTGGGGCACGGGCGCCAGCAGGGCCGGGAACAGACGTGCGGTTGCGGCGTGCCCGCCGGCCACGAGGAGCAGGTCGCGTCGACGCAGCGCGACGCGCAGGCGAGCGGGCGCACGACGAGGCGCTGGGCGAGCACGACGAAGCCGCCGGCGACGGGCACCACCTCCCGCGGCGCCGCGTCCTTCGGCAAGGCGAGCGCGACCTCGGCGCCCACCGTCTCCGCGAATGCCGTGAGCGGCCTCGCGCGTGCGCCTCCAGGGCCGGCCCACACCGCGAGCCCGCCGCGGTCGCCGAAGCCCAGGGCGAAGGCGCCTCCGGCGGCCAGGGCGCCAAGCTCGGAGGGGCCGCGGAGCTGGCAGCGCACCGCGCCGGCGTTGGCGGTGGTCGCCTCGGGCAGAGGGCGGTGAGGGGCGGCGGGAGGAGGTCCGCTCGCGGCCGCCGGAGCCGGAGCCGGGGCGAGCGTCGGGGCGGGGACGCAGCGGGCCGCGGCGAGCGAGGCGAGGACGGCAGCGCAGGTGCGTCGGGAGGGCATGATTCGGCGACACGCAGGGAGACGACCGCCTTGGGCTGCGCGAGGGCTGGCCGTGTGGATCGGCGGAGAAGATCGGCAGGATACAGCGATCGTGACGGAGCGGGGCGGGCGATGTCGGTCAGCAGCGCTCGTCGGCACGCGCGCACGCGCAGGCGGCGTGGCAATGGCGGCCGAGCTCGAAGGCGGCGGCGAGCCGGGTCGCGTCGGACAGCGCGATCCGGGTGCGAGGTCCATCTCTCAAGCAGGTTATTGCGAGCCGAGCTTCAAAGCGGCCTCCGCTTGCGCGCGCGTGAGGAGGTCATCGACGCGAGGCTGCTCAGCCCGCGTGCTGAGATGGCGGTCGTTGATCTCGGCTCCGCTGACTCGAAGCACCTCGACGACGTCGCGCCATTGCCTGGACGAGACTTCACCACGCTCGCGGTACCAGAGCAGCGCGCCGCTCTCCGCCGCTTCAGGCGCCCTGGAAGCCGCCCGCGCGGTACGTCAGCACCAGCGTGTCGCGATGGCCGAGCTCGCCGGCGGGCTGGATGGGCGTCGTCTCGTGGATCACGCGCTCGTCGTCCAGCAACAGCAGGCTCCACGGCTCGGTGAGCGTGAATCGCTGGCCTGCGGGCCCGTCCGCCTGGAAGACACGCGTCTCGCCACCCTTGATGCCCTCACGCCCGACGAGGAACACCGCCACGAGATCCACGCCGTCGCGGTGCGCGCCTTCCGGCGTGGGGCGGCCGATCCCCCCTTGCGTATCGATGCGGAACTGGTGCGCCTCGACGAACCAGGGCTGCTCGCCCTTGCGGCCGGAAGCGACCTGCCCGAGCGCACGCAGCAGGCGCGCCCAGGCGGGCGGATCCACCACCTGCGGCTGCATCGGCTCGAACCACCGCTGCATGCCGCCGTGCAGCGCGTTGTATTCGACGGGCTGCCAGTGCGCGCGACGCGGCGCCTGGCGCACCGCGCCGCCTTCGACCACGAAGCACGAGTGCCGCCGGCTGCGGTAGCGCCCGCCGTCCTTGAGGTAGCGGTCCGGCGGCAGGTCGTCCCAGGAGGGCCGCAGCGCATGCAGCTCGCCCAGGTCGCAGCCCGTGAGCTCGGCGACGCCCTGCGGGCTGAGCACCGCATAGCCCTGCTGGCGCAGCAGCACGGGCACCTGCGCGGGATAAGTGAAGGCGGGCGTGAGTTCCATCGCCTGCGAGTTTACCAGGCAGCCGGCCGCGCTGCCCGTGCTGCACCTGCGCAGCGCGGGCTTCGGCGGTCGCGCGGGCCGCTGATAGACCCGCCACCCTCCCTCAGCCACGCGGGCAACCGAGCGCGGAGTGACGATCCAGAGCGCGCCGTTCGGGCCGATATCGCTCTTGCGCCGAGGGGCGCGACTGTCTGCTCGTCCCCATGATGCGAGGTAGGCATGCTCCGACGGTGTGGTGTTGCGCGGTGGCACGCAGGGCGGATGGTGGGCCTTCTGCTTCCCGCGATGGGGCTGGTCCGGCCGACCTATCAGGCCAGCGTGCCCTCCTGTGCTAGTTCGGCGGGCAGCGGCGCGTTCAGGCGCTGCGACCGAGCCCCGGCGGCGCCGGGGTCACGGCTTCGCGTCGTCGTCGTCTGCGCACGCCGCCGCGCTTGCCTCCCGGCACAGGCCTGCTGCTTGCCGGCAGCACTTTCCGGAGGCCTCTTGGGCGCTTCGGCACGCAACCACCGCGCGCGGGTGATCTCAGTAGAACCTGCGGGCACCGACGAGCGGCAAGGCTCCGGCAGCGAGTCGACGCGAGCGCCGGGCTCGGAGGATCGGCCCAAGCCGGCGATGGAGCGCATCTTCGCGGAGGAGATCGCCCGAGTCTGAGCCGTGCGCGGGGCACGCGCCTCTGCCCGCCGCGCCCGCGCCCGCGCCCGCGCCCGCACCCGCGCCCGCCGCGCCGTGCGCTCTCAGCGAGGTCGCTCGCGCATGCCGAGCCCACGGTGCGAGTTGAGCCGACCCTGATCTCGGTCTTGCACTGGGGGCGGGCCTGACGGTGACAGAGGGTGTATCCGTCGAGATCCCGGCTGATCACGCCAGGCAGGAGCCGGCCCTCGGCCGCCACCTGCGCGAAGAAGGGGAGGATAGCTGAAAATGCAAAGGAGCACGTGTGTGCCTGCGGGTGCGGGGGGCGGGTCGCGGTGAAGCCGTGGCAATCGTGAACGACGGAGATTGGGTTCTCCTGCGAGTGGCGCGATGTCCTACGCCTGTCGGCGCGGTCCACTCGGACTTCAAGCCGGCGATGCGGATTCTCCGGGGCGCGATCAACCCTTCTTGGAACGACTTCGACGCCGCTCCTGTTCCGCAGCTCGGACGCACCACGTCCACGCTGCCCATAGCGCCCCTCCCGTGAGACCCCTGGCCGCCAAGGGGTGCGCCAAGCGTCCGGACTCCAGGGGGCGTTCGGAGTTTCCTGACGACCTCACGCGCCTGCACACCCAAGAGCCGCACGAGCTGGGCGTGGGCCAAACTCCGCCGGTGCCAAGTCACACCCTTTGGAATATATAAGTAGCTGGTCGTAGTGCGTCGCGTTGACGAGCGAGCGAGCAAGGTTTTCGATGATCGTCGAGAGAGGCTACGCGCTCCGCGAGAAAATCGAGGAAACTGCCGATTTCGCCCTGTACCGCGCATACCACGAGGGCGACGGCGTCCCGGTTTTACTGAAAATCCTGTGCGCGGAAAGATCGACCAGCGCCGAGGTCGTGCGCTTCAAGCACCAGTACGAGCGCATCGCGCGCCTCGCCTCGCCCCGCCTCGTCGCCCTGCGCGGCGTCGAGGCGCTCGCCGGCTCCTTGATCGTCGTCCTCGAGGACTTCCCGGGCCGCGATCTCGCGCGGATCCTCGCCGCGCGCCCGTCACGCAGGATGCCGGTCGGCGAGGCGCTCGATCTCGCGGCCGCGCTCGCCGAAGGTCTCGCCGCGGTGCACGTGGCCGGGCTCGTCCACCGCGATCTGCGCCCGCAGAACGTGCTCGTCGGCGCGCGCGGCGCGGTCAAGATCAATGGCTTCGGCGTCGACGCCGAGATCACCCACGCGCACGAACGGCTCTACGCGCCGGCGGTCATCGCCGACGTGCTGCCCTACGTCTCCCCCGAGCAGACAGGCCGCATGAACCGCGGCGTCGACTACCGGACCGACCTCTACGCGCTCGGCGTCATTCTGTACCAGATGCTCACGGGTCGGCGCCCCTTCGAGGCCCTGGACCCGATGGAGCTCATTCACGCGCACCTCGCCCTCGCGCCCACGCCGCCGTCCTGCGTCGATCCGACCATCCCCGAGGCCGTTTCCGACATCGTGCTCAAGCTGCTCGCGAAGAACGCCGAGGAGCGTTACCAGAGCGCCGAGGGCCTGCTCGCCGACCTCGAGCACTGCCGCGAGGCCCTGCGCGGCACGGGGACGATCGAGCCCTTCGTCGCGGGCCAGCGCGATCGTCAGGACCTCTTCCGGATCCACCAGAAGCTCTACGGCCGCGAGCATGACATCGAGGCGCTCACCGCCGCGTTCGAGCGCGCGCTTGAGGGGGGCCGTGAGATCGTCCTCGTCTCCGGCTACTCGGGGATCGGGAAGTCCTCGCTCGTACACGAGATCTTGAAGCCACTCGCGCGGCAGAAGGGCTATTTCACGAGCGGCAAATACGACCAATACAACCGCGGCGCGCCCTACAGCGCGGTGATCCAGGCGTTCGACGGCCTCGTGCGGCAGATCCTCACCGAGAGCGATGCGCGCATCCTCCGCTTTCGGAGCGCGCTCCTCGAGGCGCTCGGGCCGAACGCGCAGGTCGTCTGCGACGTCATCCCGTCGCTCTCCCACGTGATCGGCCCGCAGCCGCCCGTCCCGGCGCTCGGCCCGATCGAGGCGCAAAACCGCCTGAACCGGTGCTTCTTGCTGTTCGTCTCGGTGTTCGCGCGGCGCACGCACCCGTTCGTCCTGTTCCTCGACGATCTTCAGTGGATCGACCCCGCGAGCGTCGGGCTGCTCCGCGCGCTCCTCGCCGACGACTCGCTCGATGCCCTCTTTTTCTGCGGCGCTTACCGTGACAACGAGGTATCGCCCGGGCACCCGTTCGTCCTGGCGATCGAGGAGCTCAAGCAAGCCGGGCTCGTCGTGCGCAACATCGTACTCACCCCGCTCGCGCGCCCGCACCTGATCGAGATGCTCTCGGATAGCCTCAAGCGCAGCGACTGTGGGCCGCTCGCCGATGCGGTGCAGAAGAAGACCGGCGGCAACCCGTTCTTCGTCAAGGAGTTCATCCGGCCGCTGCACGACCACGGCGTCCTCGCGTACGCAGCCGGATCAGGCTGGCGCTGGGACCTCGCCGCGATCGACGCACTCGGGTACACGGACAACGTCGCAGACCTCATGGTGCGCACCATCGCGCGCCTGCCGCCGGCGACGGTAAAGGCGCTCAACCTCGCCGCGGCGATCGGCAACCGGTTCGACCTCGACGTGCTCGCCGCGGTGAACGAGTGCTCGCCGGAAGACGCGTATGCCCGCCTCGATCCCGCCGTGAGCGAGGGGCTCGTGATCGCCGGGCGCGGCGGCTACCGCTTCGCCCATGACAAGGTCCAGGAGGGCGCCTACGCGATGATCCCGGAGGCGGACCGACCCGCCTTCCACCTCCGGATCGGCCGGCTGCTCGCGGGCAAGCTAGACCTCTCGGAGAGCCAGAGCCTCTTCGACGTCGTCGGCCACCTGAACAGCGCAGGCGACCTCGTGTCGGACCCCGCGGAGCGCCTGCACCTCGCCCGCATGAGCCTCGAGGCCGCATGCCGCGCCGAGGACTCGGCCGCCTTCGGCGCCGCGCTGCGCTACCTGCAGTTCGGCCTCCTGCACCTTCCGGAGGACGCCTGGGCGTCACAGTACCCGCTCCGCCTCGAATACGCGAAGAGAGCCGCCCTGATGCTCTCGCTCTGCGGCCAGCATGACGACGCCCTCGCGATCCTCTCCGAAGGCCTGGAGCGGGCCGCGAGCCGGCTCGATCGTACCGAGGTGCTGCGGCTCAAGATGAACGTGCAGGTGCTCAAGAACGACCTGCCAGCCGCGCTCGCGGAGGGGCTCGAGGCCCTGCGCCCGTTCGGGATCGACCTGCCTCTCTTCCCGGACGACGCCATGCTCGACGCCCAGGTGCGGGCGACGATGGATCTCGTCCGGGAAAGGACGATCGAGGCGCTGCCAGGCCTGCCGCCGCTCGCGGACCCGGAGATCCTCGCCATGCAGGACGTGCTCCAGGAGCTCTTTCTCCCCTGCTACTTCCTGGCCACGAACGACCTCGGCATCACGGTCGCGAAGATCCTCGAGAACACGCTGCGCCACGGGCTCTCGAAGAACTCGATCTTCGGCTGCATGAACTTCGGGATGCTCCTCTGCGCCCGCGGCGACATCGCGCTCGGCTACCGCTTCGGCCGCGCCGCCATCGACCTCGCGGACCGCTACACGGACAAGAAGTCCGAGGCGATGCTCCGCAATATGTGGGGCGCCTTCGTGCAGCATTGGCGAGAGGGCTACGCCGCCTGCAAGGCGTCGCTGGTCGCCGGGATGCACACCGGGCTCGAAACGGGCCAGTACATCTGGTCGTTCTACAACACGGCCAATGGCATCACGAACAGCCTCCTGCGCGGCCTCCCGCTCTCCGACCTCCTCGCCGAGGCGCGGAGCTACCAGCCGATGCGCAAGCTCGACGAGTTCAATGCCATCACCTGGGCGGTCGGCGCGGTCGGACAGATCGCGCACCAGCTCTCGGTCGAGACCGAGCGCCCCGCCGCGCTCAAGGGGGCGTGGGTCGATATCGACGAGGTGATCGAGGAGTCCCGCCGCATCGACAACCAGGCCTCGTTCTTCTTCGCCCACTTCTACATCGTCATCCTCTGCGTCTTCCAGGGCCTGTTCGAGCAAGCGGCGCGCGCTGCGCTCTTGCCGAACATCGAGATCCCGGCCGTGGCGGCCTGGCATGGCAACCCCGCGTTCCATTGCTACGCAGGCATCGCGTTCACGCAGGCGGCGGACGTCGTCTCCCCAGCGGAGCGCGCGCTCTTCCTCGCCCGCGCCGAGGTCTCCGCCGAAAAACTCTCGCGCTGGGCGGACCTCTGCCCGGAGAACCTGGCGCACCGCCGCGCCCTCCTCCGCGCCGAGCTCGAGCGCGTCCGCGGCGACGCGCGCGCCGCCGGGGACCGCTACGACGAGGCGATCGCTCTCGCGCAGCGCGGCGGCTATCTCCACGACGAGGCGCTCGGCAACGAGCTCGCGGGCCTCTGCTTCCGCGCGCTCGGCAAGGAAACCATCGCCGGCGCCTACCTGACCAAGGCGCACAAGGCGTATGGCCGCTGGGGCGCGACGGAGGCGATGCGGCGCCTCGAGAACGCGTACCCCGACCTCGTCCCGGGCGAGAGCCTCCGCGGCGAGAGGAGCCCGCAGGCCGGCGCCGCGCTCGACGTCGGCTCGGTGCTCAAGGCCTCTCAGGCCATCTCGGGCGAGATCGTCCTCGACCGCCTGCTCGACGCGCTCATGCGCATCATGGTCGAGAACGTCGGCGCGCGGCGCGGCGTCCTCCTGCTCCTGCGTGACGGACGGCTCGTCGTCGTGGCCGAGCACCACATCCGGGATGCGTCGGTCCACGTGCTCGGCGCGGCGCCCCTCGAGGGCCGCAAGGACCTGCCGGCCAGCGTCGTCACGTACGTGGCGCGGACGCGCGAGACCGTCCTGCTCGACGACCTCGCGATCGACGGGCCGTTCGGGCGCGATCCGTGCTTCGCCGGCGGTGCGCCGCGCTCCTCGCTCGCCGCGCCCATCGTCTACAAGGGCCGCCTCGCCGGCGTGATCTATCTCGAAAACGACCTCACCCGCTCTGCCTTCACCCCCGATCGCGTCGAGGTGATCCGGCTGCTCTCCGCCCAGGCGGCCAACTCCATCGAAAATGCGCGCCTCTATGCGGATCTGCAGCAGGAGAACGCGGAGCGACGGCGCGCCGAGGAGGTGCTCCGCCATTCCCTCTCGCTCCTCGAGGCCACGCTCGAATCGACGGCGGACGGCATCCTGGTCGTCGACGACGAGCAGCGCGTCCTGTGTCAGAATCACAGGTTCACGGCGATGTGGCGCATCCCGGACGAGATCCTCTCCACCGGGTCGGACGACACGTTCCGTACGTTCGTCTGCGACCAGGTCCTCGATCCCGAGGCGTTTCTGCAAAGGATCCGCGCTCTCTATGCCTCGCCCGAGGAGTCCAGCGTCGATGCCATCCCGTTCGCGGACGGGCGCGTCTTCGAGCGTTATTCGCAGCCCCAGCGCCTCGGCGGGCGCGTGGTCGGGCGGGTCTGGAGCTTCCGCGACATCACCGCGCGCGTGCGCGCCGAGCAGCAGCGCGATCAGCTCCTCCTGGACGAGCGGCGGGCGCGCACGGCAGCGGAGGAGGCCGTGCACCTGCGGGACGAGTTCCTTTCTATCGCCTCGCACGAGCTCCGCACCCCGCTCACCAGCCTGCAGCTCGCCATTCAATCGCTGGGGAAAAGGCTCGCGCGGGGCATGGACGTCGAGCGCGTGCGATCCGCGGTCGCCCTCTCTGGCCGCCAGGTCAAGCGCCTCACCGACCTCATCGATATGCTGCTCGACGTCTCCCGGATCCAGGCGGGGAGGCTCGAGCTGTATACGGCGCCCGTCGAGCTGCGCGCGCTCGTCGACGAGGTCGTCGCCCACCTCGGCGATCAGATCGCGCAGTCAGGCAGCGTGGTCGCCGTGCGCGCGGAGCAGCCGGTCATCGGCCGGTGGGACCCGCAGCGCCTGGAGCAGGTCGTGACCAACCTCCTCACCAATGCGATCAAATTCGGGGAACGCCAGCCGATCGACATCACCATCACCCGGGAAGATCGGGTCGCGCGGCTCTCGGTGACCGACCGTGGGATCGGGATCTCGGCCGAAGTGCAGGCGCAGCTCTTCGAACGATTTCGCCGCGGCGTCTCGTCTAAGCATTACGGGGGGCTCGGGCTCGGCCTCTACATCACCCGCACCATCGTCGAGGCGCACGGCGGCCGAATTCGCGTGTCGAGCGAGGTCGGCCGGGGCTCGACCTTCTGCGTCGAGCTGCCGCTCTCGACCGAGCGCGCGGGGGATTTGTCGTCGTAGCGGTTGCCTCGAGCGGCTTCGTGAGTTCGGCTTGGTCACCTGTCCCTCGGTTTGTCCGTTGCTCCACCTCTCGGTGAGCGCGGCCCTGACTGCGCGCTCGTCGCGGCAGAGCCCCGCGGCGAAGTCGCGAAACTCGACCAGCGAACTCGCCTTGGCTTGCTCCAGCCAGGGCACCAGCGCAGCGGTATCGCGGGCGCGGACCAGCTGGGTGAATTTCTGCGCAAGGCGTTGTCCGGCAGCGATCGTGGGGCAGTCTTCGAGCAGGTGGTAGATGTAGCGACGTTGGTCGGGGTTCAGCTCGAACGCGGGCTTCGCCGGGTCGGAGTTCGGCGCGGCGGCAGTCGTCAGCAGCCACCAGCGCAGGTTTCGGGGCGATGGAGCGCGCATCTCTGTCGAAGTCGTGGCGCGCGAGGGCGCGCGGCCAGCTGGCTCGTGCGGATCGTCGACCCGCCTCCACGAGGTCACGTGGCGCTGGACGGTCCGCAGAGTGCCTCGGAAGCCTTGCTGGACGAGAATGATGCCTCAAAGCAATGCCGGTCGGCCAGGACTGCCGCTGGCTACCAGCGATCGCGCAAGCGCTCCGGACAGCCAGGCGCCATCGGGAGCGCATCCTTTCGACACGACGCCTCCGGACGAGCGCCTGCAGAGCCTGCGGGAGCCGGCGAGCGGCAAGGCTTCGGCAGCGAGTCGACGCGAGCGGCGGGCTCGACGTTCAGTCGGGGCGGGCGACGGATCGCACCGGTTCGCCCCCGCGGAACAGTCCCGCCAGAAGCACCGCGCGATGACGAGCGGTCGCCGGAAACTCGAGCTCGGTATGCTCGCGAACCTCCCCTGCTCGATGGAGAGTGGTTGAACAGCGTCTTCTTCGCAGCCGGGGGCCGATGGAGCACCTGTCATGCTGGTGGATCGAGTTGCCGCCGGCAGACTGGCGCGTGTAGCATTTGACAATGCGAGCGGTGCTCTCGATCTGCCTCTGGACCGTCTTGGTCGTGCTCTCCAGCGCCGGCTGCAAGCGCCTCAAGACAGGCGCCCGCGAAGACTTCGCGGAGAGGTATAGCTGCCCGGAGGACAGGGTCGAGGTGCGCGAGCGTGACGACGTCAAGTGGAGCACGGTCGTGCTCGGCGACGCGCCGCGGGAGGCCCCGCCGGCCGAGGTGAAGAACGACCCGGGACGGCTCGCCAAGTGGCACGCAGACCGCGCCGAGCAGGACGCGGAGACGAGGGAGACGCTCGACGATCTCGACGTGTTCCAGGTGCGCGGGTGCGGGCACGACGAGCTCGTCGCCTGCAGCCACCCGGCGGACGGCGATGGCGTCGCGACCGACAGGGTGGTTTGCTTCCAGGGGCCGAAGCGACCCAACCCCTGACCGGACAGGCCGTGCTCACGTGAGCCAGGCAGCCGGCGTCGAGCCGAGGTCGATCATGGGCGCGCCGAGAAGCGCGGTGCGGCGCCACGCCAGCTCGCGCTGAGGCTGGTCCGCGCGGTCCACGGCATCGGGCAGGGCCACCCAGCGTGTTCTCACAGGCCCGCTCGGGCTTGCAAGCGCGCGAATTGATGCGCTTGCCGATCCGACCCGTGAACGGATATCCACTGTGCTGATGGGTGGAGCCACCAGCTGGAGGCCGTCGCCTCCATCCAACGCTTGACGGACGCACACGCCCTCGTCCCCAGGACCACATTTTCCCGGAAATCGACGTGGATCGACGCGACAATCACCGGTCGCCCCGCGCCGGCATGGTTGTTGCCGAAGCACGATGCGTAAGACGGAGAGCCATCATGAACAAATCACTCGCAGTGATCATTGTCGCCGCCTCCTATTCCATCGCCGGATGCGTCCTCGATGCCCCCAATGGCCCCGACACGCACCTCGGCGCCGAGCTGACGAACGAGCACGCTGGAGCACTTACGAACGGCGAATCCCCCGTTGCCGACAAAAGCCCCCTGGCAAAATCGACGGTTCGAGTCTCAACTCAGACGCACCCATCGTGGTTCCCCCCCGGAATCGACTGGGTAGATGACTGCACGGGGGTCATCGTCGGCCCTCGGCACGTGCTGTCGGCGTCGCACTGCGTTCCGCCAGCGGGCGACACCACGGTGACGTTCTATGACGGTCCGCTGCCAACGGGGGACTTCGCCACGGTGGTCGCGACCGTGGCACCGAGCGGGGTCGAGCTGGGCTCGCATTCGGATGACGGCCGCCGGGACACCAACGGCAAGTTCGCCGACATCGCGGTACTCACGCTCGACTCGGATATCCCGAGCTATACGCGCCCGGCGTTGCTCCCCCTGGGCTACCCCGGCAATGATGTTTCCGGTTACATGGTCGGCATCGGATATCACGACAATCAGCCGAACGACGACGACTGGGATATGCGGAAGCTCTCTGAGGCCACGTATTCGAGTAACGTGAATGACGGGCACTTCTTGGTCAATGACGGGCGCCTTTTGACAGATTGGCCGAACGCCAGCCATGGCGACTCCGGAGGCCCCTTCCTGGTCTGGGCGAGCACGCCGGGCCGATACGTCGTTCACGGCGTGGCAGCCTCGAGCGTCGACGAGTGGGGTACGTGGAAGACGAAGTACACGAGCATCACGTACCGGCTGAACTGGGTCCTCAACAAGATCAGCTATACCGGAGGAATGACCCGCAATGTGGGCGTCCGACTCGTGTCAAGCAGCTTCACTGTCGCTCCGTCGGTCGATCAGAGCCGCAAGTGTGCCTTGTATTGCGAACACGCCCCCAGCTGCTCAAGCTATTCCTATTCACTCACTGGCCAGTTGTGCACGCTCAACCTCGGGAGCGCGACGCCTGTAACGGCGAGCGGCTTCGTCTCGGGAGAGAAGCCATGAACGACGCCCCCCGGCGCCCGCTACGTCAGGGAAGATGTCGCCGAAGGACCACGCGCGGCGAAATCTCGCAAGCTCCCCAGCTCGCCTCCAGCAGGTGGATATCGCTTTCCCTTGCGTCCCTTACGCTCTTGCGGTGTCCTCTCCATGGATCACGTCGTTGGTGGCGCGGGATCGCATCGGAGGACGAGCATGGAGAGCTTCTTGCGGTGGACGATGGGGGTGTCTGGGCTCGGGCTGGTCGTGGCCCTGACGGGAGCCGCCGGCTGCCTCGGCACGGCCGAGGGGGAGGACGCAGCGCTGGCCGAGCCGAGCGCGGCGGGGGCGCAAGCGCTGACCGGGTGGCAGTGCGCGGCGTGCGCCAGCGGCGAATACACGCACTCCGTGTCGCTGAGCCAGGGCAGCGCGCTCGGCTGCGCGAACGGCGAGGCGTACCGCTGCGAGCTCATCCCCTGGGCCACGCGGGCGTCCTTCGCGCATTGCGACGCCTCCGTCGCCTGTCCGCCCGGCTGGTACGTGAGCAGCTCGCAGAGCGGGCCGAGCTACTGCGCCGGGATCTACGATCGGATCTCGTGCGGCGCGGTGCCGTACCCGAGCGGGGCTTACGCGACGTGCGACCCGATCTGTTACCCTGGCTTCACCCAGACGGTGGTGAATGCCGGCGTGCCGAGCTGTGATTTCCAGGACAAGCGCACCTGCGTGAAGTGAGCGGCGGCGCCACCTCCCGCCGCGACCCAGCTCCCTCCGGCGAGCGCGCACACGAGCCGCGGCGACGGCATCGGTCCTGCCCGTCGTCAACAGCCGGGCGCTGGCGAGCAGCACGGCTGACGCGGCTCCCGCTGCGCTTCCGCGCCGCGCCGCCGTGAGCCGACCTAGCCGCCGGCGACCGGCGGGATCAGCGCGACATCGTCACCGCAGCGGATCTTCTCGTCCGCATGGGCGTAGGTCCCATTGACAGCAAGGCGGATCGAGCGCCGATGCGGCGTGAGCGCCGGATAGCGCCGGCACACCTCGCCCATGAACTCCTCCACCGTGCAGGGGCCGCTCAGCTCGAAGCGTACCTCCGAGGCCCCGACGATGTCGCGCGCGCCTCCGAAGGCGAGCAAGTTGACGGTGTTTCCCATGGCTGAAACGTACCATCCCATGAAGCTCGACGCCGCGACGCCCGATCGATCATCCCCGCTCCGCTGAGGCATCGCACACGCTCGAGCTCGAACGCGGAGCGGCTGAGCTCTGCGGAGGTCATCGCGAGCGACCAGCCGACGTCGGGGGCCGAGTGGATCGCAGTGCCGTCGAGTCGAACATGATCAGGAGGAGACTGATTTCCATCGAGTCTCGCCTTCCGCGAGCTGGAAACGCGGCCGCCCTCCCTTGCGGGGCCGCGCCTGGAACACCATCAGCGTTGCATGCTCGGCGCTGCCATCGATGTGTGAAATCGGCCAGGTGGACGCAGGAGGAAGGTGGCATGCTCGCGACAATGCCGCTCCCAGGTGCCGCCGGTGCCCGGCGATCGGAGGGCCAGACGTCGACGGTCGACGTGCACGGCCGGCCGATCGGCGATCTGCGAATCTCGGTCACGGATCGGTGCAACCTCCGCTGCTCCTATTGCATGCCGGAGGAACAGTACGCCTGGCTCCCCCACGATGACATCCTCCGGTTCGAGGAGATCAGCTTCCTCGTCGACGTCTTCGCGGAGCTGGGCGCCGCCAAGGTGCGCCTGACGGGCGGCGAGCCGCTGCTGCGCCGCGATCTGAGGACGCTCGTGCGGTTCATCGCCGACAAGCCCAGGATACGAGACATCGCGATGACCACGAACGGCGTGCTCCTCGCCGAGCACGTCCACGGGCTCCGGGCGGCCGGCCTGCGCCGCCTCACCGTCAGCCTCGACACCCTGCGCCCCGAGCGCTTCAAGGCGCTCACCCGCCGCACGACCCACGCCCAGGTCCTCGAGGGCCTGCGCTCCGTGCCCGCCGCCGGGTTCACCGACACCAAGATCGACGCCGTGGTGATCCGCGGCGTGAACGACGACGAGCTCGCGGATCTCATCGAGCTCGGCAAGACCATCCCCGCCGAGGTCCGCTTCATCGAGTACATGGACGTCGGGGGCGCGACCCAGTGGTCGCACGACAAGGTCGTCTCGCGCGCCGAGATCCTCAGATCGCTCTCGCGCCGCTACGGCCGGGTGGAGGCGATCTCGGGCGAGGGCACGGCGCCGGCCGCCCAGTATGCGCTCCCCGGCGGGACGACGTTCGGCATCATCTCCTCGACGACACAGCCGTTCTGCAGCGCTTGCAATCGCTGCCGGCTGACGGCCGACGGGATGTGGTATCTGTGCCTCTACGCCCCGCGCGGCACCAACCTGCGCGAGCCGCTCCGGCAGGGCGCTTCGCTGGAGGAGATGAAGGCCATCGTCGCCCGCGTGTGGGGCGCTCGCTCCGACCGCGGCGCCGAGGCCCGCCTCGCCGACCGATCACGCGGCGCGCTGCTCCCGGCCATCCAGCTGAAGCGCGACGCGCACCTGGAGATGCACACCCGCGGCGGGTAGGTGTGATCCGCTCGAGCGAGGCGGATCCACAGGGCACCTGGGTGACGCGGCGCTCAGGCGACAGCCCCCTGGCGCTCCAGAGCCCACGCGTCGGCGAGCGCGAGCGCGCGGGCGTTCTCGGGGATGCTCTCCAGGAAGCTCTGCCGCAACGCCGGCCTGCCGATCTTCGCGGCGCGCTCGAGGAGCCGCGAGCGCGCCGCCTCGATCATCTTCGCGGCGCGCTCGCGCTCGCCGGCGGCGCGCAGGGCCTCGGCGTAGGTCAGGCGGATCAGCGACTCTCCCTCCTCGGCCATCCCCGCGTCCTCGATGAGGCGGAACGCCTCCTGCGCGTCGAGGAGCGCCTCGGCCGCCCCCTCGGGCTCCCCTCCCATCCGGGCGCGCGCGAGGAGGGCCAGCGCCACCGCGCGCAGGAGCGGCGCCACGTCGAGCAGCGCCGCCGCCGCGCCGGCCTCGCGCGCGGCGGCCTCGCGGTCGCCCGAGAGGAGCGCCGCCCGGGCGAGGTACGCGCGCGAGAGCCCCTCCATGCGCCGGTTGCCCTGCCGGCGCGACGCGTCGATGGCCTGCTCGAGGAGCGCGCGGGCCTCGTCGATCTGGCCCGCCTGGAGGAGGACGTTCCCGAGGTTCTGCCGCGCGGTCGGGAGCACCTCGTGCAGATCCATCTGTGTCGCCTGGGCGACGGCCGCGCGCAGCAGCTGCTCGGCGCGCTCGAGCGCGCCGAGCTCCGTGAGGATGAAGCCCATGTTCAGCTGGACAGAGCAGGCCTGCCGGCGGTCGCCGGCGCGCCCGAACGCCCCGACCGCCACCTCCAGGGCGTCCACCGCGGCGGCGTGGTCACCCGCGAGCGCGGCGCGAAACCCGACGGCCTGGTGCAGCCCGCCGAGCGCCTCGTCGTCGACCGTCGGAGGATCGCCCGCGAGGCGCAGGCACTGCTCGAGCAGCGCGTCGGCGGTCGCGTGCTGGTTGGCGAGCATGAGCTCCGCCGCGCACCCGGAGAGGCAGAGCACCACCACGCTCAGCGCCTCCTCGGCGGGCGCCGTCGCCGCGAGCCTCTCGGCCCACGCCCCGGCGCGATCGACGGCGCCCTGCTTGCTGGCGCCGAGCAGGGCCGCGGTGAGCGCGCGGTACCATGCGCCCGACCCCGGATCGAGCAGCGCGATCGCCTCCGTCGCGCGCGCCTCGGTGGACGACAGCTCGCCGCGCCACAGGTGCGCCTCGGCCTGGACCAGGCGCAGCGCGCCGAGATCCCGCCCGCTCGCGCCGGAGGCCACGCCCCGCTCCGCGCGCGCGAGCGCGGCCGCGAGGTCGTTGCCGCGGAGCGCCTCCTCCGCCGCGGCGCAGAGCCACCGCACGGCCCGCTCGGGCTCGCCGCCGCGCTCGCAGTGCCCGGCCAGGACCAGCGCGTCCCGCTCCCCGGCGTGCTCCAGCCACTCGGAGGCGAGCCTGTGCCCGAGCCGCTGATCCGCCTCGGTGAGCATCATGTACGCCGCGTCGCGCACGAGCCCGTGCCGGAACGCGTACTCCACCTCGCCCGGGAACCGGGACGCAGGCCGCCGCGCGATCCACTCCTGCTGCTCCAGCGCGAGGAGGCGGCCCGCGAGCGCGGCGTCGTCCCGGTCCACCCCGAGCAGCCGGGCGATCGCGCCCCACCAGAACACCTCGCCCAGCAGGCTCCCGGCGCGCAGCGCCCGGCGCGCCTCCAGATCGAGCCCCTCGAGGCGCGCCTGCACCATGGCGAGCGCGGTCTCGGGCGCCTCGCCCGCGTCGCGGCCCTCGGCGCCCTCGGCGCCCTCGGCCGCCACGCGCAGCATCTCCTCCAGCAGGAACGGGTGCCCCGCCGCGCGCCGGACGAGCCTCTCCACCTGCGCCGCGGGCGCCTGCTCCCCGAGCGCCGCGCGCACCAGCCGCTCGCAGGCGAGGGCCGGCAGCGCCCCGAGCCGCATCGCGGTCGCGCCCCGCTCGGCCCACAGCCCCGGGAACACCTCGTCCACGTCGGGCCGCCCGAGCCCCAGCACCAGGAGCGGGCTCGACCGGAGCTGCCCGAGCGCCGCGTCCACGAGCTGCACCGTCGGCAGGTCGCCCCAGTGCAGGTCCTCGAGCACCAGGAGCACCGGCCCGGCGCGGCACTCCGCCTCCAGGAAGGTGAGCCAGGCGCGCCGCACCTGGTCGGCCATGAGCATCGGGTTCTGCCGCGCGGCGCGCAGCTCGCGCCGATCCGCGTCCGGGAACGGCGCGCCGATCACCTCGCCAAGAAACTCCGTCACCCGCGCCTGCTCCGCGGCGTCCACGGATCGCGCGACGCGCGCGGCGAGCTTCTCCCGGCCGCGCTCCCGGGGCTCGCCCTCCGCGATCTGGGCCGCGCGCCGCACCACCTGGGCGAGCAGCCCGAGCGGCGCCCCGGCCCGCACCGCGTCGCCCTGCGCCGTCCAGATCTGGGGCGGCGCCTCGCGGCCGCGCATCCTGCGCGCGAGCTCGATGCGGAGCCGCGATTTGCCCACGCCGGCCGCGCCGATCACGAGCGCCGCCTGGGCGCACGGCTCCGAGGCGCACTGGTCGAAGAGGAGCTCGAGCCAGCGCAGCTCGCTGCTCCGCCCCACGAACGGCGTCGGCTTGCCGAGCAGCGCGCGCGCCTCCTCCAGCGGCTCCTGCTCGCCGAGCAGCGCCGCCCCGCGCTCGCCGTGCGCCACCTCGAAGCGCGGGCCGAGGAGGGACGCGGTCATCGCGTCGATCGCGATCGGCCGGAGCGCCTCCTCCGCGCCCCGCTCCGCGGCCGTGAGGTTCGCGACGGCGCGGTCGATCACGGTCCCGAGCGGCTGGGTCCCGTCCACGACCTCCCAGCCCGTGGCGAGCGCCACGTCGGAGGCCTGCAGCAGCGCCTTGAGCGAGAGGGCGCACCGGGCCGCGCTCGCCGCGAGATCCGTGGGCGCCTCGGCCCCCGTGAGCAGGGCCGCGATCGATCCGTCCTGGAGCAGCTCCACGCGCGCGCCGTGCAGGTCGGCGGTCCTCCGGATCTCTCGGAGAAGGGCGAGCGGCCAGCGGCGCTGATGGGTCAGGCCGCGCGCGGGTGCCGTGCTCTCGTCGCTGGCCACGGCCTGCGCCGGCTGTGGAGGCCGCGCCGGCTCGGGCTGGCGCGTCGCCAGCACCACGGTGACCAGCCGCCGCTCGGCCGTGGTCAGCCCGACCGACGGCGCCAGGGGCGCCGCGCTCGCCTCCCGGATCTCCGGTGAGCGCAGCTCTGCCGCGATCGTGAGCGCGTCCCCGGGCCGCAGCTGCCGATCCTTGCCCAGGAGGCGCGAGAGCAGCGTGTCGAGCGCCGGAGGCGCGCCGGGCCACAGCTCGCGGAGGCGGGGCGCCTGCGCGAAGAGCACCTTGGTGAGCAGCGCGACGACGTGCGACCCCACGAACGGCGGCCGCCCGGTGAGGCACTCGAACAGCACGCACCCGAGCGCGTACAGGTCGGCGCGCGCGTCGATGTCGGGCTCGCCGCGGACCTGCTCCGGTGCCATGTAGGCGGGGGTCCCGACGGGAGCGTCGGGGTTGGTCAGCGTGTAAGTGACGTCGGAGGCCCGCGCGATCCCGAAGTCGAGGATCTTCACCGCCGCGACGTCCCCACCCGGCAGGAAGAGGTTCGCCGGCTTGATGTCACGGTGGACCACCCCGCGCAGGTGCACGGCGCCGAGCGCCTCGGCGGCGCGCGCGGCGAGCGCGAGGCTCTCGTCGAGGCCCAGCGGCCCCCGCCGGAGGCGCGCCGCGAGATCCTCGCCGTCGAGCCACTCCATGGCCAGGTACTGCCGGCCCTCGGCGGTGACGCCGTGGGCGACGTGCCGCGCGATGGCGGGGTGGTGGAGCCCCGCGAGGACCCGCGCCTCCCGGCGGAACCGCTCGGTCTGCTCGCCTTCCGCGTGCTCCGCGTGCAGCCCCACCTTGACGGCGACCGGCTCCCCGGTCTCGCGGTCGATGGCCCGATAGACCGCGCCCATTCCCCCGGATCCTGCGACGCGATCGAGCTCGAAGCGACCTGCGAGCAGGTCCCCGGGGCGCATGCGCGGAGTATCGGGCAAGCGCGCGGCGCGTGCCAGGGCGGCGCGCGCGGGCAGGACCGACGCAGCGCCCTCTGGCTACTTGCCTGAAATCTTCCTGCCTTGGAGCAACTGGCTCGGGGACGCGCACAGCACGAGCACACCACCACGGCTCGGGCTCTTCATCGTCAAATCGATCGTCGACGCGCACCGAGGCTCCATCCAGGTCACGAGCACGCTGGAGGAGGGCACCGCGTTCCGCGTCAAGCTCCCCCGTTCGTCGTAGCGCGGTGCGCGGTCGTTTCGCCGACACACGCCGTGGCGCGGCGCTGGCTCATACCGGCCTCAGCGCCGGCCAGGCCAGCTCGATGCCCTCGCGGACCAGGAGCGCCTGGAGCTCTTCCCGGAGCGAGCGCCGGGCGCGCACCTGCCGCGGCAGCACGCCGCGCTCCAGGCAGAACGTCGCGAGCAGCCCCGCCGCCTCGCCGACGCTCCACTCCACGGGGTGGACCCGGTAGGCGCCGTTCGTGATATGCGTGACGCCGAGGTTCTTCCCGCCCGGCAACAGGTTCTCCACCCGCACCGGGATGAGCGACCCCAGCGGTATCTGGAACGGCCAGCAGCCGAGATCGAGGTACCCGGCGCCCCCGACGCGCGGGTGCAGATCGATGCGATAACACCCGATCCCGACGCTGTCCTCGAACGTCGCAGGGCCGTCGGGCCGGAGCGGATACGCGATGTGCTGCTCAAGCACCGTGAGCTCGGCCCGGATCCGGCGGGACTCGCGGATGTAGGGCGCCGGCGCGAGGCCGTCGACCGTGCCGCCGACCACGTCCCCGCGGAGGCGCAAGCCTGGATAACCGACCCCGCCGTCTGGACGAAGCGCCTCGGTCTGCATCCAGTACAGAAGGCTCAGGCTGAGCTGCCGCGCCGCGTCCAGGTGCCGCGCGGCCTCCGCCTCGTCGACGCCGCAGACGGGCCCGAACCAATAGTCGTTCTGCGGCCAGTTCACGATGGTGATGTCGCTCGGCGCGAACCCCGCTTCGAAGACCGTCCTGTCGAGGATCCGCCGGAAGCTCCACCAGGGATGCCGGTCTTCCGCGGCGAACAGACCTCGAGTCAGCGGCTCGAGTGTATCGGGTCGAACCGCCGTCCAGTCCAGCAGCCGTCCCGGCCAGCCGGGCGGCTCGAGGGAGCGCCAGCGCTCGTACTGAGAGGGCCTGTCGATGGTATGGTCCTCTCCCGGGTGGTGCTCGATCGCAAAGCACACGGTGATCGCCTGCTGGGCCCCCGGATCGGCGCGGTCGGGGGCGTGCGGCTCTCCGGTCTCCGCGCGCGACTCCGCCCCGAGCGCGTGCTCCACGCCCGCGAGCGAGAGGAGCTCGCCATGAGGCGTGGCATCGATGAAGAGGTCGGCCACGAGGAGGACATCGCGCCCCGATTCGAGCCCTCGGACCACGACGCCGGTCACCCGATCGCCGTGCGTCGACGCCGAGATGGGCCGGTGAGCAGGGAGCGCGAGGAGGCGCCCGTTGAGCCGATACGGCGCGGTCATCTCGTGCAGGACCGCCACCGCGACCCGCGGATCGTGGCAAAGGCGGCTGACCCAGCCGTTGCCGGGGTTGAGCTCGCGGAGCGCCCTGGCCGACGCGGTGAGCGGCAGATGCCTGCGGTAATACTCGCGGATCCCCTGGCGCAGCGCGCGGTAGCTCCGGGTCGCCCCGATGTCCTCGATCCACGGGTGCTCGTCCGGAGGGACCGCCTGGTTCGTCAGCTGGCCCCCGAGCCAGTGAGTCGCCTCCGTCAGGACGACGCGGCGGCCCGTCCGCGCCGCCGCGAGCGCAGCCGCGCAGCCGCCGAGCTCTCCGCCGATGACGGCGACGTCGGTCCGGATCACGTCCATCGCCAGCTCCCCGCGCTCACGCGCTCTTCCGCACGGGCTGCGCCGCCGGAGCTCGCCGCGCGAGGAGCTCGGTGACAAGCTGGTTGGTCTCCCTCGCCCTGGCCTTCAGGCCAGGGAGCAGCCGGCGGATCTTCGCGCGGATCTCGTGACGCGTGTCCCACGAGCGATCGAGCCTGGCGATGAGCTGCCCGGAGCTGATGCTCCCGAGGGGCGGGGTCTCCATCTCGAGGTCCTCGATGAACCCCGCGACCTTGGACGCGTAGGGCAGCGCCACGAACGGGGTCTCGCGGAGCGCCGAGAAGATCAGGAAGTGGAGGCGCATGCCCACCACGAACTCGAGGTGCCCGACGAGGCTGAGGATCTGCTGCGGCGTGTACCGGCGCCTCAAGACCTCTGCCCGCTCGGCGTTCTTCATGTGGGCGACGACCGCGTGGCTGTGCTGCACGTCCGTCCGTTCCATGGACACGAACACGACGTCCGCGTCGAGGCGCTCGACGACGAAGTCGGCGGCGTTGGCGAGCAGGCCATAGTACTCGTCAGGGTCGATGTCGGGCGCCGCCGGGCCCGGCTCCCTGACGGAGAAGCCGACGAGGTGCCGCTCGAACTCGACCCCCTCGGCCCGGATGGCCTCGATCGGCAGCGCCTCCTCGCGCAGCAGCAGGGCCGGATCGGCCGTGAGGCGGATCTCGCGGTTCACCCCCACCTCCTCGAGGAGGCGACGCCCCTGCTTGTCTCGCACGGTGACGATGTCCGCGGCGTTCAGCGCCGCCCGCACGGCTTGCTTCGCGCTCGGGTCCGACAGCGGCCCGGCGCTCACGGCGTAGATCACGACGGGGACGCCGCGCTCCTCCGCGATGAGCGCCTCTCTCAGATAGACCGGCGCGTCCCGATCGTACAGGATGCCTCCCCCGCCGAGGACGAAGAGATCGAGGCGCTCGATCTCGGCGGTCGATTCCATTCGTGTGAGCTCACGGACCGGGACGACGCGCTCGACCTGGTGGCGCGCCTTCGTGTCCTCCGGGCACAGCGAGAACACGGTGATCTCCGCTGGTATCGACGCCCGGAGCTGCGTGACGATGCCATCGAGGATGGCCTCGTCGCCGAGGTTCATGCCGCCGTAGGACCCTGAAATCCCGACTCGGAACGGTTGGTTCGCCTTGTCCATCGTGGGCTCCTCCCGCGAGCGCCTCCGCTCGATCGCCACGCCGTCATGTCGGCTCGAGCGCTGCGCTCCGGCAGCAGCAGCCTGCCCGGTCGTCCGAGATCGACAGCGCGGTGCGGGAGCTTGCCACCGCGGCAGCGAGGCGCAATGTCCGTGGGCGGAGGAGGCACCATGGGGCACGCGCAGGCGCGGACGACCTGGAGTGGCTCGGGAGAGCCAGGCGACGAAGCGCGCCCGGCCAAGGAGCAGCGCGCGAGGCGAGCTGCGGCGCGGGTCGCGCCGGCCGTGCCCGTGGCTGACGTCGTGGAAGAGGCCTGTCAGCAATCCTTTCCTGCGAGCGACCCACCCGCCTGGACGCCTGCGAGAGCCGGCATGCCGCGCGACGACCGGTAAGCCGGACAGCGGACACCTCGGGATCGAGGGCCCGGACGCGAGGCTCAGTCGGGTGTCGCTACCTTCACGTGCGTCAGGCCGACGCCGACGGCAACGGGACGGCGCGCCCTCGTCGACGCGCGCCTCGAGAGAACGGTCATGATACCGTGATCGGCCGATGCTTCCTCGCACCCTCGCCGTGCTCGCCCTGTGGACCTGCGGCTGCGCGCCGGCGCTCTCCACGTTCCAGCCTGCCCATGTGGCCAAGAAAGGCCATGTCCAGGCCGAGCTCGGGCTCGACGTCTCGATCCCGACCGGCGCGCTCGCGTCGATGGTGGACGCCGGCGTCGTGCTGGCGGACGTCGCGGAGTCACGGGAGCTGTCCGAGGCCGAGCGGCAGGCGCTCTTCGAGGCGGGCGGCGCGCTCGCGTTGAACCCGCCCTCGGTCACGCCGCACATCGGCATCGGCTACACCGCGCTCGACCGCTGGGAGCTCAACCTCCGGTATACTGGCAGCGCGTTCCGCCTGGGCACCCGCTACCAGCTCCTGAAGAGCGACGAGCACGGCGTCGATCTGACGGCCGGCGCAGGCATCGGGCGCTACGTGATGGAGTTCCCTGTCGGGAGCATCCTTGGCATCGTCGAGCTGGAGGACTTCACGCGATGGCAGGTCGACCTGCCCATCCAGATCGGGAAGGCGGGCACATGGTACCGGGTCTGGGGCGGCCCGCGCCTGATGTTCACGACCTTCGGCACGTCGCTCGTCCTGGACCTGCCCGCCTTCACCGGCTATCCGGGCGAGCGGGAGCTCGCGTCGTTCTCCGGCACCGGCTTCTACGTGGGCGGCCAGGCCGGCGTCGCGCTCGGCTATAAACACGTATTCTTCGGCTTCGAGCTGACGATGGCGGAGATCTTCTCGAGCGGTGAGCTCACGGTGCTCGGTCAGCGGACGGTCGCGCTCGATCTCGACAGCTTCATCGTCTACCCGTCGATAGGGCTGATGGCTGAATTCTAGATCCAGAGCACCGGACGCTCGAAGCGCGCCACCTCAGCGGAGCGCCGCCGCGTGATCCACGGCGAACCGCTCGAAGTCGATCGGCTCGCGCCCGGTGACGTCCTTCACCGCCGAGGTCACGCCGGCGCCGGCGCCGCTCCGGTAGAGCCGGTTGAGGTCGATCATCGCATCGGCATAGAGATCGGGAATACCGCCGGCGACCATACCGGCCTTCGCCGCCTCGTCGGACACCGCCACATAATGCACCTCCTTGCCGAGCACGCGAGAGAGGATGTCCGCCGCCTCGCTGTAAGAGAACGCCCGCGGACCCGAGAGCTCGTATGCCTTGCCTTCATGGCCCGAGGTCGTCAGCGCCAGCGCCGCGACCCGCGCGATGTCGCGCACGTCGATATGGCTGATCTTCGCGTCCGCCGCGGGCAGGTAGAAGGCGCCCTGCGCCCTGATCGAATCCGCCATGTAGGTCACGAAATTCTGCATGAAGCCGTTCGGCCTGAGGAACGTCCAGGCGAGACCCGACGCCTCCACCGCGCGCTCGATCGGGCGATGGATCTTCGCGAACGAGTACGCCTCGCCCGCGGCGCCCCAGACCGACAGCTTCACGAGCCTCTTCACCCCGGCGACCCTGGCCTCTTCGACGACCCGGATCTCCGCTTCGATCTGCCCGGCGCCGCCGGACCCCAGCAGAAACACGGCATCGACACCATCGAGCGCCGGCCGCAGCGTCTCCGGCTTCGCGAAGTCGAGGAGGACGGCGTCGTGCCCCGCGGCCTTCGCCCTCTCGGCCTTGTCGCTGGAGCGGTGGGCGACGCGGGGCTTCACGCCCATCGACTTCAGCTCATCGAGGAGGGCGCCTCCGACAGTCCCTCCGGCTCCCGTCACGAGAATCATGGGTGGTTCCTTCCTGATAGCTAGTCTCGGCGCGCTCGAGGCGCGCCTCGCAGCGTCACGCGGCGCCCGAGCGCCCGTGCAACCTCACGATGCGGGCAGGCAGCCTTTTTGACAATAGGCCACATCGGCGCCAGACTGGAACGCGTGGAGTACCAATCCGGCCGCTCGCTCGAGGAGCTCGCCGCCTTCGTCGCCGTCGTCGAGGCCAATGGATTCACCGCGGCTGCCCGCGCGATGCGGGCGCGCAAGGCGACGCTCAGCGCGCGGGTGCAGGAGCTCGAGCAGCGGCTCGGCGTCTCGCTCCTCGTCCGGACGACGCGCTCCCTGCGCCTGACCGACGAAGGGCGCGCGTACTTCGAGCACGCGCGAAGGTCGCTCGCCGCCGCGCGCGACGCCGAGGCCGTGGTCGCGCTGGCCAGGTCGAAGCCGAGCGGGCTGCTGCGGATCACGACGTCGTCCGCGCTCGCGGGGGCGCTGCTGGAGAGCGTCATCACGCCGTACCTGGCCCGTTACCCCGATGTCGTCGTCGAGCTGGACACCTCGGCGCGGAGGGTCGATCTGGCGCGAGAGGGCTTCGATCTCGCCATCCGCGTCGGCCCGCTCGACGACTCCTCGCTGGTCGCCCGGCGGCTCGGCACGGCGACGGGCGGCTATTACGCGAGCCCCCGCTACCTCGACCGCCGCGGCGTCCCGGCGCGCCCCGAGGAGCTCGGCCACCACGAGACGATCGTCGTCGCGCGCGAGGAGGGGCCCAAAGATTGGCCCTTCGTCGCTGGCTCGAGGACGCGATCCATCGCCGTGCGCCCGCGCCTCTCCGTCGGCAGCTTCGAGCTGGCCGCGCAGGCCGCCGCGGCCGGCGCCGGCATCGTTCGAGCGCCCCTCTACTTCGTCCGCCCGTTCCTCTCGAAGAAGCGGCTCGTCCAGGTCCTGAAGGAGTGGACGCCTCAGGGGTTCGACGTCCACGCCGTCTTCCCGCCCGGCGGCACGCTCGTCCCGAAGACCCGCGTCTTTCTCGACATGCTAGCGGCCTGGTTCACGAGGAACGGGAGCTGCGCATAACGCGCTGCCCCTCGTGGCGCCTTGCGTGGGAACGGAACCGCGCGGCGTTACGATAGCTTATCGCTCCTGAAAAGCGGTCGAAACAGGCGCCGTCGGACGATGGAAGCGTCCCCGCGGCGGTGCTCGCCGGAGGGGCGCTGTTCTCCCCACCTGGAGGCATTGCGCGTGGTGACCCCTGCCGACCTCGCCATCAAGGATCTCGGCCCTTGCCGGCACCCCTCGCCCGTCGCCGAGAAGCTCGGCGAGAAGGCCACGGTGTACGTCGGCGAGGCCGACAAGGTGCTGTTCAACGATCGCCTGTCCGCCGTCCTCGCGGACGCCTCCGGCGAGCGGCCGCCTGCGTTCGAGCTGGCCGGGCCGCGCAACCGCGTCTTCTGGGATCCGAAGGAGGTGCGCGCCGGCATCGTGACGTGCGGCGGGCTCTGCCCCGGCGTCAACAACGTCATCCGCGGCCTCGTGCTCACGATGGCGCAGAGCTATGGCGTGCCGGAGATCTTCGGCTTCCGCTACGGCTACGAGGGGCTCGTCGCCCGCTTCGGGCACGCCCCGATGCGCCTGGATCCCCGGAGCGTCGAGGAGATCCACCGCATGGGCGGCACCGTGCTCGGCACCTCCCGCGGCAACCAGGACCCGCACCAGATGGTGGACACCCTCGAGGCCCTCGGCATCAACGTCCTCTTCGTCGTCGGCGGCGACGGCACCATCCGCGGCGCGATGTCGCTCGTCCGGGCCATCGAGGAGCGCCGCCTGTCGATCGGGGTCGTCGGCGTGCCGAAGACCATCGACAACGACATCAAGTTCATCGACCGCAGCTTCGGCTTCGAGAGCGCCTTCGCCGCCGCCGTGGACGTCATCCGCAGCGCGCACGTGGAGGCCTCGGGGGCGAAGAACGGCATCGGCCTCGTCAAGCTGATGGGCCGGCACTCGGGCTTCATTGCGTGCGCGGCGGCGCTCGCGTCGGCGGACGTGGACGTGGTCCTCATCCCCGAGGTCCACGCGGAGCTCGACGGCCCCTGCGGGCTGCTCGCGCACCTCGAGCGCCGGCTCGCCCGCCACGGCAACGCCGTGATCGTCGTCGCCGAGGGCGCCATGCAAGAACACTGCACCTCCAGCGCGGAGCCCATGGCGACGGACCTCAGCGGCAACCTCAAGCTGAAGGACATCGGCCTCTTCCTGCGCGACCGCATCAACGCCCACTTCCGGGCGCGCGGCGTCGAGGCGACGCTGAAGTACCTGGACCCGAGCTATCATATCCGCAGCGTCCCCGCGTCCCCGTCGGACAGCGTGTATTGCTGGAACATGGCCCGGAACGCGGTCCACGCGGCCATGGCGGGCAACACCGAGATGCTGATCGGCCGGTGGCACGGCCGCTTCGTGCACGTGCCGATGCCCCTGGCCGTCCGCATGCGCAAGCAGGTGAACCCGACGGACGACCTGTGGATGGCCGTCGTGGAGGCCACGGGGCAGCCGCTCTCATTCTACTAACTGCTAGCAGGGGTCCGGCCAGGGATCCGGAGAGAGATTTCAACACAAAGTCGCAAAGCCGCAAAGTCGCAAAAGAACGATTGGATCGGCCATCGCCCCGCGCGCCGCGGGCTCGCTCCGTGCCATCATGGCCGGCATGAAGATCTCGCTGCCCTCTCGCTCGCTCGTGCTCGCCGGCCTCGCCGGCCTCGCCTGTCTCGCCGGCTGTACCAAGGAACCCGCGCCGCAGGCCCCGTCGGGGGCCCAGGCCCCGTCGGGGGCCGAGGCCTCACCCGCGTCGCAGGCCCCGCCGGCGGCCGAGACCTCGCCGGCGGCGGAGCCCCCGCCGGCGGCCGGCGAACCGCGCGCCGCGGCGTCCGAGGCTCGGTGCGAGGCCGACGCCGACTGCGTGGTGTCCTGCGCGCAGGCCGGGCAGTGCTGCGACCAGCTGTGCCCGCCGTGCAACCAGGCGTTCCACCGCGATGCGCTCGCGGAGCTCCAGAAGTGGCGCGCCGCGAGCTGCGCCGCCGCGAGCTGCCCGGTCGCCAAGTGCATGGCGCCGAAGGAAGACTCGGTCGCCCGCTGCAAGGCGGGCGCATGCGTGGTCGAGCGCGTCCCGCACGTCGACCGATGAGCCGGCGCCCAGGGTGAAACCTGCCCGACACCTGCGCGAAACGCAGGGAACCCCCTCGCACAGCGCCCACGGCGCGTTTTGCCACAGGCTGCATCGACGCCACACCGATCGAGCTCGACGCCGGCGGGCGGCCGTCTCCGCCTTCCTTCATGCCGAGACCGCCGTCCGTGGCCCTGCGCTTGCATTGCGCGGCGCGTAGGGCGCGGGAACATCGCGCTCCCGGCTGCGAGCTCTCCTGAAGCCCACGGCGCTCGCCGTGCTGGCGGACGGGCCCTCGCCGGGATCGCAGGGGAGGTCCCTTGGGCATCGAGATCCAGCAAGACCATTTCAAGACCGTGGATTATCGGCTCTTCAAGACCCGGCTCCAGCAGAACCTCGCGGCGCTGGAGATGGTGCTCGCGCGGCCGGGGTTCGGCCACGGGGAAGCGACGATCGGCACCGAGCTCGAGATGTTCCTCGTCGATCGCGAGGCGCGCCCCGTGCCGATCGGGGCGGAGATCGCGCGCGCCGCGGCGAGCCCGATGATCACGCCGGAGATGGGCGCGTTCGACATCGAGCTCAGCACGCAGCCGGTGCCGCTCGCCGGCAGGCCGCTCTCGGCGCTCCGCGAGCAGATGCGCGCGACCGTCGAGGCGATCCGCGAGCGCGCGGCCGCGCGGGGCGCGCGCGTGGTCCCGGTCAGCATCCTGCCGACCTTCCAGCGGCGCGACTTCAGCCCTGCGACCATCACCAACCTGCCCCGGTATCGCGCGCTCGCCGCGGGGCTCAGCCGGCTGCGCAAGGCGCCCTTCCATATCCGGATCGACGGCGCCGAGCCGCTCGAGCTCACGTCGGACGACCCCGCGATGGAGGCGGCGAACACCGCCTTTCAGATCCACCTCCGGGCCACGCCCGACGCCTTCGCGCGGCTGTTCAACGCCGCCATGATGATGACCGCGCCCGCGCTCGCGGCCGCGTGCAACTCGCCCACCTTCCTCGGCCACCGGCTGTGGCACGAGACGCGCGTGGCGGTGTTCAAGCAGGCCGGCGACGATCGCCCGCCGGCGCCCGGCGCGGACTGGAAGATGCCGGCCCGCATCGGCTTCGGGACCGGCTGGGTGCGCGACGGCGCGGCGGAGCTCTTCATGGAGAGCGTCGCGCTGCACGAGCCCATCCTCCCCGTGTGCGGCGACGAGGACGTCGTGGGCTGCGCGCGGGACGGGGGGATTCCGCAGCTCCACGAGCTCCGCCTGCACCACGGCACGGTCTGGAACTGGAATCGACCGGTGTACGATCCGGACGGCGACGGCCACCTGCGGATCGAGCTGCGCGCCTTGCCGTCCGGGCCCACGCTCGATGACATGCTCGCGAACGGGAGCTTCCTGCTCGGGGGCATCCTCGCCCTCGCGCCCTCCATCGGAGAGCTCCTGCCGTCGTTCCCGTTCGAGCTCGCCGTGAGGAACTTTTACCATGCGGCGCACTACGGCCTCGACGCCGAGCTCATCTGGCCGGCCGTACCGGGGGCCGCGCCGAGGTGCGTCCGGGCGCGCGATCTCCTCCTCTCGCTCTTGCCGCGGGTCGAGGAGGGACTCGTGACCGCGGGGGTCGACGGGGACGAGGCCCGCCATTATCTCGGGCTCTTCGAGGCGCGGGTCGCCAAAGGCATCACGGGCGCCACATGGCAGCTCCGCGCGCTCTCGGCGCTGGAGATGGGCTCCGCGTCGCGCGAGGAGGCGCTGAGGAAGATGCTGGAGCGGTACATGGCCGAGGTCGACTCCGGCGCGCCCGTGCACGCCTGGGGGACCCCGCGCGCGGGCGCGACATGAGGTCGCCATGAGCCAGGACGCCACGAGATCCCTCGCCGAGCAGCTCGACGCCCGGCTCGCCGCGCCGGGGGCGATGGATGCGGCGCGGTTCGAGGCGTTCCTCGATGCCCAGCGGAGGCTCGGGCTGGTCCACGGCGCGCGCCCGCTGTGCCGCCACCTGCGGCCCTACCTCATCGCCGAGCACGACCTCGCCGCGATCGCCCGCGCGGCCGAGCAGATCGCCTCCGCGCTGGAGAGGGTCGCGCAGCGCGCGATCTGGGACGACTTCCTGGCCGAGGAGATCGGGCTCTCCGCGGACGAGCGCGCCCTCGCGGCCATCGTGCCGGGCGCGGGGCCGCTCCACACGGTCGGGCGCCTCGACATGCTGATCACCGACGGCGGCTTCTCCTTCATCGAGTACAACGCCGACTCCCCCGCAGGCCTCACCGACCAGCTCCTCGTCGAGCGGACGCTGATGGCGCTCCCCCACCTCGCGCCGCTCCGGGACGGGCATGGCCTGCGCACGCCGGCGCCGCACCGGGCGCTCCTCGGCGCCCTGCGCGAGGGCTACGCCGCGTGGGGCGGGCGCGAGGCGCGGCCCGCGATAGCCATCGTCGACTGGGCCGCGGTCGACACCTCGGCCGAGCTCAGGGTGCTCGCCGACCTGTTCTCGGCCGAGGGGCACCGGACAAGGATCGTCGATCCGGACGAGCTCACGTACGACGGCCGCCGCCTCGAAGCGCGCGGGGAGCGGATCGATCTCGTCTACCGGCGCGTGATTACGCAGGAGCTCATCGAGCGGCGCGGCATCGATCACCCCCTCATCCGCGCCTACCGCGACCGCGCCGCGTACGTGGCGAACTCGTTCCGGATCAGGCCCCTCAACAAGAAGGCGGCGTTCGCCGTGCTGAGCAACCCCATGTTCTCGGGCATGTTCTCGCCCGAGCAACGCGCGGCCATCGCGGAGCACATCCCCTGGACGCGCAGGGTGACCGCCAGCCGCGCCGCGTGGCGGGGCCGTGAGGTGGATCTCGTCGAGCTCCTCCTCGGAGAGCAGGAGAGCTTCGTGCTGAAGCCCAACGACGAGTACGGCGGCAGAGGCGTGCTGCTCGGGTGGACGGCGACGCCGGCGGCGTGGAGGGAGGCAGTCCGGGCCGCCGCGGATCAGCCCTGGATCGCGCAGGAGCGGCGCCGCCCGCGCACGGCGCGCATGCCGACGTTCCGCGGCGGCGCCGTGGAGGAAGAGCAGGTCTATTTCGACCTTTGCCCCTTCGTCTTCGCCCGCGGCGCGGAGGGCCCGCTCCCCACCTTCATCTCGCGCATGGAGGGCGCCATGGTGCGGCTCTCCGCCTCGGAGGTCAGCAACGTCTCCGCCGGAGGCGGGGTCACGGGGCTCGTGATCGTCGATGGCGCGCGCGCGCCACGGGAGGGTGCCCGCGATGTGTGAGCTCCTTGGTATGGTGTCGAACGTGCCGACGGACATCGTGTTCTCGTTCACGGGGCTCGCGCTCCGCGGCGGGCAGACGGGGCCACACGCGGACGGCTGGGGTGTCTCGCTGTACGATGGGCTGTTCGCGCGGACGTTCCTCGAGCCTCACCCGGCCTTCTCGAGCCCGCTCGCGCGGTTCATCCGCGAGAACCCGATCCACACGGCCCTCGCCATCGCGCACGTGCGCAAGATGACGCGCGGGGGAGCGGCGCTGAAGAACACGCACCCTTTCATGAGGGTCCTCCACCGCCGGCACGTCGTGTTCGCGCACAACGGCACCTTGCCCACGGTCAGGGATCGGAAGCTCCACGTCGAGACGCCTGTCGGCGACACCGACAGCGAGCACGCCTTCTGCGTCCTCCTCGAGGCGATCCGGAGCGCGTACGGCGCGAGCTACCCGGCCGACGGGCGGGAGCTCGGGCGCACGCTTTACGAGCTCGGGAACGAGCTCGGCGCAGATGGCGTCTTCAACTTCCTGTTCGCGGACGGCGAGCACCTCTTCGCCCGCTGCGGCGACCACCTCTCCTGCATCCTGCGCCAGGCCCCGTTCGGCGAGGCCACGCTCGTGGACGCGGATCTCAAGGTGAATTTCAACGATCTCCACGGCGTGGGCCCCGACGCGCGCATGGCGGTCGTGGCCACCGAGCCGCTCACGCGCGACGAGCTCTGGCGCAAGGCGACGCCCGGCACCCTGTGGGTCTTCCGCGCCGGCGAGCTCCTGGCGACGTTCCCCGAGGCCCGCGAGGGCTCAAGCGCCGAGGAGTCCGGCCGCGAGGCCCCCTGATCGAGAGCGCGCCGGGGGCCGCCGGGCGGGCTCCTCGAGGCTGAGCTGCACGGCAGAGGAGAGCCCGTGTCCGCGGCTCCGGGCGCGGCACGCCGTCAGCTGCGCGGGCGCGCGAACAGGTCCCGAAAGAAGTCGCTCAGCGTGTGCTCCTTGTAATCGCGGAACTCGCCGGCATCGAAGTAGACGCCGCCGCAGACGCTGCAGTTCTCGTACCAGATGTGCGACTGCTCCGGGTCGACCATGCGCACCATCGGCGTCGTGCAGCGGGGGCACGGCACCCGCCGGATCTGGTTGTTCTTCCGCCCGACCGACGGGTCGCCGGTGTCGATCTGCTGGGAGCCCGCCATGGCCTTGAGGGACTCTTTCTCCCGGCTATCGAACCAGATCCCGCCGCACGCAGTACACCGGTCGACATCGATCCCGCCGAAGGTGACGACATCCATCGAGGCGGTGCATTTCGGGCAGTTCACGTCATGCTCCAGTGCGGCAGGCGCCGCGGTCGGGAGCGATGGTATCAGACGACCCGGATCGCTGGAAGAGCGTCGATCGCCACGCGCCACGCTGGAGAGAGCCGGCGCCGCGCACGGTCGCCGGCCATCGGGCGGGCTGCCGCTGACGGCGCGCCGTAGGGCGTCATTTCGAGCCCATCTTCTCTTTCACGATCTGCTGCAACCGCTCGAAGTACGGGCTGTCGCGCCGGACGGCGATGCCGAACTGGGATGTCCCGAGCTTGGACTTCGAGTAGACGATATAACGGGACATCTCGCGGTGGGCCGTCAGATCCTCGGTCATCTGCACGTAGTGAGGGTGCGGCATGTAGATGAGATCGGGCTTGTAGGCCTCGAAGAACCTGTCCGCGGAGAACGGCTCCAGCGCGAAGCGCGTGTCGTTGAGGCCGGCCATGTCGATGATCGTCTTCTCGAGGTTCATCGCGCCGAGCATCCCGACCTCGGTCGTGGCAATGACGAGGTCGTCCGGGAGCTTCGAGACGCGATCGATCGCGAACCAGTATTTCTGCGGTCCCGAGGTGTTGCCGTGCTTGACGATGTTGAAATGCCCGAGCCGGTTCGCCGCGATGGCGCCGGCGAGGTCCTTCCCTGCCGTGGCGAGCGGCGTGGACAGCTGGAGCCAGAGGATCGCCGCCGCAGCGACGCCGGCCAGGGGCAGGGCGGCCGGCGCGTGCTGGCCGACCGAGTCGGCAAGCGTCTGCGCGAGCCGGGCAGCGCTCCGGCCAGCGAGGTAGATGAGGCCTGGCAGCGGCGCGAAATAGAACCTCTGCGAGAACCCCATGATCGGCACGACGAACAACCACGAGTAGGCGAGGCACAGGAGCGTCGCGGCGAGGACCCCTTTGTCGAACGCCGAGGACGCCGCCCAGAAGGCCCGGGGGCCGCTCCTCCGCCCCTCACCTGCCGGCGCGCCGGCGCCCGCCTGCCGCGCGCCGAGGCCCACGAGCACGTCGAGCGCGATGACGCTGAAGAGCGGCCAGAAGAAGTCGAGCCAGTCGAGGAGATCGATGGTCGGCCGGCCGCGGTAGGCGCGGAGGATCCCTGATCCGTAGAGGTTC